>DATLOI010000051.1:0-17717 GCA_035536295.1 Casimicrobiaceae bacterium
GCGATGGCCGTGATACAGCCGCACCGTATGCCGAGCCTCGGCGAAGAAAAGCCACCGCTCCGCACCAAGCCCCGCAAAGCATGCAAGTGACGCGATGATCGCCGCGTGCCAGTCGTCGAGACCAAAGGCGAGCCACAGCGCCGGCACGAGAAGGCCCGCGAACCAGAACAGCGTGCGTAGTGCCACGCGCTGCGCCGGCACGAGTCTGTAGTCGAACTCGCGAGTCAAGAACGTCCCGCGTGAATGACCAACGTCGAGAAGCCGTGCGCGCATTACCGTCCCGCCGCGCGGTGCGCCGACGCCCTGCGGAACGCCGATCGCGTCCTCGATCGAAAGTCGGTGCGCATCACTGGCGATGTAGGCGTAGTAGTCGACTTTGCTCCAAGCAGCTGCGATTACGAGAGCTCCGGTCACAATGGCCAACACGAACGTCGGTTCACCGATCGCGCGCAACCATCCGACGACGATGATCGCACCCGACAAATGGCTCAGCACGAAATAGACGAGTGGCACGCGCTGCGTGTGCCATTGGCGGATCGGCTTCAAGCTGGCGTAGATCATCGCCGTGCAATAGAGCGTCACCCAGGCGAGCACGAGCGTTGCGATGGAAAGAAGCGCGCGGACGATTGCATGCGCATCGAAATGCATCGCGACGATCCAGCCGAATGCGGTTCCAACCAACAGAAGCGACGCCAACCCTTCGCGCGACAGCCACGAGGTCGCAAGACGCGACAGCGAACGCCACGCGGCGGTCGGGCGGCCTAGGTGCAAAACGGAGGACAGGAGGCCGACGACGACGAGGATCCATCCCAAGGCCGCGATGCGAGATTGATCCGCAGTGCCTGCGCTGGTTCTGACAATCGCAATCAGATCGAGCAACGCAACGAGCACGAGCACGCCGATACCTGCGCCGGCAAGCACCGTGAACGCGACGACCGAAAGCGCGGGCCTCACGAACCGCGTCGAACCTAAACGCCCAGCGCAGCACGCGCCAGAGCGGCGAGCCTGCCGAGCGGGCCGCTCGCTATCGATTGCGCATTGTCGACGGGAATCTGCACGGGCGTACGCGGCGGCAGATAACGATTCACCGGCTTGTAGCCGAGGGATTCCAGGAGTCTGAATCCGCCGCGTTCCGCTGACAATTGGGAGACTTTCGAATTCGGGTCTTCGAAATCACCGTAATGCCGCGCGTGCGTTGGACATGCAAGCACGCACGCCGGCTGGCGCTCCTCTTCCGGCAAGCGTTGATCGAACACGCGATCGACGCACAATGTGCACTTTTTCACCGTACCCGAGCACGCGTCCTGCTCACGCGCACCATAGGGACACGCCCACGTGCACAGATTGCAACCCATGCAGCGATCCTGATCGACGAGCACGATGCCGTCTTCGCGCTTGTACGAGGCGCCGGTCGGGCACACGGTGACACACGCTGCTTCTTCGCAATGCAGGCACGACATCGGGAAGTTGATTGTCTTGCTGATTGGAAACTCGCCGACCTCGTAGTGCCGAATGCGATTGAACCAGGTGCCCGAGGGATCGCTGCCGTAGGGATCGGTGTCGGCGAGCGGTCCGCTGATTGCCGAGGCGCCGTTCCACTCCTTGCACGCGGTAGCGCATGCGTGGCAGCCCACGCACGTATCGAGATCGATGAGAAGGCCGAGCTTCATTCGACGCGTGCTCCCCATTGCAACACGTTGGGAGCGGCCCCGCGCGGCAATGGCTCGAACGTCGGCTCGGTGCCCGAATGCTGATGCGCGCAACGCGACAGGCGCACGCGAACGTCGTACCACGCCGCTTGTCCAGTCACCGGGTCTGAATTGGTGAGCTGGCGGTTGCCTTCGTCGGCGGCAAGCGGCAAATGCTCCGAGATCAAGTGATTCAACAGGAATCCGGTGGTCGCCTCGGGTGCGTCTGCGGACAGTCCCCACGCGCCTCCCTGCTTCGCCACCGCATTCCACGTCCACACCGTCGACGGCTCGACGCCTTCCATCGTCTTGATGCGACAACGCAAGCGTCCGTGCGGCGATTCGAGCCACGCCCAGTCGCCGTCGCCGAGGCCATGCGCGGCAGCGGTCGTTGTGTTCACGTACAGACAATTGTCTGCAAGGATTTGGCGTAGCCACGCGTTCTGCGAATCCCACGAGTGATACATCATCATCGGGCGCTGCGTGATCGCATGCAAGGGAAACGCTTCCGTGTCGGTGCGCTCCATTTCGAGCGGCGCGTGCCAGAACGGGAGCGGATCGAAGAATTTTGCGAGTCGTTTTGCATCGATTGGATTCGGCGGCTTGGGACCTGCGTAAACACCTTCGCCGGCGAGACGAAAACGCTGCAACGGCTCCGACCATAACTGCAACACGATGGGCTCGATATCGGTCGTGAATCCCGCCTGCTTCGCGAATTCGAGATAGCCGCGATTGGCAAAGCGATTCCAGCGCAATCCCTCGGGGAGATGCCAGGCGAAATACGATTGATTTGCGATGTAGGCATCCCATTGCTTGGGATTCGGCTCGCCGACGAACGATTTCTCGCCGTCGACGCCGCGATGCCCGGCGAGGAATCCGATTCCCGGCGCACGCTCGTAACGGATGATGAAGTCGCGGTAATCGCGAAACTTCGGCGAGCCGTCGTAGTTCGTGAATGCCGGGAAGTCGAGGCGCCCGCCGAGATCGACCAGCACGTCCTGCCATGGACGAACGTCGCGATCGGGAGCGATCACCGGATGACGGATGGCGTCGGCGGGCGTATCGGGCTCCGAAATCGGCCGATCGAGAAGGCTGATCGCGTCGTAACGCTCCAGAAACGTCGTGTCGGGCAGAACGAGATCGGCGAACGCGACGGTCTCCGAACGAAACGCATCGGAGACGACGATGAACGGTATGCGATATTCATCGTCGTCGTCTTTCGCGCGCAGCATCTCGCGCGTGCCGCAGGTGTTCATCGACGAATTCCACGCCATGTTCGCCATGAACAGCATCAGCGTGTCGATTCCGTAGGGATCGTGCGCGACCGCATTCGCAATCACCATGTGCATCAATCCGTGCGCGGCGAGCGGCGCTTCCCACGAATAGGCTTTGTCGATACGCAACGGCTTGCCTAGTGCATCGACCGCGAGATCTTCGGGTCGCGTCGGAAATCCAAGCGGCGCGCCACCGAGCGGTGTGTTCGGATGTGGCCACGCCTTCGCAGGCAATTGCCGAGGCGGAATCGGTTTTGGATAAGGCGCGCGTGCGCGGAAGTTGCCGGGGCCGTCGAGCGCTCCCAGGAGCATCTGGATGAAATGCAACGCCCGGCAGGTGTGAAAGCCGTTGCTGTGCGCCGATATGCCGCGCATCGCGTACATCGCGACAGGCCGGCCCGTGACTGACTCGTGCTCGCGACCCCACACGTCGGTCCAGCGCACGGGAAGCGTGATCGACTGCTCGAACGCAACGTGCGCCATCTCGCGCGCGAGCCGCCGAATCGTGTCGGCGGGCACGCCGCAACGATCGGCGACTGCTTCCGGCGCGTATTGCTCGTCGAGATAACGCTCGGCGGCAAGTGTGAGCACCGTCTTCACCGGACGTCCATCGAGCATGAAACTACCGAATAATGCGGGACGCGTATCGAATGTCACGGCGCCCGTGAAGTGCTGGCGCGACTCCTCGAACACGAGAGGTCGCCCTTCATTGTCCCGCGCGAACATCCCATCGTCGGGAGTGCCTGGCGCCCGTACGACCAGCCACGCTGCATTCGTGTAACGCGCGAGAAACTCAAAATCGATCGTGCCATCGGCAAGCAACACGTGCAGGATCGCCATTGCGAGGAGGCCGTCGGTGCCAGGGCGGATCGCAATCCATTCATCGGCGATCGCGGAGTATCCGGTGCGCACAGGATTGATCGAGACGAATTTCGCGCCGTTGCGCTTCAACTTGTCGAGTCCGATCTTGATCGGATTGCTCGAGTGATCTTCGGCGACACCCCACAGCACGAAATACTTCGCGCGCTCCCAGTCCGGGGCGCCGAATTCCCAAAACGAGTAGCCGATCGTGTAAAGGCCCGCGGCTGCCATGTTCACTGAACAAAAGCCTCCGTGCGCAGCCCAATTCGGCGTGCCGAACTGTTGCGCCCACAAGCCCGTCAGCGCCTGCATCTGATCGCGTCCGGTGAAGAATGCAAGCTTCTTCGGATCGGTCCCCCGGATGCGCTTGAGTCGCGCGGTCAATATCGCGAGAGCTTCATCCCATTCGATCTCGTCGAACTGCGCTTCGCCGCGCTCGGCGCCCGGCTTGCGGCGCAAAGGCTTCGAAAGCTTTGCCGGCGAAAGCTGCTTCATGATTCCTGCCGAGCCTTTCGCGCATAGCACACCCTGATTGACCGGGTGATCGCGATTGCCCTGAATGAAGCGAACTTGATTGCCTTCGAGCGTCAACTTGATCCCGCAGCGGCACGCGCACATGTAGCAGGTGCTGTACGCGATGCGTTGCGTTTCGCGCGGCTCTTGCGGCAGCGCTCGGTTCTCGGTAGGGATCGGCATGCGGCGTTCCGGAGTCAATCGCCGGACGCGCTCGGCGGGAGTGTCGAGGGGCCAAGCGATGATAACAGGCCGTTTGTCGAGCCTCCGACCACGGGTTCGGCGTTGCTGTTAGGCTCGTCGTTCCCATGCGACTCGCGATTCTTCTTCTCTCGTGCTGCACGCTCTGGATTGGTGGTTGCTCGACGATCGCGAGCCACGTGCTGCACGACAGTCGGGATCGCTTCAACGAGACCGCGCAGCTCACCAACGCCGAGCAGCTTTTGCGCAATCTTGTGAGGTTGCGCTACGCGGAATCGCCTTACTTTCTCGAGATTAGCAGCGTGTCGACGAGCGCGACGATGGCGGGCAGCCTCGGCATATTCGGCAACACCGCTGCTGCGGTGCCGGGGTTGAGTGCCAACACGTTGATCAATCCGACGCTCGCGTACTCGCAGACGCCTTCGTTCGTGTTCCAGCCGCTCACCGGCGAGAAATTCGGACGCCAGTTGCTGCGGCCCGTGGAGCTGCGCACGCTTGCGCTTCTGCGCACGGCGGGCTGGGATTTGCGCGACATCCTGCTCGTGCTCGTCGATAGCATCAACGGTGTCGCCAACGCGCCGTCGGCCACGCAATTCGCCCCGCTCGCGATCCCTGACAACGCCGAGTTCCGCCGCGTCGTCGATTTGATCGACGGTCTCGAGGACCGAGGCCTGGTCCAGCTCGGGCTCGAGGCCACGAGCGCGCCCGATCCGCGCGGCGACATCGTCCTGTCGCTGCAGATCGACAAAAGCGCCGCGTCGCGCGACGACGTCCAGGAGCTCACGCGCCGGCTCGCGCTCGATCCGAAGAACCTGACCTATCGGCTCGCTGCGGCCGCAACGGGCGGTGGCGGACAAACGATTGTCGTCAAGCCGCGCTCGGTGCTTGCGGCGATGCGCTATCTGTCGAAAGGGATTGTCGTTCCGGAGGACGACGCTCGTAGCGGGCGCGTGCCGCTTCCGCGCGGCAACAACGGCCCGCCGATCGATTGGCCCACTTTGCTCGAGGGAGTGTTCTCGGTGCGCTCGTCCGACGCGATTCCTGCGTCGGCATACATTCGCGTGCGACACGATGGACACTGGTTCTACATCGAGCGCACCGACCTTGCGACGAAGCAGGTATTCGCGCTGCTCGAAACCGCATTCGCGCTGCAAGGCGGCGACGTTCCACCGATTTCGACGGTGCTCACGCTTCCGATTGCCCGATGAGCTCAACCGATTCCGCGGCGAGCCTCATCCGCTGAACTTTCCCCGAAGGCCCCTTCGGTAGCTCGTTGACAAAGCGGACGTAGCGCGGGGTTTTGTAACGACCGAGCTCACGCATGCAAAACATGATCAGCTCGTCTGCATCGAGTGTTGCGCCATCCTTCAACACGATGCACGCCAGGATCTCCTGACCGTAGCGCGCATCCGGAACACCGACCGCGGCCGCTTCGAGAATCGCCGGATGCTTCAGCAGCGCTTCGTCGATCTCGCGCGGGGCGATGTTCTCGCCGCCTTTGATGATCAGCTCTTTCGAGCGACCGGTGATGAAGTAGTAGCCATCGGTGTCGCGATAGCCGAGATCACCAGTCGCAAACCAGCCGTCGTGCAGCGCCTTGGCGGTCAACTCCGGCGCGCGGTAATAACCCAGCATTACGCTCGGCCCGCGAATCTCGATCTCGCCCGACACGTCGTCGGGTAACTCACGATGCGTCGCGTCGACCACGCGCGCCTCGACGCCAAACGGCAATCCGGGACTTCCGATGCGACGATTTGCGCGCTCCAGCGGATTGCAGAACGCGATCGATGCCGACTCGGTGAGACCCATCGCTTCGACGATGCTGATGCCGAAGCGCGCTTCGAACGCGCGTTGCTGCTCGGGCGGAAGGGGCGCGGATGCAGCACGTGCGAAACGAATATACGTTGCCGCGCTTGCTTGCGCTGGCGTCAAGTCCGGCCCGTTCAACAGATAAGCGACGATCGTCGGCACGAGATTGAGCCACGTCGGTGTGAAGCGCTCGACGATTCCCCACCATTGCGACGTGCTGAAGCGATACGGAAGCACGGCGCTCGCGCCCGCGACGAGCGTGCTGACCATTGCAATGCATTGCCCGTTGATGTGATAGAGCGGCAACGACGACAACACGCGATCGCTCGCGCCTAATCCGTGATGCGACGCGACCGTTGCGCCGGCGTGCAGCATGTTGGCGTGGCTCAACAGCACGCCCTTCGGCATGCCGGTCGTACCCGACGTGTACATGAGCATCGCCGGCGAATCGGGCGACACGTCCGGAACCTGATTTCCATGATCGCTCGCATCGAGGTCGAGCGAGTCTGAGGTGACGATGACGAGCCTGGTCGTAACGCCGGCGCGTTCTATCGCAGGCGTAAGTCGCGCTGCATATTCGTGAGTCGTGAAAAGCAACCGCGGCTGCGCATGCGAAAGCACGTAATCGAGATGCGCATCCTGCGCGAGCAAATTGAATGGGGCCACGATTCGGCCCGCGGCCATCGTGGCGACGAATGCGCTCGCCGCCGCGATCCCGTTCGGCAACATGAAGCCGACGATCTCCCCGGCATCGACGCCGCGCTCGTCGAACATCGCATCGAGCGCTGCAACCGTTCGCCACAACGCGCCATACGACAACACCTCCGACGTGTCGGGAGAAACGACGAATGGTGCATGGCCCGCAGCGCCCTCGCGCTCGCGAACGATTTCGCCGAACGTCGAAACCAGCGCCGCTTTCACGCGCCGCGACGGCGACGATATTCGCCGAACAACTCGTCTTCGGTCGGTTCGCGGATCGCTGCTGTGGGCAATGGATGGACGACCCGAGTGATGTTGAGAAAGTGACGGTAGTTGAGATTGTCCGAAAAGCTGTTGCCGCCCCAGCTCCCGCAGCCCATCGACAGCGAGAATGGCAACGCGTTGTCGAAGCTGCCGCCGGTCGCGAAGCAATGCGCTTGATTGACGATCACGCGGCAGACGGGAAGCGTGAGGCCGAGCGTTGTGGCTCGTTCCCCGACACGCGAGTGCAGACTCACCGAATGACCGGCGCCCTGATAGTCGAGAATGCGCGCGGCTAGACTCGCTGCGGCATTGAAGTCGGCGACGCGATAAAACGCGAGCACCGGCGAAAGCTTCTCGCCCGAGAATGGATGCTGCGGCCCTACGCCGGTCTCCTCGACAATCAGAAACTGCGCATGCGCCAGGTCCGCGCGATCCAAGCCTGCGAGCATTGCGATGTCCGCCGCTGACTTCGCGGTGACCGCACTCGACAAGCGTCCATTGGGGAACATCGCGGCTTGCAAGCGTTGCGCCTCGTTTGCATCGAGCAGCACGCCGCCTTCGCGTGCCAGCGCCTCCATCAGCGGATCGGCAATACCGTCGACCGCGATGACGCTGTTCTCCGACGAGCAACTCGTCGCGTGATCGAATGTTTTCGACGCCGCGATCTTCGCCGCGGCATCAGCAGCGTCCGCAGTTTCGTCGACGATCGAGGGCACGTTGCCCGCACCCACACCGAGCGCCGGCGTGCCGCTCGAGTACGCGGAGCGCACGTTGTTCTGCGACCCGGTCGCGACCACGAGATCGGCTTGTCGCATCAGTTCTCGCGTATGTTCGCGCGTCACCGGCAAAGGAAGCATCTGCACGAGATCGCGCGGCGCGCCGACGCGTTGCAACTCGGCGTGCACGAACTCGAGCAGCAGCGACAGCGTCGATGTACCTTTGGGCGATGGCGCGAACACGATCGCGTTGCGTCCCTTGAGCGCGTTGATCAGATTGTTCGCAGGCGTTGCACCCGGATTCGTCGACGGCGTGATTGCAGCAACCACGCCGACCGGCCGTGCTATCTCGACCAAGCCCCTATCGCGATTTTCGCCAATCACTCCAACCGAGCGCGCGCCGGCAAGATCACGCAACAGTCCCATCGTCTTGCGGCGATTCTTCGCGATCTTGTCCGCGACATCGCCCAGACCCGTATCACGCACTGCAAGCTCGGCAAGCGCGCGATTGCGCGCCGGCTCGACGATCGCCCAACCGGCGGCCACCACGAGCTCGTCGATGCGTTCCTGATTCCAATCATCGACGACTTGCTGCGCAATGCGCGCGCGCTCGACCAGCACCGCAACTTCGCGCTCAACGCTTTGCTGTCGAAGAAGATCCGGCGCGCCCATCATTCAGGACGAATCTTCGCCTCGCGAATCACCATCTCCCACTTCTTGAGCTCTTCCTTGACGATGGCGTCGAGCTCCGCGGAGGTCGACGGCGCTGGTTCCGCGCCCTGCAACAGCAGCTTGTCCTTCACATCCTGCTTGTCGAGCACGCGCGCGAATGCAACGCTCAGTTTTTGCACGACGGCGGGCGGTGTTTTCGCCGGCGCGAATGCCGCGTACCACGAATTGACGACGCAATCCGGTACGCCGGCCTCGGTGAGCGTGGGCAGATCGGACGCGACGACACTGCGCTTGTCACTCGCCACGGCGAGCCCGCGCAGGCGACCGGCCTTCACGTGCTGCCACGCAGCGGGCATCGACACGAACAGTACCGGCACCTGACCACCGATCGTGTCGGTCACTGCGGGTCCGCCACCTTTGTACGGTATGTGGACCATGTTGATGCCGGTTCGAAGCTTCAACAGCTCGCCTGCGATGTGGCTCGGCGAACCAGTGCCCACCGACGCATACGAGAGCTTGCCGGGCTCGGCTTTGGCGAGCGCAATCAGTTCCTGCACGCTGTTCGCTTTCACGCTCGGATGCACGGCGATCAACTGCGGAATCGATGCTGCGCGCGCGATCGCGACAAAATCTCGCTCGACGTCGAACGGCAGCTTGTCGTAGAGCTTGGGATTGATCGTGTGCGACGACAGCGTGAACAGAATCGTGTACCCGTCGGGCGCTGATTTCGCGGCGAGATCGGTGCCGAGATTGCCCGCAGCGCCGCCCTTGTTTTCGATGACGAGAGGTTGACCGAGCTCGGCAGCAAGCGGCTCGGAGAGAATCCGAAACACGACATCGGTGCCTCCAGCAGGAGGATAAGGCACGATCACCCGAATCGGCTTGTTCGGCCACTCCTGTGCGAATGCGCGCGGCAAACCAGCCGCGCCGGCGATCGCGACCAGCGCGCGCAATGCGGAACGACGTTGCATGTTCATCGATTTCATCGGCGTATCTCGGTCGATTTGTATTTGGCCAGATGGCGTGTCGGCAACGCGAGCGCATCGCGTCGAAACGGGTCACCCAGCTCGCGTGTCACCATCATTTCGAGAACGGTCGTGGTGCCATTGCGTTGCGCCGCGGCCGCATCTCGCAAAGCAGGCCCCACGTCGGATAGCTTGTCGATGCGAACGCCCTCCGCCCCCATCGCCTTCGCAACGACAGCCCACGATGGTTGCTTGTCGAGATTGACCCCCAGGAAACGATTTGCGTAGAAGTCGACATGGTTCTTCTTCTCCGCGCCCCACTGGCCGTTGTTGAACACGACCGCCGTTACCGGAATGTTCTCGCGCACGCAAGTTTGCAGCTCGCCAAAGCTCATTCCCCACGCGCCGTCGCCGACGTAGGCGATCGCAGGACGATTCGGCGCTGCCACTTTCGCACCGACGATCGTCGGGAACGCGTAGCCGCAATTGCCGAAGCTCATCGCCGCGAACATCGAGCGCGGCTCGTCGAAGCGCAGGTAGGAATTCGATACCGAGCAGATGTTGCCGATGTCGGTCGACACCATCGCCGACGCCGGCATCGCGCGCTCGAGCTCGCGCAGCATTTGCCGCGGATGCATATGCGACGATTCCTTCGCCTGCTCGAGCGACCAAGCGTCGCGCTCGTGCGTCCAGCCATCGAGCTCGGCTGCCCACGCCGACTTCTCCGCCTGAATTTTCGCGCGACGCGCATCGCGATTCGCAGAGGATGCAAGCGTTTTGCCGCGTAACCGCGACGCGATCGCAAGCGCCGCCGCTTTCGAATCGCCGCACACCCCGACTGAAATCGGTTTCACCAAACCGAGCATTCTTGGATCGGCGTCGACTTGCACGATCTTGGCGCGCTTCGGCCAGTAGTCGAGGCCGTGCTGCGGCAGTGTGCCGAACGGGCCGAGCCGCGTACCGAGTGCAAGCACGACATCGGCTTGCGAAAGAAGCTTCATCGCCGCCTTGCTGCCTTGATAGCCGAGCGGTCCGCACCACAATGGATGCTTCGACGGGAATGAGTCGTTGTGCAGATACGAAGTTGCAACCGGCGCCTGCAACAGCTCGGCAAGTGCGACAGCTTCAGCTTGCCCATCGCCCATCACGATTCCGCCGCCTGCGATGATCACGGGAAATTGTGCTGACGCAAGCAGCTCGGCCGCTTGATCGAGGCTGCGCTCACCACCCGCGCCGCGATCGATTGGAACCGGCGCGGGAATCTCGCATTCGATGTCACCGTAGAAAAAGTCGCGCGGGATGTTGAGTTGCGTCGGCCCCATCTCGAGCATCGCGCGATCGAACGCCCGACCGGTGAGCTCGGCCATGCGCACCTTGTTGTTGACGTGCGCTTGGTACTTGGTGATTTTCGAGAACACGGGAAGCTGCTCGGTCTCCTGGAATCCACCAAGGCCCAGCGTCATCGATCCCGTCTCGGGCGTGATCACGACGACGGGCGAATGCGCCCAATAGGCAGCGGCGGTCGAAGTGACGAAGTTAGTGATGCCAGGGCCGTTTTGCGCGATGCATACACCGTGACGGCCTGACACGCGCGCGTAGCCATCGGCCATGTGACCACCGCCTTGCTCATGCGCCACCGAAATGAAACGAATGCCGGCGAGCGGAAACAAGTCGAGTGCGTCCATGTACGCCGAGCCCACGATGCCGAATACATCGGTGACCCCGCGTGATACCAGCGTTTCGACAAACGCTTCCGACGGTGTCATTTTCTGTCGGCCCACCACGGCCTGCGGCAGCTCGACCGGCTTGTTCATTGCCTGGCTCTCCTCGTTTCCACGTTACCCAATGCGAACGCGAAGTTTCCGCCCGAGCGCGCGACTTGGCAAGTGTTGCGAACGATAAATTGAGCCGTACCGTTCCATTTTTTGATATATAGTAGCGCAATGGCCGTGAAGCAGGACCGCATGCCGCCGCTTTTGCGCGCGTTCGCATTGCTGGAAAGCATTGCGGGCGCCGACGCTCCGACGACACTTCGAGAAATTGCTGCGACGAGCGCACTGCCAAAGCCCACCGTGCACCGCATGCTCGCCATGCTGGAACGGGCGGGTTTGTTGATGCGCGACGCCGATGGTCGAATGTCACCGGGTCCGCGCCTTGCGCGACTGTCGCTCGATGCAATGCTCAATGCGTCAGTGCGCGCGCCGCGTCACGCGATCCTCACTGCCCTTGCGCGCAAGGTCGGCGAGACCGTGAACCTGACGATGCTCGACGGCAGCGAAGTCGTGTATCTCGATCGCGTCGAGTCGGCGTGGCCGCTTCGGATGGCATTGCAGCCGGGATCACGCGTACCGCTGCATTGCACGGCGAGTGGAAAGCTCTTGCTCGCGACCTTGCCCGCCGCGCGGCGGCGGCGCTTGATCGACTCGCTCGATCTTAAGCGCTTCACCGAGCGCACGCTGGTCGACGCGCGCACGCTCGATGCAGAATTGGCGAGAATCCGCCGCGATGGTTTCGCGACCGACAACGAGGAATATCTGGCGGGCCTCGTCTGCGTTGCCGTGCCCGTACTGATCACCGGCAAGCGGACTGCTGCCTGCGTTGCCGTGCACGCACCGGTCGCGCGCATGCCGCTCGATGCGGCGGTCGGTCATCTGCCGGCGCTGCGGCGAGCGGCGCAAGCGATCGCCAGAACGTTCGATGTGCCACAACGTCAGTGAATCAAGGGAACGATCATGAAGAAGATCTCGAGCATTCACACCGATGCGCAACAGCATTGGGTCGGTGATGGCTTCCCGGTGCGCACGTTGTTCTCGTACTCGACGCTGGGCAAGGAAGCGAGCCCGTTTCTGATGCTCGATTACGCGGCGCCAACGACGTTCGACATCACCAAGCGCCAACGTGGCGTCGGGCAGCATCCCCATCGCGGCTTCGAGACCGTAACGATCGTCTACGAAGGCGAGCTCGAGCATCGCGACTCGACGGGAAGTGGTGGCCGAATCGGCAAAGGCGACGTGCAATGGATGACGGCCGGCTCGGGAATCATGCACGAGGAGTTTCACTCGCGTGATTTTGCGAGCCGCGGCGGGACGCTGCAGATGGCGCAGCTTTGGGTCAATCTGCCTGCGGAAGACAAGATGACGCCGCCCTCGTACCAATCGATTCTCGATGCCGATATTCCCTCGGTAAAGCTCGCCGATGACGCTGGCTCCGTGCGGGTGATCGCGGGCGAATACGCCGGTCATCAAGGCCCGGCGCGCACGTTCACGCCGATCGATGTATGGGACTTGAGGTTGAGTGCGGGCGCGGAAGTAACACTTCCATTGCAAGAGGGCCGCAGCGCGATCCTGGTCGTGCTGCGTGGCACCGTGATGGTCAACGACGAAGCGATTATTCGTGAAGCGCAGATGATGGTGCTCGATCGCGCGGGCAGCGATGCAAGCTTGTCCGCCAACAACGACACCACAGTGCTCGTGTTGAGCGGCGAGCCGATCGACGAGCCGATCGCAGGCTATGGCCCGTTCGTGATGAACAGCCAGCAGGAGATCGCGCAGGCGATCGAAGACTTCAATGGCGGGCGCTTTGGGAAGATGCCGCCGCTCGCGCGCTAGCGAACCGCGCGCGCGTCTTCGACGATCATGTCGCTTGCTTTCTCGGCGATCATCACCACGGGAGCGTTCGTGTTCCCCGACACGAGCGTGGGCATGATCGAGCAATCGACGACGCGAAGTCCTTCCACGCCGTGTACGCGCAAGCGATCGTCGACGACGGACATCGCGTCACGTCCCATTCGACACGTGCCGGAGGGATGAAAGATCGTCGCGCCGTGGGCGCGACAGAACGCGAGTAGCTCGTCGTCGCTCTGCGCTGCTTCGCCCGGGCGTATCTCGTTTTCGACATACGGCGCAACCGCGGCGGTGGCGGCGAGTGAGCGCGCGTAACGCACAGCGGCAATCGCGCAACGACGATCGAGGTCGGTCGACAGATAATACGGCTGCATCGATGGCGCCACGAAGGGATCGGTCGAGGCGATTCTCACAAAGCCGCGCGACGTGGGCCGCAACTGACACACGCTGAACGTGAAGCCGGAGAACGGATGCGGCTTCGCGCCGGCCATGTCGGCCGAGAGCGTGGCGAAGTGAAACTGAATGTCGGGTCGCGTCGACTCGGGCAGCGCGCGCGTGAAGAGTCCGCCTTGATTGATACCGATCGCGAGCGGACCGTTGCGACGCAACAACCATTGCGAGCCGATGCCGGCCTTGCGCCACCACGAGTTGAGATCATCGTTGGTCGTGATCGGCTTCGTGCAGCGATAAAGGAGGCGAAATTGCAAATGGTCCTGCAAATTCTCGCCGACGCCCGGAAGATCGCACACGACCGGCACGCCGAAGTGTTGCAACAGCGTTCCCGGGCCGACTCCCGACAATTGCAATAACTGAGGACTTTGCAGCGCTCCTGCGGCGAGGATGACCTCGCGCCGCGCATTCACGCGATGCAGTGAACCGCCGCGCCGATACTCGATGCCGACCGCACGTTGACCATCGAACAGCACACGCGTGACCTGCGCATCGGTGCGCACGTCGAGATTGGCGCGACTGCGAATCGGCTTTAGATAACCGACCGCGGTACTGCATCGCAACCCGTGCCGCGTGAATAGCTGGTAATAGCCAACCCCTTCCTGCGCACCGTCATTGAAATCGTCGTTGCGCTCCACGCCGAGCTCGCGCGCGCCGGCGATGATCGCCTCGATCAGTTCATGCTTTGCGCCGATGTCCGAGCAGGCGAGTGGCCCGTCGGCGCCGTGAGTCTCGCTCGCACCGCGCGAATTCGATTCGCTGCGGATGAAATACGGCAGAACGTCGCGCCACCGCCAGCCGCGATTGCCTTCGCCCGCCCACGCGTCGTAATCCTCGGGTTGGCCGCGCACGTAAATGAGGCCGTTGATCGACGAGCTGCCGCCGAGGCAGCGACCGCGCGGCCAATAGATGCGGCGGTTGTCCATGCCGGGATCGGGGTCGGTTGAAAATCCCCAGTTCAGCACCGGATGAAACATCGTCTTCGCGTAGCCGATCGGAACGTGGATCCAGACGTTGCGATCCTTCGGCCCCGCTTCGACGACGAGCACGCTCACGTGCGGATTGGCGGAAAGGCGATTGGCGAGCACGCAGCCCGCGGTGCCGCCGCCGACGATCACGTAATCGAACGTGTCTTTCACCTCGGTCAATGCATATTCTCGATTTTCGAAACGACGCCAACGAGCGCTGAACCTCGTCGCACGCGAAGCCGATAAATTTGCTCCGACGACTAAGCTTATTTCTCGATTTTCGAAACAGAAGCGCTTTTCGCGCGGCGCGAAGAGTATTGTCAATCGCGTGAAGACTGTCTACAGTCGGTCGCGCTCAACGGAGCACTTTTTTGGCGGTACCCACGAGGAGGATGCATGAGACTCGCACGCTTCACGTCAATGGCCGCGGGAATTGCGATCGCCGCGTTTGCATGCATGTCGGCGCAGGCACAAACCGCGCAAGCGCCGGTGCGCATGCGCATCCAGACCGCGGTTCCGACGGCGTCGATCTACTTCGAGTTGTTGAAGAAGATGGGCGATCGCATCGACCGGATGTCGGCCGGGCGCGTAAAAATGGAGATGCTGCCCGACGGTGCGGTGGTCGGCGCATTCGAGATTCTCGACGCGGTCGACAAGGGAATCATCGATGGCGGCTATGCGTGGACGCATTACTGGTCCGGCAAGCATCCGGCCGCGGGTCTTTTCTCCAATCCGATGGCAGGTGCAGGGGTTGGACTCGATCAGCTCTCGCATATCGCGTGGATTTTCGAAGGCGGTGGCTACGACCTCTATCGAAAGCTCTACAGCGAGGTCTTGAAAGTCAACGTCGAGCCGCTGTTCGTGCAGCCGATGGGACCCGATCCCTTGGGCTGGTTCAAAAACCCGATCGCCTCGACCGCCGATTTCAAGAAAATGAAGTATCGCTCGCCGCCTGGCATCACCGGCGAGATCTTCAAGGAAATGGGTGTCGCCGCAGTCGCGATGCCGGGCGGCGAGATCGTGCCCGCTGCGCAGCGCGGTGTCATCGACGCGGCCGAGTGGATCGGACCCGCCGACGATTTGAATCTCGGCCTGCAAACGGTGTGGAAGCACTACTACCTCCAGGGCCTGCATCAGTCGACGGACATCGGCGAAGTGATCATCAACAAGTCGGTCTGGAACAAGCTCTCGCCGGATTTGCAGGAAATCATCCGCACCGCCGCGATGGCGTCGATGACCGAAACTTACACGTACAACGTCTATCGCAACGCGCAGGCGATCGTGAGGCTCCGTAACGAGTTCAAGGTGCAGATCCACGACACGCCGAAGGACTTCTTCCCCGAATTCATGCGCGCGACCAACGTCGTGCTCGACCGTTATTCGGCGAAGGATGCATTCTTCAAGCAGGTGCTCGACTCGCAGCGCAACTTCGCGAAGACCGTCGTTCCGTACTGGACGAAGATCCTCGATCTCTACAGCAATCTCGGTAACGCGGCGTTGGCAGCTCCGCCGAAGTGACGCATTCGATCGGTCGCGAGACCCTCGCCCGGAGACGTTCCGTGCGGGGGCTCGCGTGACGTCCGCCGCCTTTCGCGTCGCGGCTGCGATCGACGCGATCACGCGATTGGTCGGCAAGGCGATCGCGTGGCTGATCATCCCGATGGTGATGTCGCTTGTGTGGGAAGTCGTCGCGCGCTATCTATTCAACGCGCCGACAGTCTGGGCGTACGACATGACGTTCATGCTTTACGGCACGTTCTTCATGCTGGGCTCCGCCTGGACGCTGCAGCGCGGCGGGCACATTCGCACCGACATCTACTACTCGCGCTGGTCGCCGCGAACGCGCGCGCTCGTCGATCTCGTCTGCTATCTCGTGCTGTTCTTTCCTGCGATTGCGATATTCGGCTGGCTCGGCTGGGGCTATTTCTTGCGCTCGTTCGAATTGAACGAGCGCATCGTCACCAGCCCATGGCTGCCCATCGTGTGGCCGTTCAAGTTCGTCATTCCGCTGACGGCGGCGCTGCTGGTGCTGCAAGGTATCGCCGAAACGATTCGCTGCGCGCAACGCGCGTTCGGTCCCGACGATGCAGCCCCGGACACACCATCGCTCGCGGAGGAAGGCATCACCACTTGAGCGTTGGCGCGCGATGAGCACGGAAATTTTCGGGCTCGTGCTCCTCGCGGTGCTGTTCGCCGCGATTTTTCTGGGCTTTCCGATTGCGTTCACGTTGATCGCCGTTGCGCTGATCGGAGGATTCGTTTCGCTCGGCCCGCTGGCGCTCCATTTGATGACGCTGCAGTTCTTCGGCGTGATGCGCGATCCCACGCTCGCGTCCGTCCCATTCTTTCTTTTCATGGGGTATCTCCTCGAGCAGTCGGGCTTGATGGAGCGCTTGTTTCGCGGCGTTCAGTTGGCCCTCGCGAGTGTGCGCGGTTCGCTCTACCTCGCAGTGCTGGTCACGGCGACGATCTTCGCGGCTGCGACGGGAATCGTCGGCTCGTCGGTAACACTGCTTGGTGTGATGGCCGCGCCGGCGATGAAGCGCAGCGGCTACGACATACGTTTGTCCGCAGGTGCGATCACCGCGGGCGGCACGCTCGGCATCTTGATTCCGCCGTCGGTAATGTTGATCGTGATGGGCCCGGTCGTCGGTGTTCCCGCTACCGACTTGTTCGCGGCGGCGGTGATTCCCGGATTGACGCTATCGCTCCTCTACATCGTTTACACGTTGTTACGGAGCTATCTCGATCCCTCGCTCGGTCCTCCATTGCCTCTCGAGGACCGCGCCGAGTCGATCGGCGCCGTCGTGCGCGAACTGATCGTCGGCATTGTTCCCGTCGTCGTGATCATATTCGCAACGCTCGGCGTGATACTCGCCGGCATTGCAACGCCGACCGATGCAGGTGCCGTCGGTGCATTCGCCGTGCTTTTGATGACGCTCGTCTACCGGCGCATGACGTGGGCGAAGTTCAAGAGTGCCGTATTCGCGACGTTGCTCACGTCGTGCATGATT
>DATLOI010000052.1:0-16661 GCA_035536295.1 Casimicrobiaceae bacterium
GGTGCACCTGGCTTCATCGGCTCGCGGCCTGCCGGCGTCACGACCTCGACGGCGTTGGTGAACTGGTACGAAGCCGGCAGCGGTGTGCAAGTCTCGAACTCGGGCATCGTCACGACCGATCAATCGGCAGGACGTGCCGCGGAGATCGAGTTCGAGGGAAGCCCGACGAACATCGTCGTCGATGTGTTCGGCGTGTTCGCCGCGCCGACCGCTACGCAACTCGATTGCGTGACTGGCGGCGTTACGCAGGCGGTACTCAACACGATCACGCGCGATTACGATCTCACGGCGTCGAGCTGCCCCGCCGGTTATCGCGTCGTTTCGGTTCGCTGCGACGCCACCGGCGATTTCACGCAAGGGCGCTTGAAACAGCGCGGGGCGGGCGTCAACGCGACGAATGCCACCTGCCGCGGCCGCTATACAGGCACGACGACCGTGACCGTATCGGCGCAAGCGAATTGCTGCCGCATTCCCGGTCGCTGAGCCAACTCGTTACGCACGCTCCGCACTCGCGGTAGACTTCCGCTGCCTTCGCACGTGCGCCTCGCACGTAGTTTTCATTCGCTCTTCCATGTGCGGCATCGCAGGGATTCTCGACTTCACGCATGCGCTTTCCGCGTCCGATCTCGCGGGAGTCGCCGCACGCATGGCGACAACGCTCGCGCATCGCGGGCCGGATGACCATGGAACCTGGATCGACGCCGAAGCCGGCGTAGCGCTCGGCCATCGCCGGTTGTCGATCGTCGATCTCTCGCCGGAAGGGCATCAGCCGATGCACTCGGCGTCGCAGCGCCATGTCCTCGTCTATAACGGCGAGATTTACAACCATGTCGCGCTGCGCGCCGAGCTGGACGCGATTGCGCCTCGCACATGGCGTGGGCATTCGGATACCGAAGTCGTGCTCGCGGCGATCGACGAGTGGGGAATCGAGCAGGCGATCACGCGCCTCAACGGCATGTTCGCGATTGCCTTGTGGGATCGCGCGACACGCACGCTGCATCTGATCCGCGATCGCATGGGCGAGAAACCCTTGTATTTCGGTCGCGCAGGCGGGTGCTTCGCGTTCGCATCGGAGCTCGATGCGTTTCGTTCGACACCGGGCTTCGACGGGGCGCTCGATCATGCGGCGATCTCGCTTTATCTGAGACTCGGCTATGTGCCGGCACCGCGCTCGATCTACGCCAACATTGCGAAGCTCGCACCCGCGACGCGCGTCGAGGTGCGCAATGACGGCGCCCGCGGCGTCGACGTCCGTCATCATCGTTATTGGAGCATTGACGAAGTCGCGCGCAGGGGCCTCGCCGATCCGATCGCCGACGAAACGGATGCGCGCGTCGAGCTGCGACAAAGGCTCGAGCACGGAATCGCCGATCGCCTGATCGCCGACGTCCCGCTCGGCGCATTCCTGTCCGGCGGAATCGATTCCTCGCTCATCGTTGCGATAATGCAACGCGTGGCGTCGAGACCGGTTCGCACGTTCACGATCGGATTCTCGGACGCGGCATTCGACGAAGCGCCCGCCGCGCGTGCTGTTGCGCGTCATCTTGGCAGCGATCATCGCGAGGAGATTCTCAGTGGCGAACAGGCGCTCGCCGCCGTGCCGAGACTCGCATCGATCTACGACGAGCCGTTCGCGGATGCATCGGCGATTCCCACGCTGCTCGTTTCCGAAATGGCGCGAAAGCACGTGACCGTCTGCTTGTCTGGCGACGGTGGCGACGAGTTGTTCGCAGGCTACGAGCGCTACGCACGCTCGGCGCGACTGGCATCGATGCCGAAATCGCTTCGCCGCGGCGCAACCGTGGCGTTGTCGATCGCCTCGCCGGAAATGCTCGGATCGATCGCGAATGCAGTTTTGCCGAAAGAGCAGCGCTTCGTGCATGCGAAGGAAAAGCTCGCGAAGCTGCGCTCGATCGTCGCCGTCGACGATCCGCGACTGATGTACGAGCAATTGGTGAGCCGCTGGCGCGAGGAAGCAGTTCCCGCATCGACTTGCTCGAATATGTCAGCGCCAGGCTTTCTCGCTGTCACTCTCGACAACGACCTCCCGTTCGATGCATGGATGATGCTGCTCGATGCGCACACCTATCTCCCCGACGACATTCTGGTAAAGGTAGATCGTGCGGCGATGTCGACGAGCCTCGAGACGCGCGTTCCGCTGCTGGATCACACGCTCGTCGAGTTCGCATGGCGCGTTCCTTCGCGACTCAAGATCAGGAACGGTCGCGGCAAGCACCTGTTGCGCTCGCTGCTCGCCGAGCTCGTGCCTCCGGCGCTCACCGAGCGGCCGAAGCATGGGTTTGCCGTTCCGCTCGCTCGATGGCTGCGCGGACCCTTGCGCGAATGGGCCGATGCGCTGCTCGATGAAACAACGATGCGCGAGCAGGGACTGCTCGACGCATCGCGCGTGCGCACTCGCTGGCAGGAGCATCTCGCGGGTAAGCGCGACGCTCACGACGAGTTGTGGACGGTGATCTCGCTTCAGGCATGGCTTGCACATGCGCACGCTTGAGAACGGAACGCTTGCAGTCGTTGCCTGGATCGTGTCATTCGGGATCCTCGTCGTATGCGTCGCGATCGGGGTGGTCGGTACAACAGGCCGCGACGACGTGCCGCCACTTCTGCGGAACGGTCGTCAGCTCGTGCCGAACAATGCCAACGCGCGCATCGATGGCAATGCGATCGTCGTCGCGAACAAGCGTGATACCCCGCTGACGATTCTTGCGATCAGCCAACAGCCGGTGCATGCCGCGGACTACGGACGCGTCATGGTCGATGCCGATGCTTTGCCTGACGGTGTCGAGCTCGCGCTGCTCTGGGTGCAACGCGGACAAGCCGGTCGCGTGCAGGATCAGCGCATCGAAGTCGACGCATTCAATCGGCCGCAGCCTACGCTGATCGACCGCAGCGGAGGTTGGTCGGGAGAGCTCGCGCTTATCGCGCTGGGTGTCAAGGGAGCGATGGACGGCACGAAGTGGTCGCTTCGCTCGGTCACGCTCGAGCGCGCGAGCATGGGCGCAGCGATCGGGGATTTCCTGCGCGGCTGGCGCCGGTTCGAACGCTGGGATGGCAAGTCGATCAACGTGCTGTTCGGCGGTCGCGAAGAGCAGCGTGCGTGGCTGCCTCCGCTTGCCTTCGCGGCAGCGGTGCTCACGGTGTTGGCGTTGCTTTTCCTTGCGCGAAAGCGCGGCGTGAAACTCCCGCCCCAGGTTTTCGTGATTCCGTTCCTGATCGGCTGGCTCGTGCTCGACCTCCGCTGGCAAACCAATCTCGTGCGGCAGGCGCGCGCGACGGTGAACGATTTTGGTGGACGCGATTGGACGCAACGTCACGAAGCGATGGAGGACGGTGATCTCTTCGGCTTCGTTCAGCGCGCGATTGCGAAGCTCCCGACCGAGCCGGTACGAATTTTCGTCGGCTCGGACCATGAGTATTTTCGTCGACGCGCCGGCTACCACCTCTATCCCCACAACGTACTCGCGTACAGCTGGGGCGAGCCGTTCCAGCTGAAGCCGGGCGAATACCTGTTGCTGTATCAGAAGTCGGACGTCCATCTCGATCCTTCGCAAGGCGAGCTTCTGTGGAACAACGGGCGGCGCCTGGACGTCGTGCCGTTGCTCGCGCAGCGCGGCGCAGGTCTTTATCGCGTCGGTCCGAAAGGCGGACGATGATCGATGCGCTGCGGCTTTCGTTCGCAACGTTGCTGCCTTGGGCTGCGGGATTCGCGCTCTTACGTGCCGCGCTTGCGCGTAGCGGCAACTCGAATGCATGGGTCGAGGTCGGCTACGGCCATTTTCTCGGTGTTCTTTTGCTGACGCTGCTGCTCCGCGCGCAGGATGCGCTCGGGCTGCGCCTTGGAATCACGTTCGCAGCGATCGTGCTGTCGATCTTGACGATCGCCGGCGTTACGTTGGCAACGCGCTGGCGCGTTCGCACACCGACTCCCACAACGAGCGTGAGCTCGTCGTACAGCCCGGTGCTGCATTGGCTCGCGTATGCGGCGCTGCTGCTCATCGTCCTGCGCGTGGCGACGCTCGCAGTCGACGTCGTGATGCGCCCGCTGTTTGCCTGGGATGCGTGGTCGCAGTGGGGCACGAAAGCGAAGGTTTGGAGCGCGCTTCGCGACATCGTGCCGTTCATCGGCTACGACCAGTGGCTCGCCCGTAACGTCCCGGGTTACACGGACACCGCGCCGAATTATCCGGCGACGATTCCGCTGCTGCAGACGTGGATGACACTCGCGCTCAAGCGCTGGGACGACGCACTGATGAACCTGCCGTGGCTCATGGCGTTCATCGCGCTTGGCTGTGGAATTTATGGTCAACTGCGCCGCCTCGGTGTCGACCGCGACTGGGCGGTGCTGGCAACCTATCTCGCGCTGTCGCTGCCTCTGCTCGACACGCACGTCGCACTCGCAGGCTACGCGGATCTGCACGTCGCCGCCGCCTATGCGCTTGGAACTCTCGCGCTCGTCGAATGGGAGCGTTCGAGGCAACGCGAAGCGCTATTCCTTCTCGCGAGCGTTGCGATCCTATTGCCCTTGCTCAAGCTTCCGGGCATCGCGTGGCTCGGAACGCTGATGCTCGGCGCGTTCATCGCCTATTTCGGGACGACGCCGGCGCGCATCACGGCAGTGGCGGTTGCGGTGCTCGGTGTGACGATCGCCGCAGGACTCTATCTCGGTTCCGGCAAGATCACGCCCGATGCGGCAGAGACGCAGTATCGCGTCGTCGAATCGCTGGTCCAGCACTTGTTCGCATTCGGAAGCTGGAATCTCTTGTGGTATCTGTTCCCGCTCGCGCTGATTGTCGGGTGGCGTTCGCTAGCCGAGCTCAAGGCGACGGCGATGGCGCTCGGCGCCGGCTTCGCGTTTCTTGCATGGACGTTCTTTTTCACCCAGGCAGGCGACTGGGTCGTCGATTACACGACCGTCAACCGCGCCTTGCTGCATATTGCGCCCGCGGCGGCAACGTTTGCCGCCCTGCTCGTGTCTTCCGCGCTCAAGCGCTCTAGCGTCCCGAATCAGTAATTCGCTGTGCAAATCGGGCCAGTTCACTCCCGGCATTGTTGTTCCCGCACGGCAGGTGTTGAACTTGGCCGCGCAAGAGCTTCGCGGCCGGAAGCGAACGCGGCCCGTTTGCGTGGGCGACATAGCCCAGTCGAACATTGTTCAGCGAATCACTGACTCGAGACACTAGCGATCCTCGACTTGTCGCAGCCGCGACCTGAGCAGAACCACCAGCACGGCGATCACCAATCCAATCAGGGCGCCGGCAAGCGCGTTCTTCCAGACGCGGCTCTCATCGCGCCATGCGGGCGTGGGGCCCGATACGAAGCGCAAGCCCTGATCGCGCAAGGTGCGTAATGCATAAAGGTCCAACGCAGCTTCGTTACGTGCTTCGCGCACGGCATCGTCCTGCTTGGCGGAAGCGAAGCGTTGATCGATCAGCGCGTCGAGCGAGTTCGTGATCGCCCGTGAATCGCCCGCTTTGGACAGCACATTCTTCGCGTCGTTGTAATAGCCCGCGAGAAGCTCTGCTTTCTTTTGCCAGCGCTCGGTCGTCGCGATCTGCTGGCGAAGATCGCTGATCGTGGCTTCGAGGCCCACGATCTGCGCCGTTGGGGTCAGATAGCGCGCGCCGCCGTCCGCGATCGAAACCACTTGCCGGCCGGCGCCGCCAGCTGCGTCGGGAAACTCCTTGCGCAATGCGCGCAGCCTCGACACCTTGTCCTCGGTCGTTCCGATGTTGAAGCGGAACACGAGCAACTCGTTGTCGAACGAGAGCTTCTGGCTCTCGTGCTGCTCGAGCCGGCGTGCGACGAGCCCGCGCGCCTGCGATTCGAAGATCTCCTGCCCGACGAAATCGCCGAGCAGCGCAACTGCTTTTTGCGCGGCCTCGCGATCCAATGACGCGACATGAATGCGCATGCCGAGCGCACTTGCCTCCTGGACCTTTGCCTGATCGCCGAGCTCGCGAAGATCGGCGCGCGTCGAGCCGAATTGCGGATTCAAGACGTCGGATCGCGTGTCCGCGTTCGCGAGACGCCTGATCACGCGTGCGAGCGTGCTGTCGACAACGACATTTCGCGCAGCAACGAACTGGCGAAACGTCTCACCATCGAGCCGCGGATACTCGGTCTTGAGCTCCGGAAGCGACAATCCTTTGGCGAACTGCATCATCTTCGGCCAGATGATCGCAGGCGGAGGCGCCGGTTGATTCGGCACGGACGGCGGCTCGGATTTCACAGGCGGATCGACCTTCACCACGGCACCCAGCCCGAGCATGCCTTCGCTTGCGAACGGCATGATGAAATAGGTGAGCACAGCAGCGACGAGCGCGCCGACCAGCGCGCCGGCAACGAGAAACCCGATGGCCTGTCGCAGCGCTTGCAGTACATCGTAAAGATCGAAGCGGTCAGGCGTCATCAGAAGATCGTTCAAATCGGGCCCGGCCCAAGGCATCGCGAGGCTTCGCGACGGTTGCGGTATCATCCGTGCACTTCACGGATTGTAGCGGTAACGCACCGATCCGCGGCCATATCCTGTCGATGTTCTCCACGCTGCTGAAAGTGGTCGATCCGTTGGTCATCGTGCTGACCGGGATCGCGAGCTACTACGCTCGTTTCGGCGACATCGATCTGCCGCCCGACTATGTCACGGTGCTTTTGACCGCACTCGTGCTGTCGCTCGTCGTGTTGAATGCGTTCGACGTCTATCGCTGGCGTCCCGATGAAGGCGTGCTGCGCGGCATCCGTCGACTGTTCGGAGGCTGGATCGGCGTCGTCCTCGTCGTGGTCATGCTTCTGTTCGCAACGCAGACCGGCCGGATTTTCTCTCGGCAGTGGCTCGGCGTATGGAGCGTCGCGGCGCTTGCCGGAATGTTTCTCGTGCGCGTCGCCTCGGTGCACTTGCTGAAAAGCCTGCATCGACGAGGCGTTGCAATACGCCGCGTCGTGATCGTCGGCGCCGGCAGGCTCGGCAAGGAAATCGCGGAACGGTTCACGCGCTCGCCGCAGGTGGGCTTTCGCGTCGCGGGATTCTTCGATGACGATCCCGCGCTCGCCGGTGGCTCGTTCTCCGGCGTGCCGGTGCGGGGCACCGTCGCCGATCTGCGTGATTATCTCGAACGCGAGACTGTCGATCAGGTATGGGTTGCGTTGCCGCTTCGCGCGGAGGACCGCGTGCGTGAGCTGCTCGACGATCTCGTCCCGCGCAATATCAAGATCCGCTTCGTTCCCGACATATTCGGCTTTCAGCTATTGAATCACTCGTTCACCGAAGTGTGCGGATTTCCGGTGATCAACGTGACCGAGTCGCCGTTGTCGGGTTTGAAGGGTGCGTTGAAATGGCTCGAGGACAAGCTCGTCGCGCTGGTCGTTCTCGCGCTGATCTGGCCGGTATTGCTCGCGATCGCGATCGGCGTCAAGCTCACTTCGCCTGGTCCCGTTATCTTCAGACAACGGCGCGGCGGTCTCGATAATCGCGAGATCGTCGTGTGGAAATTCAGGTCGATGGCCGTGCACGATGAGAAAGTGACGGGAGACGTGCCGCAGGCGCGCCGCAACGACCCGCGCGTCACACCATTCGGGGCATTTCTGCGCCGCACGAGCCTCGACGAGCTGCCGCAATTCATCAACGTGCTGTTCGGCGACATGTCGGTCGTCGGCCCGCGACCGCATCCGTTGTGGCTCAACGACTTTCATCGTGACAAGATTCCGCGCTACGTGTTGCGTAGCTGGATCAAGCCGGGTATCACCGGATGGGCACAAGTGTGCGGCTGGCGCGGTGAAACCGATGAGCTGTGGAAAATGGAGATGCGCGTTCAGCACGATCTTTACTACATCGAGAACTGGTCGCTGGGATTCGATTTGTACATCATCTTGATGACGATATTCCGCCTGCGCAGCCCGCAGGCCTATTAGGGCGGCCGAAAGTGCACCCCTACTTTCGGCCGAAGCAGTCACCCGAAAATCGGTGGCAAAGCCACACGATTTTCGGTAGAACAGCGAACGAAACAACGAGAACATGCGAGCACATCGCACCTTCGACTGATTCGAACATGCCGCCTCATACAACATGCGCGATTTGATACGCCAGCGAATACTGGTCACCGGCGGCGCCGGATTCCTGGGCTCGCATTTGTGCGAGCGCCTGCTCGCGGCGGGTCACGACGTGATCTGTGTCGACAACTTTTTCACCGGGACGCGCGACAACGTGCTGGGCCTGCTCGGCAATCCGCATTTCGAGCTGATCAGGCACGACGTGACATTCCCTCTTTACATAGAAATCGACTCGATCTACAACCTCGCCTGCCCGGCCTCGCCCGTGCATTACCAGTTCGATCCCGTGCAAACCACCAAGACGAGCGTGCACGGCGCGATCAACATGCTGGGGCTTGCCAAGCGCACTCGGGCGAAGATTCTGCAGGCTTCGACGAGCGAAGTGTATGGCGACCCCAAGGTTCATCCACAAGCCGAGAGCTACTGGGGCAACGTCAATCCGATCGGTCTTCGCTCGTGCTATGACGAAGGCAAGCGCTGCGCGGAGACGCTGTTTTTCGACTACCACCGCCAGCACAAGATGCGCATCAAGGTCGCGCGGATTTTCAACACCTACGGCCCGCGCATGCACCCCGCCGACGGGCGCGTCGTGTCGAATTTCATCGTGCAAGCGCTACGAGGCGAGCCCATAACGCTGTACGGCGACGGTTCGCAAACACGCTCGTTCTGCTATGTCGACGACATGATTGGCGGCCTCGTTGCGTTGATGGATTCGCCGGACGCGCTGACCGGCCCGATCAACCTCGGCAATCCGCGCGAGTTCACGATCGAGACGCTCGCGCGAACGATCATCGAGCTCACCGGCTCTCGCTCGACGCTCGTGCACGCCGCGCTGCCGAGTGACGATCCGCTGCAGCGTCAACCCGACATCACGCTGGCGCGAAGCGCACTCGGCTGGGAGCCGACTGTCGAGCTGCGTCAAGGGCTCGAGCGCACGATCGCGTACTTCGATTCGTTGCTGAAAAGTCGCGGATGAAAGCCGACGCAACCGCCTCACTTTCCACCGTCGGATCGCGTTGGCCGATGCGAAAGTCGATCGCCTCGTGGTGGCTCATGTTGCCGATCGGCATCGCGTTGATCGCGATACTGCCGCGTGTGCTGCCTCCGCAATACTTTTTCGACGCGGAATCCATCCGCGAGCACATCGCGACGGCCGCGACAGGCTTCGTGCTGGGCGAGAGCTTCGCTAACACAGCGTATCTGTATCGTGTTCTCGGCATTGGTGACGCGCCACGCTCCGCTGCGTATGTCACGTACCTCGCGGCGTGGACCGCAGTGCTGATCGCGCTGGCGCTTTCGAACAACGGGGGGCGCTTCGTCCTGCTTTTGCCGTTCTTCGTCTGGCACACGATATTGGTCGCCTTCACCGGCATGTATTCGAAGGAAGTCCACGCGATGCCGGCGCTTGCGCTTCTGCTCGTGCTGGCTGGAGATCGATTCACGCTAACGCGCGTCGTGACGATGGCGGTGATCGTGATCGGCTATTCGCTGCTCTTTCGCAAGTACTGGGGGGTTGTCGGGGCTCTCGCAGCCGCTTTCATCATCGTGCGGCATCGACGCATATTGCCGCTACCGGGCGGGGTGGCGATGCTCGGGATTTTTTTCGCGATGCTCGTCGCGTACCACATCGCCACCGGCGAGTATCTGACCGATTGGCGAAACACGTTGACCGAAGGACGCGATCTCGATCTTTTCAGCGACACCGCTTTCGCCAACGCGCTGCCACCGACGAGTCTTCTCGCCGATTTCGGCAATGCGATGGTTGCCCTCGTGCAGCTGCTGTTGCCCGTGAACATGCTCGTGTCGGGAAAGCTGCAGCACGCCGCGTTCGCGCTGTGGGAAATTCTCAACGTCGTGGTGTTCGGCGTATTGATTGCACGCGTGTGGCGCAGCGACCACGCATCCGCTCGGCTCGTGTTCGCTGCCGCGTGGGTCGTCGCTTTCACGTTGACGCAGTCGACATTCGAGCCCGACTACGGAACGTTCCTGAGACATCAGGCGACGCTGTTGCCGCTTCTCGCCTACATCGCGCTGGAAACGTTGTGGGTGCGCGAGCCGCGTCAGCGCTGGGCACCGGGATACGTCGACACGAGCTCCGGAACCGTCAGCAAGCGGTCGCTCTTGCGTCCGTAGAAGAACACGCAGCTCGCGCCGTCGGCCGCATGCCGCGCGCCGATCGCGCGATCGAAATAGCGCAACCAGAAGAATGGCGCAGCAGCCAGCGCGCCAGCGAGGCGACTGCGCGTCAATCCGCCGATGAAATAGCGCCACGACCATAGCAGAACCGTCCCGGGTCCCGCGACCGTTCCCTGGTCGATTGCATCGAACGCGCGAAAGAGCCAGCGATGCGCGCTCGGCGAGAAGCGATGGAAGTCGAACGCGCCTTCGTGCACCTGCTGCATGAAAGGCGTTTCCGCATAGACGATGCCTGCTGGCTTAAGCACACGATGGATTTCTTCGACGACGCGTGAAGGATCGAGCACGTGCTCGAGCACCGCTTGCACCCAGACTGCGTCGACGCTTCGATCGGCAAGCGGAATCGCGTGCGCGTCGGCGATGAATTGCACGAGCGGAGTCGCATAGATATCGAACGCGATGACACCGATTCTGGGGTCGTCATAGAGTGCACCAGCGCCGGCGCCGCGCGTCCCGCCACCGACGATCAGCACGACCGGTGCGCCACCCTCGCTCGACTGCGCATGCAGGCGCTCGATCATATCGCCGCAGTGTGCCGTAGCGACTTCGTTGCCTCCCGACATCAGACGCCTCGCTGCGCCGGCAAAGCGGCCGTCACGTCGCGCAATCAAGCTTTCACCGTGCGATCGCAAAGCGGTGTCGCGATCGATTACCGAATGCGCGAAGTCGACGAGCGCCGGACGACCATCGATCGTCGGATATTGGACCGCCGCCCCGGATTGATTGGCAGTCCATACTTCCTGCCCATCGTGCTGCGCTCGTGTAAGCGTTGCGCCGCTTTGCGGGCAGCGCAACCGGTCAGCGAAGTCGTCGAGCGCGAGCAGCACGTCAGCGAGCGGCGTACACGCGCTCGAAATCATCGACGAGGCGCTCGAGGCGGAAGCGGGCGAGCGACTCGGTGCGCGCACGCTCGCCCATTTCGTCGCGCAGTCTCGAATCGTCGATCAACCTTGCGAGCTGGTTGCCCATTTCGTTGGCATCGCGACTGATAAACCCCGTGATGCCGTGTCGCACGACATCGCGATTGCCGACGACATCGCTCGCCACGGCGGGCAGACCGCATACCTGCGCTTCGATCAACGCAATCGGCATGCCTTCCCAGCGCGAAGGATGCACATAGATATCAAGCAGACTCGTTTCGCGCAGCGCTTCGTCGCGCGCGAGCCAGCCGGTCACACGCACGTTTGCAGCTGCGAGTGTGCGAACACGCGCCTCATCGCCGCCGCCGATCCAGACGAAGTCGATGTCGTCACGAGCAAAGCGCGTCGCAAGCTCGGCGAAGCGCTCGGGATTTTTGTGATAGATCGCGCGTCCTGCCGCGCCGATGCGAAGCCGTCCATCGCCGCGTGCTGCTCGCGCCGGCACTGCATCCACATCGATCGCATTCTCGACGAGCGCCGATCTCTGCGGTCGAACATCGCTTCGCACGATGTCGAGCTCGCTTTGCGAACAGGCAACGACCGTTCCGCCGAGTCGCGCTGCGAAGCGCTCGACGATACGGTAGAGCGCGCGCGCGCGCTTCGAATGATCTTCCTGCAGAAAAGCCAGTCCCCGCGGCGAATAGTAGGTGTGCGCAAGATCACCCGTCAGCCATGCGGCCGCACGTCCCAGCACACCGGCTTTCGACGAGTGAAGATGCAGCACGTCGGGACGCAGCACTCTCACCAATCGACGCACGGCGAAAAGGCCGCGCATGTCGGCGATCGGCGCGATCGAGCGCACCAAGGGTAGCTCGTGCAGCGTCACCGAAGGATGCAGATACGTGGCGACATCGTCGGGGGTCTCGGGCCGCCGCGCAAACGCGAGATGAACGTCGTGCCCGCGGCTTGCAAGACCGCTCGAAAGCCTCGTGAGCGAAGTGAAGACGCCCCCGCAGAACGCCTCGGTGACCTGCAGAATTCGCATTGCATTGCTTGTGTTGCGGGCCCGCGATTATACGTGCCGTCGACGCGACCCCAGGTGATGCGCGACCCGCGCGATGCGTCACAATATCGCCGCAATGCAAGAGGCTAAGTCGCTCTCCCTCCGAACACTCGTCCGCGCGGCCGCTTTCCTGGCCGCTGCGATGCTGTTCGTGATCGTCATCTACCTGGCTTTCAACGTGCCTGGAAGCTGGTTCCCCTCAGCCGATCCGATGGCGCTCGACGCGGGAAGACTCGCGGTCTCGCGCGGGCGCGGTCAACCGATTCCCGGGGGATTACAGGTGACTTCGCCAAGTGTCAACGAAGCCGCCGTGGTCGTCGTGACGATCGAGCTCAAATCGAGCGACTACTCGGCGGTCGAATGGACGGTCGACGGCCTGACCGATAGCGCGGATGTGCGCCTTCTGTGGCGCAACAGCTACCGCCCCGATCGACTGAATGTCGCGCCCATGACTGTCGACGGCGGTCGTTTGCGTCCGATCGTCATTGCACACGATCCCAACTGGATCGGCACGATTCGCGGTCTCGGCATTGCGATTGCGAGGGCGCCGCCTGAAGGCGTGGCGATTCGGGGGGTCGTTGTCAGGCCGTTTGGGGCGATCGAGCTTGCAATGCTGCGCGCCGGCGAATGGTTCACGTTCGAAGGCTGGCGTGCGCATTCGGTCGATTCGGTTGCCGGCGGTAGCGATACGCAGGATCTTCCGCTGCCGGTCGTTCTCGCTGTTGCGGTCGCACTCGTGTTGGGCATCGGATGCGCGTGGACGCGGGTGCGGTACCCACATCGCGCCGCTGCGACCGTGGCAACAGCCGCGATCGCTTCGTTCGCTGCGGCGTGGATGATCGCCGACGCACGCTGGACACTCGAGCTCGCGCGCCAATCGCTTGTCACGCTGCGAACTTTTGGCGGCAAGTCGATGCACGAAGCGCATCTTTCCGCCGACGACAGTGCGCTCTATCGACTCGTGCTGCAGGCGCGCGAGAAAATGCCCCGCGATCCGGCGCGCGTGTTCGTGTTCGCCGAAGCACCCTACTTTCGCGCTCGGGCCGCTTACTACTTTTATCCGCACAATCCGTGGTTCGATGTCGTGCGAAACGGCGTTCCCGAAGCGTCGCTGATGCGTCCGGATGACTGGATTTTCGCTTATCGACGTCGGGGCGTTCAGTACAACCAGGCCGCGCAGCGCCTGCGTTGGGATGGCGGCAACGAAGTTCCTGCGGCGCTTGCGCTCATAACTCCCGATGGCGCGCTGTTTCGCGTGATGCAGCAATGAACGTCATTGTCGTCCTTCTTTCAATCGCGGCAACGTTGCTCATCGGCGCAATCCCGGCTTCCGCGTTGCTGCGGGAATCGATGCACGCGCGCGGCAATTTCGCGTTGCTGCTCGGTGTTGCCTATCCGCTTGGCGCTCTGATGCTCGCAATGTGGATGCACGCGATCGCGTTCATCGGCATCGGATCGACGTTTTTTTCCGCAGTAGTCCCGATCGTCGCTGTCATCGTGTTCATCGCCATCAAGCACTGGGCGATTGTGCGCGCAGCGCTGCACCGCATCGGCGCCTTCATCGCCGGGCGATTCATCGACACCCACCTGCGCTGGCTATGGCTCGCGCTGCTCGTGTGGCTCGCGTTACGCCTATCGATGCTGGCGATCACTCTCCTTGCGCAGCCACCGCTGCCCTGGGAAGCTTGGCTGCATGCGGTGTCGCGCGCGCGTGTGTGGAGTGCTCTGCACGCTCCTGGGACTTTCGTGATGGCCGACGGGTGGGGAAACCCGGGCGCCTATCTTTCGACCTTCTCGGGCGCCAGCGCTTTCACGCCTGCGATCGACGTGTGGACGATATTGGTCACGGGCGGGTTCGACGACACGATCGTGCACGCGCCGTGGCTGTTCTTGTGGCTGTCGTTGCCGTTGCTCACCTACGGCGCGTTGCGCGAGGCGAATGTCACGCCGATCGCAGCTCTCGCCGGCGCGTGCGTAACCGCATCATTACCGCTAATCAACGCGCACGCAGCGCTGGGTGGCACCGCCGCGATGCTTTTTACCGCGTTTCTTTTCGCCGCGTTCGTCTTCGCGTGGCGGCAGACGCGATCAAGGATGCGTGGCGACACGTGGCTCTGCGTTGCGATGATTGTCGGCCTCATCGCCACAGGTGCGGCAATCGGAGCGCTGTGGTGCGTTGCGCTGTTGCCATTCGCTTGCATGCGCTTCGCACCCACGACGCAACGCAAGGCGTTGGCGGCAATGCTCGCGGTCGGGGTCGCCGCGACGATCGTCGTCGCGCAGAACCGGTTTGCGCTCTCACCATTGCAGGACAGCGCAGCGCCCGGACTCGCCGCGCTTGCGCAGCACACGTTTCTACTCGGTAATTGGCATTTGTTGCCGTGGGCAGCGTTGGCGTTCGTTGCACTCGGATTCAGGCAATGGCGCGATGCCGACTGGTTGCCGGCGACGATCGGCGTCGCACTTGGCGCGCTTATCGTGATCGTGCTCACGACCAGCCCATTGTCGCGGCTTTTGATGGCTGCCACCGGCTCGATCGGGCAGGCTGCCATGCCGCTCGCGCCGCTTCTCGCGATGTGGTCGATGTGGATTGCCCATGCGTATTGGCTCGATACGCGCGTGATCGACACCGCATCGGACATGCACGTCGATCGGCAAAGCGAGGCCGCGCAAGCGCCGGCGGACGTTTCGGTCTGAAGTGATCGACCTTGCGCAGGTGACGCTGGCATGCGTCGACACGCTGCATCATTCACTGGCGCTGCGCGCGCTCGAGCGATCGCGTTCGCAAATCCGGTTTGGTCGGACGCTGTTCCTCACCGATGCGCTTCCTAGTGGAATCGCTGCGCCCCGCGACATTGAGATCGAGCGGATCGAGCCGCTGCGCTCGCGCGATGACTACTCGCGCTTTGTCCTGAAGCGACTCGTCGATCACATCGCTACGTCGCACGTCCTTCTCGTGCAATGGGACGGCTACGTCATCAACCCCGCTGCATGGCAGTCCGCGTTCCTGCAGTGCGATTACATCGGATCGCGCTGGTTCTGGTTCAACGATGGCCACGACGTCGGCAACGGCGGCTTCTCGCTTCGCTCCAAGACGCTTCTCACGGCCTTGCAGGACCCGCGTGTCGAGCTGGTCGAGGCCGAGGACATCACGATCGCCCGGCATTGTCGCGACTGGCTCGAGCGCGACTATGGAATCGCGTTCGCGAACGGCGCGCTCGCCGACCGGTTCGCGTTCGAGGCGGCGTACCCGATCGGGCTGCCATTCGGATTTCATGGTCTTTTCAACTTTTGTCGGGTCATGGCGCAAGACGAGCTTGCAGCGCTCGTGCCGCATTTCACCGATGACATCGTTCACGCGCCACAACTCGCACAGCTCTTGCGAAACTGCGTGGCGATGGCCGCGTGGACTCCGGCGATCGTCATTGCTCGCCGGATGTTGGCGCTTGATTCGGGCAACGACGAGGCGCGTACGCTTCTCGCGCAAAGCGAAGCCGCATCGGCGCGCGGGTTCGGCGTGGGACGCAACGATCCCTGTCCATGCGGCAGCGGCAAGCGCTACAAGCAGTGTCACGGTGCGATCGCTGCACCGACAACCGCGCAACGCGACACCGCTTCGCCGGACGAGCTCGTGCGCCGCGGTATCGAAGCGCAACAGCGCGGTGATCTCGGTGCAGCGGAAAGCAGTTACCGCGCCGCGCTTGCCCGTGCGCCCGAGCATCCGCACGCGTTGCACTATCAAGGCATGGTCGAGTACCAGCGCAGCCGGCCCGCGGCGGCGCTGCCTGCGCTGTTACATGCAGTCGAGCTGGTTCCTTCAGAGCCGGAATTTCACAATAACCTCGGGATTGTCTGCGCCGCGCTGGATCGCCTTGCGGACGCGATCGCTTGGCATCGTCGAGCGATTGCGCTGAAGCCGGACCATGCGGGTGCGTGGAACAATCTGGGCCTCGCGCTTCATGCACAGAACGATCCCGCGAGCGCTGTCAACGCATTCAACGAAGCGCTGCGACACGCGCCGAGCTTCACCGAAGCGCGCTGGAACCTGGCGCTCGCATTGCTCGCCGAAGGACGTTTTGCCGAAGGTTGGGAGGCTTACGAAGCGCGACAGCAGATCGCGGCCTTTGCCCCTTCGGCGATTCCTTCGACACCGCGCTGGGATGGTCGCGACGCTCGAGGCATGCGCCTTCTCCTGACGACGGAGCAAGGATTGGGCGACGCGATCCAGTTCGTCCGATTCGCCGCGTCGCTTGCAAACCGTGGCGCGACTGTATTCGTTCAGACGCCATCCACACTTACCAATCTATTTCGCACCATCGAAGGCATCGCCAATGTCGTCGAGATTGGCGCGCCGCTTCCGCCACACAACGCGTGGTTGCCGCTCATGTCGCTGGGACGTCACCTTCATATCGACGCAGCGTCGCTTCCCGGACCTATTCCCTACATCTCGACCAATCCCCATCGCCGCGCGGCGATGGGCG
>DATLOI010000053.1:0-20498 GCA_035536295.1 Casimicrobiaceae bacterium
GGACTCCACGACAAATTCGCGGGCTACTATACACACGAGATCATCGCACTGGGGCAACGATGCCGGCGTTTGTGACCGCAGTCGAATGCTGGGTGTTGCGCGCGGCGATCGCAGCGCCGGTCGCCAATGCTTTCGGATCGATGGGCAATCGCCCCGGGGTGTTCGTTCGCGTCTCCGCTTCCGATGGTGCGTTCGGGTGGGGCGAAGTGTTCTGCAATTTTCCGCAGGTGGGTGCCGAGCATCGCGCGCGCTTGATCGACAGCATTTTCGCGCCGCTTCTTGCTGATGCGGCCACTCACGACGCGGACGCGATTCGCACGATGCTCGATCAGCGTACCAGAGCGATGGCGATCCAGTGCGGCGAGCCGGGCCCGTTCGCGCAAATCATCGGCGGCATCGACCAGGCTCTGTGGGACATGAGTGCGCGACGTGCAGGGGAACCGCTCTGGCGACATCTCGGCGGACGCGATCCGCGCGTGCGCGTCTACGCAAGTGGAATCGGGCCGGACAATGTCGTCGACGTTGCGTTACGCAAGCGCAATGAAGGCTATCGCGCGTTCAAGCTCAAAGTCGGCTTCAATGCCAAGTCGGACCGAAGCAATCTCGCGGCGCTGCGCGAAGCGCTCGGCAACGAAGCGACGATCATGATCGATGCGAACCAGGCGTGGTCGTTCGATGAAGCGGTGGAACGAATGCGGATGCTCGCTCCGTTTCGGCCGCACTGGATCGAGGAACCGATGCTCGCCGACGAGCCGCTCGCGGTCTGGAAGGTGCTCGCGCAACGCCTCGACGTTGCAATCGCGGCGGGTGAGAACATCCGCGGCGCGGCGGCATTTCGGGAAGCAATCGACGGTGGCCATCTTCGCTTCGTGCAGCCCGACGTCGGCAAGTGGGGCGGCATTTCGGGTTGTCGCGAGGTGGCGCGCCACGCCGCAAGCCGGGGCGTTGCGTTCTGTCCACACTGGCTGGCGGGCGGCGTCGGACTTGCCGCATCGCTGCATCTCACCGCCGCAGCAGGCACGCGCACGAGCTACGCCGAAGTCGATGCTAATCCGAATCCCCTGCGGGAGCGAGTGTTTGCAATGCCCGTCGTCGATGGCATCGTGACGCTGTCGGACGCGCCCGGCATCGGCTTCAACCCCGATATCGCTGCTCTCGCGCGATTGAAATGACGAGCCGGCGCCGATCGTCATCTACGAGCGTACCTTCCAAATGAGCGTCCCGTACACAATACACCCCCCCAAAGAGACGTCCAATCCAACGTCGGAGCACATGATGCAAAAACTGCCAGCGTTGATTTGTTTCGTCATCTCACTCTGCGCCGTGGTTGTCGAAAATGCACGCGCGAATGATCCAACGGCGGCAATGTTCGATCCGTCCAGAGTGATCGATATTCAGATCGTGATGCCGCCCGACGATTGGGACCGCTTGCGTGCGCAGGAACGGACGCTTGTCTCCACGCTGCATGGTGCGTGCCTGGCTCAGCCCTTCGCAAATCCGTTTACGTGGTTCGCCGCAGATATCACGATCGATGGTCAAACTCGCACCCAGGCCGCGGTGCGAAAGAAAGGATTTTTCGGTTCGCTCGATACGACCAAGCCGGCGCTGAAGGTCGACCTCGACGAATTCCGGGACAACGCCGGGATCTACGGTGTAAAGAAGCTCACGCTCAACAACGCAAAACAGGATCCGTCGCTGATTCGCCAATGCGTCGGCTATCAGCTCTTCGCCAACGCGGGTCTGCCGGCGCCACGGTGTAATTTCGCGCGCGTGAGGCTCAACGACAAGGACCTAGGCATTTACGTCAACGTCGAAGAAATCCGCAAGCCGATGCTCGCGCGTTATTTCTCGAACGACAAGGGAAATCTCTACGAGGGAACGGTCAGCGATTTCCACCCCGTCCTCATCAACACCTTCGAAGCCCAGACGAACGAATCCGCGAACGATCGAAGCGATCTTGCGCGGGTGGTCGATGCCCTTGCGGCCGACGATGGCGCGATCTACGCGTCTCTCGGCCAAGTGATCGACCTCGATCGCTTCCGCACCTATTGGGCGATGGAAGGGCTGATCGGCTTCTGGGACGGATACAGCAGCAATCGGAACAACTTCTACTTGTACAACGATCCATCGAGCGGAAAGTTTCACTTCTTGCCATGGGGCATCGACGGAATCTTGGGCGACGGCACTCCGATCGCCGCTTTCCAACCGAACCCGAACACGGCGCTATTCGCCTATTCGACCATCGCGCGAAGGCTCGTCGAACAGCCTGGCGAGCGGGCGCAATACGCAGCGCGCATCAACAGCCTGCTCGCATCGATATGGAACGAGTCCGCGCTGAACGCCGAAATCGACCGCATGCAAGCACTGTTGACGCCGTACGTTGGTGATATGACTGCAGCGCTGCTGCCGGTCCGAAGCTTTGTCAACGAGCGTCGCGGACGCGTTGCCGAGGCCCTGACGTCGCCGAGCAGCTTCCCTCCTTTTTCAGTGCTCGACTATTGCCTCGCGGAAGTCGGCGCCGTTGCGGGAGCGTTCGCTGCAACGTGGGGAAGCTATGGCGGCCCGGATGTCGCGGACAGCTCCGCTGCGCTGCGCGTCGATGTACCGGGACTCCCAGCGATCGCCGCGCTCGGGGTCGCGACGACGGGTCTATCGACCTCCGATCCGAATCGCTATCGCGGCTTTTTGTCGGTCGACGTCAGGAGCGAGAATCGTCGCGCACAGTTCGACGCCATCGTCGATTCGACGCGGCTCGTTCCCGGAGCGCACTTGCCGATCGATGGCCAAACGGTGAAGGCGTCGCTTTCTTTGGCCGAGGGATTGCTGCTTCTGGATCAAGGTTCGCTTCGTCTGAAGCATGCGTCGACGAGTCCCAACGGGCGTGTGTGCGCAGACTTCGATGCGAAGGCTTATATTTTCACGGGGCGCTATCTGGTTGGCGGGCCGGCACAGCCCCCTTTTCCGTTTGCTCCATCGAGCGAAGTGCGCCTGACGAGTGAGAACGGCGGTGTCATGCGTGCTTGCCGACCCGGACGGAGTGAATAGAGCTACATGCTGCGGCGATACTGCCCCCCCACTTCGAACAACGCGTGCGTGATCTGACCGAGCGAGCAGCTACGCACTGCATTCATCAATTCGCCGAATACGTTGCCGTTGTCGATGACCGTTTGCTGCAGTCGCGCAAGGGCTGCCGGCGCTTCGCTCGCATGCCGCGCATGAAAATCCGCGAGTCGCGATAATTGCGACTCCTTCTCGTCGCTGGTCGAGCGCGCGAGCTCGAGCTTTTCCGGCACCGCATCGCCACGCGGATTGCGGAAGGTGTTGACACCGACGATCGGGTGGCTGCCGTCGTGCTTCTTGTGCTCGTAATAGAGCGACTCTTCCTGAATCTTCCCGCGCTGATAGCCGGTTTCCATCGCGCCCAAGACACCGCCGCGCTCAGCGATCGCTTCGAATTCCTTTAGCACCGCCTCTTCGACGAGGTCGGTGAGCTCGTCGATGATGAAGGCCCCCTGACTCGGGTTCTCGTTTTTCGCAAGGCCCCATTCGCGGTTGATGACGAGCTGTATCGCCATCGCGCGGCGCACGCTTTCCTCGGTCGGTGTGGTGATTGCTTCGTCGTACGCGTTGGTGTGCAGACTGTTCGCGTTGTCGTAGGTCGCGATCAGCGCCTGCAACGTCGTGCGAATGTCGTTGAACGCGATTTCCTGCGCGTGAAGGCTGCGGCCGGATGTCTGGCAGTGGTACTTGAGCTTCTGGCTGCGCTCGTTCGCGCCGTAGCGATTTTTCATTGCCACCGACCAGATGCGTCGCGCAACGCGTCCGAGCACCGCGTACTCCGGATCCATGCCGTTGGAAAAAAAGAACGAGAGGTTCGGCGCGAAGTCGTCGATGTGCATGCCACGCGCCAGATACGCCTCGACGAACGTGAAACCATTCGCGAGCGTGAAGGCGAGCTGGCTGATCGGATTCGCGCCCGCTTCTGCGATGTGATAACCCGATATCGACACCGAATAGAAGTTACGCACATCGTGCGTGACAAACCATTCCTGGATGTCGCCCATCACCTTCAAGCTGAACTCGGTGCTGAAGATGCAGGTGTTCTGCCCCTGGTCCTCTTTCAGGATGTCGGCCTGCACGGTTCCGCGTACCGTGGAAAGCGTCCATTCGCGAATTTTCGCGGCTTCGTCCTCGGTCGGATCGCGGCCGTTGTCGTTGGCGAACTTGTCCAACTGCTGATCGATTGCAGTGTTCATGAACATCGCGAGGATTGTCGGCGCCGGCCCGTTGATCGTCATCGACACCGACGTTTTCGGGTCGCACAGATCGAAGCCCGAGTACAGCACTTTCATGTCGTCGAGCGTTGCGATCGACACGCCCGAGTTGCCGACCTTGCCGTAGATGTCCGGGCGTCGATCAGGGTCGAACCCGTACAGCGTCACCGAATCGAATGCGGTCGACAAGCGTTGCGCCGGCATGCCGTCCGCGAGCAAGTGAAATCGCTTGTTGGTGCGAAAAGCGTCGCCTTCGCCGGCAAACATGCGGGTCGGGTCTTCGTTCTCGCGCTTGAAAGCGAACACCCCCGCGGTGAACGGAAAACTGCCGGGAACGTTTTCGATCAACTGCCAGCGCAGCACTTCGCCTTCGTCTTTCCAGCGCGGCAGCGCGACTTTGCGTACCTTGCTTCCCGAAAGCGATGTCGTGACGAGGCTTGTGCGAATTTCCTTGTCGCGGATCTTCACGACATACTCGTCGCCGGCGTAGGCGGCCTTGGTCTTAGGCCACATGTCCAGGAGCTTCTTGCTGCGAGCATCGAGCCGCGCGTCGCGCTCGGCGATCAGCGCATCGAGGCCGTCGACGTTCGATTGCAACAGGGATTTCGCCGCGCGCAATTGCTGGCGCTCGCGCGCGACATCCGCCTGCCCCTCCGCCCATTTGCGATAGTCGCGCGCGGCCTGCGCGACGTCGGCGAGATAACGCACGCGCGCGGGCGGAACGATCGCGTTGCGACCGGTCGATTGCTTCACATTCGCGGCGGCGGCGTAAGCCTTGCCGCCGCCTTTCAATCCCAGTGAAGCGTTCAACGAAACGTATAACGCCGTGACACCGTCGTCGTTGAAGCGCGATGCAATCGTCCCGAACACCGGCATCGCATCGGGCGCCTCCTTGAAGCGCTCGCGATTGCGCTGGTATTGCTTGCGCACGTCGCGCATCGCGTCCTCAGCACCTTTGCGATCGAACTTGTTGATCGCGACAAAGTCGGCGAAGTCGAGCATATCGATCTTCTCGAGCTGCGACGCGGCGCCGAACTCGGGTGTCATCACATACAGCGAGCGATCGGCGAGCGGCACGATCGCGGCATCGCCCTGCCCGATGCCCGACGTTTCGACGATGATCAGCTCGAAGCCCGCGACCTTGCACGCGGCGATCACATCGGGAAGCGCCGCGCTGATCTCGGTTCCCGTATCACGCGTTGCCAAAGAACGCATGTAGATATTCGGATGGCGAATCGCGTTCATGCGAATGCGATCGCCCAATAGTGCGCCGCCCGATTTGCGACGCGAAGGATCGATCGAGATTATCGCGATCCGCAGCGAATCGCCCTGATCCAGTCGAAAGCGTCGCACCAGCTCGTCGGTCAGCGAGCTTTTTCCGGCGCCTCCGGTACCGGTGATTCCGAGCGTTGGAACTTGCGTTTTCGATGCAGCATCGAGCATCGCTTGATGCAGCTTCGGCGACACAGTGCCGCCTTCGAGCCCCGTGATGAAACGTGCAAGCGCGCCTATACGCGCGTGCGCGTCGCCTTTGGTGAGCGCATCGAGCGACGTCGGCAGGGTCTGCGCAAGGTCGGTATCGCACGCCGCGACGATCTCGTTGATCATCCCTTGCAACCCGATTCGCTGGCCGTCCTGCGGCGAGAAGATGCGTGCGACGCCGTATTCGTGCAGCTCCTTGATCTCGGCAGACACGATCACGCCGCCGCCGCCGCCGAACACACGGACATGACCTGCGCCGCGCTCGCGCAACAGGTCGATCATGTATTTGAAGTATTCGACATGGCCGCCCTGATACGACGAGATCGCAATGCCGTGCGCGTCTTCCTGGATCGCGCAGTCGACGATCTCGTCCACCGCGCGGTTGTGCCCCAAGTGAACGACTTCGCAGCCGGTCGCCTGCAGGATGCGCCGCATGATGTTGATCGACGCGTCGTGTCCATCGAACAGGCTCGCCGCGGTGACGAAGCGCACTTTGTGGACCGGTTTGACGGCAAGCGGTGGACGCGATGTGTCGTTCATAGAAACCTCTTTTGGCAACGCGTACGGCAAGCGTAAACCTGCCCGCTGGGTAACGCGACTGCGGCCGGCAACACGATCCCGCCAGCTTAGTTGACGTTTACGTAAACGTCAACTAAGCGCCCAACCTTCGGCACTAAGCAGGACCCGCGGTGTCGAAGCGAGGCGCCGTCCGGCCCGGCGGGACGCGCGTCGTTCGTGCCGGCCAAGCGTGTCTCTCGACTCGGGAAGCATGCGCTTCAGGTCTCCGTAAGCCTCGCCCCCTACAATCGCCGTCCTTTTCGCTCGCCTTCCCGCCATGTCGCCGATCGCTTCGTCCTGCCGCATCACCCTTATCGCCTGTCTCGCGCTGTTCGCCGCGATCGCCCATGCGCAAACCGCGACATTGCCCACCGGCATCACGCGCGGGTCGACCGTCGAAGGCGTGACCGAGTACACGCTCGCGAATGGTCTGCGCGTGCTGATGCTGCCCGATGCGACGAAGCCCACGCAAACGGTCAACGTCACTTATCTCGTCGGTTCGCGCCACGAGAACTACGGCGAGACCGGCATGGCGCACCTTCTCGAGCATCTGGTGTTCAAGGGGACGAAGTCGATACCCAATGTGTTCATCGAGCTCGGCCGGCGCGGCATGCGCTTCAACGGCACGACGTTCTTCGATCGCACCAATTATTTCGAGACGTTCTCTGCGAACGACGAAAGTCTCGACTGGGCGCTGATGATGGAAGCCGAGCGCATGACAAGCTCGACGTTCTCCAAAGCCGATCTCGATACCGAGATGACCGTTGTGCGTAACGAATTCGAGAGCGGCGAGAACAATCCGGAGCTCGTGCTGTGGAAGCGCCTGCAGGCGCTCGCGTTCGATTGGCACAACTACGGCAACGTGACGATCGGTGCGCGCTCCGACGTCGAGAACGTCGACATCAATCGACTGCGCGCTTTTTATGCGACCTATTACCAGCCCGACAACGCGGTGCTGATTGTCGCGGGAAAAATCGATCCCGCGAAAACGCTCGCGATGATCGCGAAATATTTCGGCGCAATCGCCAAGCCCGCGCGCACGCTGCCGCGCCTTTACACCGCCGATCCTGTGCAGGATGGCGAGCGCACGGTCACCGTGCGTCGTGTGGGCTCGCAAAAGATCGTTGGCTTGCTGTATCGCACGCTGTCAGGCGCGCATCCGGATTCTGTTGCGATCAGTGCGCTCGCCGACATCATGACCGTGGCGCCGGCCGGCCGCATGTATCGCGCACTCGTCGAAACCAAGAAAGCCGTCGGTGTCGAGGGCGAAGCGCTGACGCTGCACGACGCCGGCACGCTGCTGTTTTTCGCGCAGGTCGCGATCGAGGATCCGGTCGAGCCCGCGCGCGACGCGATGCTGGCGACGCTCGCCGCGGTCCGCACGCAGCCGATCACGAACGAAGAAGTCGAGCGCGTACGTGCGAAAGCGATGAAAGCGTACGACACGCTGTTCAACGATCCGGAAAAGCTCGCAGTGGCGCTCTCCGAAGCGATCGCCACCGGTGACTGGCGGCTCATGTATCTATCGCGCGACCAGTGGCGGAAGTTGAAGCCCGAAGACGTGCAACGCGCGGCGCTTGCCTACACGAAAGAGGCCAATCGCGTCGTCGGCACGTTCATTCCCGATGCCTCTCCCGATCGCGCGCCGGTGCCGCCGGCGGTGGATGTCGCAGCGTTGGTCGCCGGTTACAAGGGAGACGAGTCGGTTGCAGCAGGTGAAGCGTTCGAGGCTACGACTGCAAACCTCGATGCGCGCACCGAACGATTCACATTGCCGGGCGGATTGAAAGTCGCGCTGTTGCCGAAGAAGACGCGCGGCGGCACCGTGCGTTTTTCGATGCGCTTGCACCAGGGCGACGAAAAGAGCCTGTTCGGCACGCGCCCCGTCGGCGGGCTGATGGGCGGCATGCTGTCGCGCGGAACCAAGGTCCGAAACCGTCAGGCATTCGAGGACGAGCTCGACAAGCTTCGTGCGAAGCTCGGCCTTTCCGCGAGTGAACGTGCGACGACGGCAGGCGGCGAAACCGTGCGCGAAAATTTGCCGGCGCTGATGCGTCTTGCGGCCGAAGCATTGCGCACGCCGAGCTTTCCCGAAGACGAATTCGAGCGCCTGAAGCGGCAGACGGCCGCCGCGTTGGAAGCCACCCGTACCGAGCCGAACGCGATTGTGCAACGCGCGCTCGCGCGTCACGACAATCCCTATCCGAAAGGTGACGTGCGTTATGCATCGACGCTCGACGAGGGGCTCGCGGAGCTCGCCAAAGCGACGATCGGCGACGTGCGTAACTTTCATCAACGCTTCGTCGGTGCGAGCTACGGTGAGATCGCGGTGGTCGGCGATTTCGACGCCAAGGAAATTCGCGCGTTGATCGAAGATTTGTTCGGGAATTGGAAGTCGCCGTCGCCTTACACTCGTGTGCGCGACCCGTATCAGCAGACGACACCGGTTGAAATGCGCTTCGAAACACCCGACAAGCCGAACGCGATCATTTTCGGCACGACGGAGATCAAGTTGCGTGATCTCGATCCCGATTACCCAGCGCTGGCGATCGCAGAACGTGTGCTCGGCGGCTCGACCGATGCGCGCTTGTCGATACGCTTGCGCGAAAAGTCGGGGACGAGCTACGACGTCGGCTCGTTCCTGCAGCCGGGGCAGATCGAGGACAAGGGCGCGATCGGCTTCTACGCGATCTTTCCTGCGAATGCATTGACGAATGTGCGAGCCGCGCTCGGCGAGGAAGTGTCACGTGCATTGAAGGAAGGATTCACGGCGGAGGAAGTTGCCACGGCGAAGCGTGCATTGCTGGAGCAGCGACGGACGGCACGCGCACAGGACAGCGTTGTCGTGGGGGCTCTCGTTCAGCAGAGCTTCTTGTCGCGTACATTCGCCGAGTCCGCTCGCATCGATGCGGCGATCGAGAACGTTGACGTTGCGGCGGCGAATGCTGCGCTTCGGAAATACATCGACGAAAAGCACATCGCCTGGGCGTTCGCGGGGGATTTCGCGCGTAAGTAAATTTTCGTTTTACTCGCAGGAACGTCCTGTGCGCAAGGTGCCTTGGAGCTTGCGGCGGGTCAATCGCTTGCCGCTGCTCGTCAATCGATGACGTAACTCTCGTCCAGCTTTGCGCATGTCCGCACGAGCGTCATCAATTCTGATGCGATGCCGCTCGTGCTTGCAATCACCGGAGCACGCACGGTGAGTCCGCCGGGGCCGGGAAACGGTCCCACGCGGCCGCCGGCCTCCTCGACGAGCAGCAACCCCGCCATCGCGTCCCACGACGAAAGCTCGAGCTCGACATACGCGTCGTAGCGCCCTTCGGCGACGTGCGCTAGTTGCAACGCCGCGCACCCGAAGTTGCGGAACGCGACATTGCGATCCATCAACGCGCGACGCACGTCGAGATAGCGATAGTCCGGCGAGCGGTCGTGATGGCCGACGCACACGATCGCGCCGGGAAGCTCGCTCGTTGCGCTTGCACGCAGCTGAACATCACCACGCTCGTCGCTGCGCCATGCGCCTTTGCCACGCATCGCGTGATACACGCTGCCGACCGCCGGCTCGCAGATCGCGCCGAGCGTGCGAACACCGTGTTCAACATAAGCGATCGACACGTTCCAGTACGGTATGCCGCGCAGGAAGTTGTGCGTTCCGTCGATCGGATCGACGACCCAGATTCGATCGTTCGATCCCGAGGAATCGGCACCGGTCTCTTCGCCCAGAAACGCATCATCCGGAAACTCACGCGCGATCGCGCCGCGAATCATTTCCTCGACCGCACGATCGGCGAAGCTCACGAAATCCTGTGGGCCTTTCATCTCGACGACAAGCTCTTCGCGACGCTGCCAGAAGTCGAGCGCAAACGCGCCCGCTTCGCGCGAGAGGCGCTGCAGAAATGCATAGCGATGCGCGATCGACAAAGCGTTTGCTTCAGTCGATGTCGACGGATCGGCGCGTTTTCAGCGCCTGCTGGATCGCAAGTCCGATCCGCGTCGCCTCCGTGGCATCGCGAAGCGATAACGGCAACGGTGCGTCATTGCGAACCGCATCGACGAACGCATTGAGCTCCAGCAGGAAAGCCTGCTCGAAACGCTCGTAGTACGTCGGCGTGCACTCGTGCCGAATTCCGGTGCCATCGGCGATTTCGACACGGTTCAAGCGCGCGCCCGCTCCAACTGTCAGGCGCCCCGTCGTTCCCGTAATCTCGGCGCTGGTCTCATGCCCGTGCGGCATCGTGCGCGAGGCTTGGAGCACCGCCATCTTGCCGCCCTCGAATTCGACCACCGCAATGCCGTTGTCGAGGTCGCCGACATCCTTCAATCCTTCGTGGATCGCGACGATGCCTGTCGCGAATGCGCGAACCGGCTTCGCCGCGCCGAGAAACCAGCGCGCGGTATCGATGTCGTGCACGCTCATGTCGAGAAAAATCCCGCCACTCGTCGGCGCGAACTTCACGAAAAAGCCGGACGGGTCGTGCTGGTCGCAGGTTTGCGACTTGACGAGAAAAACCGTACCGATCTCGCCCGCCGCGACGCGCGTATACGCATCGACGTAGCTCGGATCGAAGCGGCGCACGTAGCCGATCATCGCCTTCTGCTTGGGATGCGCACGCGCCACTTCCTCGACGCGCAGGCAATCCGCAAGATTCAGCGACGTCGGCTTCTCGCTGAACACGTGCTTGCCGGCTTCGAGTGCAGCAACGATCTGATCGGCGTGCTCGGTCGTGGGTGTGGCAAGGAAGACGGCTTCGACCTCGCGATCCTCAATCAGCGCCGCATAATCGTCGTACAAACGCGAAACGCCGAGCTCCTTCTGCGACCACTCACGCTCTGATGCAACGGGACTGTTCGTCGCGATCAACTCCGCGCCTGGAATTCGCGTCGCGAGATTGCGCGCATGACGCGCACCCATGCGACCCAAGCCCGCCATCCCAACGCGCAACCGCCTCATAGCGTCACGATCCGCTTGTCGCGCCACGACGTCGTCGCCGCTTCGGCAAGCTCGAGCGCTTTGACGCCATCCTCGATCGACGTGCGCATTGGTTTTTCGGTTGCGAGCTTCTCGAAAAAATCGGCCATCTCGATCGCGTACGCGACGCGATAGCGCTCGAGGAAGAAATGTTCGGGCTTGTCGAGCGCAACACTCGACTCGGTCCACGCCATGACTTCAGTCGGCTTGTGATTGCCCGCTTGCAACATGCCCTTGCTGCCCAGAATCTCGAAACGTTGATCGTAGCCATACGCCGCGCGACGATTCGTGTTGATCAACGCGAGTTTGCCGCCCTTGGTGCGAATGGCAACAGCGGTGACGTCGACATCGTCGGCCTGCGCGACGTTCGGATCGGTCAGCACGCTGCCTGTCGCATACACGCTTTCCGCTTCGTCATCGAGAATCCAGCGAAACACGTCGAAGTCGTGAATCAGCATGTCCTTGAAAATGCCGCCGGAGCGTTTCAGGTAATCGAGCGGCGGCGCGCCGGGATCGCGGCTGGTGATGACGAGTTGCTCGGCCGTTCCGATTTCTCCCGCGTCGAGTCGCGCCTTTGCCGCTGCAAAGGTCGGATCGAAACGGCGTTGAAAGCCGATCATGCAGGGAACATTCGCGCGTTTGACCGCATCCGCGCATTCGCGAGCGCGCACTAGCGCCAGGTCCACGGGCTTCTCGCAAAAAATCGCCTTGCCCGCTGCGGCCGCGCGTTGAATCAATTCGGCATGCGTGTCCGTCGACGAGGCGATCGCCACTGCGCGAATCGATGCGTCCGCAAAGACGCCTTGAATTGTGCCGACACTTGCCTCGTGATGCCTCGCGAGCCCCGCAGCGGCTTGCGCGTCGGGATCGACGACGTATTTCAGCCGCACGCCAGGTTGCTTGACGATATTGCCAGCGTGGATCTTTCCGATCCTTCCGGCGCCGAAAATCGCGACATCGATCATGCATCGCTCCGCAGTTTCAGCATCCATTCGTGCGCAGGATCGTTCGCGAAATGCCATTCACGCGTCGGGCCCGCCATCACGTTCAGGTAATACGATTCGTAACCGTACGGCACCACGACCGGGTGATAGCCGCGCGGCACCATCACGACATCGTGGTCCTCGACGGCGACCGACTCGTCGAGCGAGCGATCGTCGGTGTAGACGCGCTGAAATGCGAATCCCTGTGAAGGATTCAGCCGGTGATAGTAGGTTTCCTCGAGCGCGCTTTCGTCGGGCGACGCGTCACGATCATGTTTGTGAGGCGGATACGACGACGAGTGTCCCGCCGGCGTGCGCACTTCGACGACGAGCAAATGCTCGGCCGGCTCCGATTGCGGAAGGATGTCGCAGATGTAGCGCGTGTTCGCGCCGCTGCCGCGCACGCTGCGCTTCATCGTGTGCGGCTCGATCAAGCGTGGCGGAAGCGAGCCACCGCCCGGCGCATTCGCAACGCCTATCTCACACGCCGTTCGTGCGGTGACGCGTACGCGCGATCCATCCGGCGCATACACGGCAACCGGTGGCGCATCGTCGAACACGCTTTCGCGGCCGAACAAATCGCGCCACGACGCGCCGCGCACGGCGACATCCGCTCGCCCGACGAGAACGACAACACAAATTTCCCGTCCCGGGAGGTCGACATCGATCGATTCGCCCGCTTGCAAGCGATACGCATCGAAGCCGACGTACTTCCAGCCCGCGGATTGCGGCGTGACATGCACGATCTCGCGACCGCGCTGGGCTTTGACGAGCACGCTCATGCGGCACTCCGCTTCGTTTCATTCACCGCGTCGACGAGCTCGCGCAAGTAGTCATGGCCCTTCTTCGCGTATGCATAGCTCGGCGCGACGACGGGATCCTGTTCCGCCTCGACGACCAGCCATCCCCGATACCGATGCGCGTGCAACAAACCGATCAATGCCGGGAAATCGACGCTCCCATCGCCCGGAACAGTGAATGCGCCATTGAGTACCGATTGCAAAAAGCTCCAGTCGCGATTGCGAGCCATGCGAATCATGTTGGGGCGCACGTCCTTGCAATGGACGTGGCACACGCGCTTGATGTGCTTGCGCAGGCATTCGACTGCATCGCCGCCTGCGAACGTCATGTGTCCACTGTCGAACAACAACCCCACTTCGTCGCCGGTGACTGCCATCAATCGATCAATGTCGGCCGGCGCTTCGACATACGCACCCATGTGGTGGTGATAGCCAAGTCGCACGCCGCGTTTCAGCAGATGTCGCCCGAAGGCCGTAAGCTTGTCGCCGTATTCACGCCACTGTTGGTCGCGAAACAAGCGAGGACGCTGATACAAAGGTCGCGGCGAGCCCTGAATCGCGTCGGCAACTTCGCCGTAGACCATCACGGTCGCGCCGTTGCTCGCAAGTAATTCGAGATGCGGCCCGACGGCGTCGACTTCTTCTTCGACCGAGCGGCGCGCAAGCCGCCCCGAATACCATCCCGACACAAGCGCAAGTTCGTGCTTCGCGAGCACGCGACGCAACGCTTCGGGCTGTCGCGGAAACTTGTTGCCGAGCTCGAAACCCTCATAGCCGATCGCTTTGCCCTCGGTCAGCGCAGTCTCGAGCGATATCTCCCCGCCAAGCGAGGGAAGATCGTCGTTGCTCCACGAGATCGGATTGATGCCGATGCGAACGTCGAACGTCGAAGGTGTCATGGCCGTTGCGCCTCCTTCGCCGATTCGTACTCGCTGCGGGATTTGCGAACTTCGCCTCGATCCGACACTTCCGGCACCGCAACGTCCCACCACGTGCCGCCGATCTCGGTTGCGCGCGAGGGATCGGTCGCGATCGCGATGACCGACGTGCGATCCGCCGCCCGCGCGCACTTTAGCGCCGCTTCGAGATCGGCAATCGAAGCGACATTCTCTGCGATGGCGCCAAGCGATCGCGCATGCGCGGCGAAGTCAATGGCGGGTGCGCCGGCACCGTGCTGCAAACAGTCGTCGAGCAAGTTGTTGAACGGCGCGCTGCCAACACTCTTCTGCAAGCGATTGATGCACCCGTAGCCGCGATTGTCGAGCACGACGATGACGAGCTTGTGACCCAGCATGATCGAGGTCGCGATCTCCGAATTGAGCATCAGATAACTACCATCGCCGACGACGACGATGACTTCGCGATCGGGAAGCGCCATTTTCACGCCAAGCCCGCCGGCAACCTCGTAGCCCATGCACGAGTAGCCGTATTCGACGTGATAGCCGCCTGGCACCGACGTGCGCCAGAGCTTGTGCAGCTCGCCCGGCAACGAGCCCGCAGCACAGACGACGACATCGGTGCGTGGCGAATCGGCCGTCGAGCGTTGAATCGCACCGATCACTTCACCTTCGTAGGGCAGGCGCACATCGCGAGCGCCGGTGACTCGCAGCACATCGTCGCGCCAGCGCTGCGCTTCGTCGCGCGCTCGCTTCTGCCATGCCGCATCGGCCGTCCATCCAGGCAATGCCTTGTCGAGCGCGATCAATGCTGCGCGCGCATCGGCGCGCAGCGGAAGCGAGTGCCATTTCGACGCATCGAGCGCGTTCGTGTTGAGTCCAATCCGTTTCGCATTCGCGAACAACGTATGCGAGCCGGTGGTGAAATCCTGCAAGCGGGTTCCAATCGCAAGCACGACATCCGCGTCACGGGCGAGCGAATTCGCAGCCGATCCGCCGGTGACGCCGATCGGACCAAGTTGCAGCGGATGGTCCCATGGCAACGCGCCTTTACCGGCCTGCGTCTCCGCAACGGGAACGCCATGCGCTTCAGCAAACGCGCGCAATGCATCGGTCGCGTCCGCGTACAGGACGCCGCCACCTGCAACGATCAGTGGACGCTTGGCCGGGCGCAGTGTCGCAACCGCGACGTGAAGCTCCTCTTGCGCCGGCGGAAACGCGGCGAACCGAATCGAAGGCGGATCGAAAAATTCGACCGGATAATCGTGCGCCATCGTTTGCACATCCTGCGGCAATGCAAGCGTCACCGGGCCACACCACGCCGCATCGGTGAGCACGCGAATCGCACGCGGCAGCGCGCTCAACAACTGCGCGGGATGAACGATGCGATCGAAATAGCGCGACACCGGGCGAAAGCAGTCGTTCGCCGATACCGTGGCATCGTGAAAATCCTCGATCTGTTGCAATACCGGATCGGGCTCGCGCGACACGAACACGTCCCCCGGGAGAAACAACACCGGCAGCCGATTCACATGAGCGGTGGCAGCAGCGGTGATCAAGTTCGTCGCGCCCGGTCCGATCGACGTCGTACATGCCATCATGCGCCGACGCATTTTTGCCTTGGCGTAAGCGATCGCGGTATGCGCCATGGCCTGCTCGTTGTGCGCGCGAAACGTCGGCAGCGAATCACGCGCTGCGTACAGCGCTTCGCCGATTCCCGCGACGTTGCCATGGCCGAAAATGGCGAAGACCCCCGCGAAAAGCTGCTCCCCATCGTCGAGGCGAAGCGCCGCGAGATAACGGACCAGCGCCTGCGCCATCGTGAGACGAACGGTCTTCATCGCGCCTCCCGCGCCGATTGCCAAGCGTCGATCAGTGATTCATACGTTTCGCGTACATTCGCGATGAGCTTCGCGTCGTCGATGTCGCCTGCAAGCCACGCGCGCGCGGGCTCATGAAAAATCGTGCGGCCGACGGCGAATCCACGACAGCTTTTGCTTTGCGAAGCGTCGCGAAAGCCCGCTGCGAGCTCGTCGACCGATGCCCCGAGACCGAGCACCACGACGCCGCGACAATGCGGATCGCGCTCGGCGATGAGCGCATCGATCGGCTGCCACAGCTCGCGCGACATCGGCGCCACTTTCCACCATTCCGGAAAGATGCCGAGGTTGTAGAGACGCTTCATCGCGCGCAACACCGCATCCTCGGACGCCGCATGCGCGCGCGAGGGAATGACTTCGAGCAGCAGTTCGTGGCCGCTCGTCTGCACGGCTTCGTAGAGCGCTGCGATCTGCGCTTCGTTCTCGATGCGCACGTCGATCGCATCGTCGGGATGAAATTGCACGAGGCACTTGACGACATGCTCGGCGGGCCACGCGATCAATGCCGACCCGATCGAGCGTCCACGATCGAATACGACCGGCTGACTGCCCGGCGTCTCGACAGGACGACCGATCCACCAGCCGCGACCGGTCGCCGCATTCAAGGCATCCTGACCATAGCGGTCGTCGCAAAGAATGCCGATGCGGCCCGCGACCTTACGCGCAGACTCCGTGGCAGCGACAGCATCGACAAGAAGTTGTTTCAGCTTTTTGAGACGCGATTCCTCCGCGCCCGATTGCTGGACCAGCTCGAAAAACTGATTGCGATGATCGAACGCGAACACGTATAACTCGTCACGCGCGATGCGCGGCGCGGTGACACGATGCAGGCGATTGAGCATCGCGTCCTGATCGGGACGCGGAATCGCGGTTGCGTTGGCGAGATAATGGTCGAGCTCGACGCGCGTGGGCATCGCGGGTGCGCAGCCATGGCGCGACACGACGAGCGCTCCGCAAGCATTCGCATAACGCGCACACGCAGCGTAATCCTCCCCCTTGACCCAGCCCGACAAGAACCCCGCCGAAAACGCGTCGCCTGCGCCAAGCACGTTCAGCACCTCGACGTTCACGCCGCGACCGTTGAACGCCTCGTCGAGCGTGCTCGGTATCGACCCTTCGATCACTGCACATCCGAGTGGTCCGCGCTTGACGACCAGGACCGCACCCGACACGCGGCGCACCACGCGAAGCGAGGTCATGATGTCGGTACTGCCGCCGGCAATGTTGAATTCCTCGATCGTTCCGATCACAAGATCGAAGCGCGGAAGAATGCGCTGCAGATGCGCAGTGACGCCCTCCGATTGAACGAACCGCGTTTCACCATCGCCGCGCTTGGTAAGTCCCCACAGCACCGGCCGGTAGTCGATGTCGAGCACCGTTCGCACGTCGCTGCGCCGCGCGTGCTCGAGCGCCAGATGCGAAATGCGATCGACGTGCTCGGTCGAGAAGTGCGTGCCCGTGATCAGAAGCGCTTTGGATCGCGCGATGTAGGTTTCTTCGACATCGCTGTCCGTGATCGCCATGTCCGCGCAGTTCTCGCGCAGGAAGATCAGCGGAAACGTGTCCTTGTCCTTGATGCCCAGGACGACTGCGGCGGTCAAACGACGTGGATCGATGCCGACATGCGAGATGTCGCAGCCTTCGGCGGCGATCGTCTCGCGCAGAAAGTGTCCGAGCGCGTCGTCACCCACGCGCGAGATGAGGCCGGCGCGAAGCCCAAGGCGCGCGCATCCAAACGCGGTGTTCGCCGAAGAGCCGCCGAGATATTTCGCGAAACTCGTGACGTTCTCGAGTCGCGCGCCGATCTGCTGCGCGTAGAAGTCGACGCCGAAGCGTCCGAGGCAGACGACATCGAGCGTTCGGCCGTCGGCAAAATGGGTTGCGTTACGCATCAGGCAAGGCGGCCGCGTGGAACAGATATTCTAGCGTCGACGTAAATGAAACGCAAATTCTACGGCGCGCCTTCCCAACCAACGCCCTGCCGTCGGAGCTCCGCGATATCGCTTGCGGAGTAACCCCAATCGCGCAGCGCGTCGCCGCCTCGTGCGCCCCGCTCGGGGGGCGCGCCGCCGATTTCACCGGGCGTACGCGAAAATTTCGGCGCTGGCGCAGGTTGCACCACATCGCCCACCTTTACATGCATGTTGCGAGCGACGTTGTGCGGATGCCGCGTCGCTTCGTCGAACGACAACACCGGCGCGAAACATGCGTCGGAACCGTCGAACACGCGCACCCACTCTTCACGCGTTTTGCGCTTGAACGTTTCGACGAACCGTTCACGCAACGTCGGCCATCCTGCGCGATCATGCTGCGCCGGCAAGTCACTCGCATCGAGCTCCAGTAACGCCAGCAACTGCGCATAGAACTTCGCCTCGATCGCGCCGATCGCGATGTGCTTTCCATCCCTTGTTTCGTAGCATTCGTACCACGGCGCGCCGCCGTCGAGCACGTTTTCGCCGCGCCGCTCGGTCCACCGATTGGCCGCGCGCATTCCCCAGAACATCGTCGTCAACAGCGATGCGCCTTCGACCATCGCCGCATCGACGACCTGACCGTGCCCCGAACGCTTCGCTTCAACGAGCGCACACACCACGCCGAACGCGAGCAACAAGCCGCCGCCGCCGAAATCGCCGATGAGATTCAATGGAGGCACCGGCGCGTCGCCTGTGCGACCGATTGCATGCAATGCGCCTGACAAGGCGATGTAATCGATGTCGTGTCCCGCGCGAGCGGCCAGTGGACCGTCCTGTCCCCAGCCGGTCATGCGCCCGACCACCAATCGAGGATTTCTTGCAAGCAGCACGTCGGGACCAAGACCCAGGCGCTCGAGTACGCCGGGACGAAATCCCTCGATCAGTACATCCGCGCGTTCGACGAGCGTCAACAGAGCCTCGACACCTTCCTCGCGCTTCAAATCGAGCGTGATCGAGCGCCGTCCGCGCAGCATCACGTCGTTCCAGCGCTCGCGTGCAAATCCAAGCGCCGGATCGCTCGGCCGATCGACGAGCAAAACATCGGCGCCCATATCGGCCAGCATCATTCCGCAAAACGGTCCCGGCCCGATCGCTTCGAGCTCGAGCACGCGAAGTCCTGCCAGTGGTCCCATTAGCGATTGCTCCGACGCACGAGGTTCCGACCGCTATCATCGCCTAAATGCACGGCCGACTCACGACTCGCGATCTCGTCATCATCCTCATCGTCGTCACGCTATGGGGGTTCGCGTTCGTCCCCATCAAGTGGGCGCTCGCCGAAGTTCCGCCGTTCATGCTGGCGGCACTGCGCTTCGTGTTCGCGGCGTTTCCCGCAGTGTTCTTCGTTGCGCGGCCGGCGATGGCGTGGCGCCTCGTCGTCGCTTACGGGATTGCGATCGGTGTCGTGCAATACGGCCTTTTATATCTCGGCATGCAACTCGGCATGCCGGCCGGATTGTCATCGCTGGTGATGCAGATGCAGGTCTATTTCACGATTGGCCTGGCAGTTGCATTTGCGGGCGATCGGTTGCATCGCTGGAATATTTTCGGCGCGTTGATCGCCTTTGTCGGCGTTGTTTTGCTCGGGCTCGCCAAGGTTTCAGGTGGCATGTCGTCGACGTTCATCGGCTTTATCGTGATGATCGTCGCGGCGCTCGGATGGGCAGTAGGCAACCTGATCGCGAAGCGCGCGGCGGGCGCCGACATGTTTTCCCTGGTTGTCTGGTCGAGCGTCGTCGCACCACCGGTGTTGTTCGTCGTGTCGTATGCGACCGAAGGGGGGATCGAAGCCTTCCGCTCGCTCGCAACTGCATCGTGGAGCACGTGGATCGTGATCCTGTTTCTCGCGTGGGGCGCGACACTGTTCGGCTTTTCGCAATGGAACCGGATGCTGCATCGCTACCCAGCCGCGCTCATCTCGCCGTTCGCGTTGCTGGTTCCGGTGTCAGGACTCGCGAGCGGCGCGCTGCTGCTCGACGAGCGTCTCACGACGTTGCAAGCCATCGGAGTGGCGCTGGTCTTTGCAGGTCTCGTCGTGAATGTCTACGGCCCGGCGTTGTGGGCGCGCTGGCGCGTTGCTGCAGCGAAGAATTAAGGGTGCAGCAATGGCGCCCGCGATGAGCGAGCGCCATTGAATCGACTACGCGTTCGACATATTCGATCGCGCTAGCGCACGGTCGTGTTGAACCAATACGTGCGTCGCCGCGTCGGATCCACGACGATCGGCACGCGCGACACCGCCAAACCCGACAGCTCGAGGTTGTAACCGCCGATGATGAACGGAACGCGCCGAGTCTCGTCGGGTTCGCCGGAATCGGGATCGAGCGGAGGCACCTGAATGTCGACTTCGCCGATCACCGGTGAGGGCGGCAATCCGCCACCCGCGTATTCGATCGATTCGGGCGTACCGCAAAAGAGCGGTAAGCGATACCCCTTTGCGATGCCCAGGCTGTTGTTGCAGCTAGAGGGCGATGGCGGTGTTGGACGATTCGTGCTGAAGTACGTGTAGCCGCCGGTGGAAGCCGCTGTCGTCACGACTTTCTCGCCGCCCGGATCCATCGGCAGATAGCAGCCGCTGACAGTCGCGCTGATCGAGAAGGCGCCGTGCACGACAAGATGCGAATTGAGGATCGCCGCCGCACCGCTCGCGCCTTTGCCGATCCGGTAATCGAATAGCGTGTAGAAG
>DATLOI010000054.1:0-12614 GCA_035536295.1 Casimicrobiaceae bacterium
CGCCTTTTGGACCGCCGCTGCCATTGCCACGCGGTTTGCCAGCGCCACGCGAAATTAACCACCGCATAGCCGATGACCGCTAGCGTTGTGCTCAACAAGAAAAGGCCCAACGCGAGGGGTTTGCCGAGCCCGACCATCCATGTCCACAGCTCAGCGAGGTAGGCGCTCGAAAACCAGAATTCGGGCGGCGACAGCGCCGAAATATTCTGATCACCTGCTATGAACAATCCGCCATATTGATAGGCGATCAGATACAGCGGGACGATCGTCAACGGGTTCGTGTACAGCGTCGTTATCGCCGCTAACGGAAAGTACGCACGTAGCGCGATCGAGAGCCCGACCGCCCCGAGCACCTGCAAGGGTCCCGGAATCAGTCCCGCAAACAGTCCAATTGCGACGGCGCGGGCACTCGAACGGCGATTCAGGTGCCAAAGGTCCGGGGCCGCCAGTGCCGGCGCGTAGCGTCGAATCCAGGGATGCTCGGTGATCTGATCGACGTACGGCTCGAGGCGGCGTGTCAGCCGCCGCAAAAGGGCGCGTGCCATAGTGTGGGGGTGGGCCCCCTAAGCACGGCTTAATGGAGGCAGCTTATGGTACATTGCGCGGCTTTATTTTTTGGAGGCGTATCACGACCATGACGCGGCGGCTGGGCCTTAGGACCTGCGATCGGCCCTTGGTCGGCGTCATGATGCTCGCGTTCGCACTTTGCGGATTGCTTGCCGCGAGCGCGCACGCGGCCGACCCTTCGAAGGTGCTGCGCATCGTGTTTCCCGCCGCCGAGACCGGCTTCGATCCGGTGCGCGTTTCCGACAGTTACTCGAACGTCGTCAACGAAGCGGTTTTCGAGCGGCTCTTGGGCTACGACTATCTCGCCCGCCCGGCGAAGCTCGTTCCGCAAGCCGCCGAATCGATGCCGGATGTCGCCGATAACGGCCGCACTTTCACGTTCCGGATCAAAAAGGGCATTCATTTCCCGCCCGATCCTGCCTTCAAGGGCCAGCGCCGCGAGCTGACGGCCGATGACTTCGTCTATTCGTTCAAACGCTTTGTCGATCCGAAGCTTCGCTCGCCGTGGGCATTCATGCTGGAAGGCAAGATCGAAGGACTCGATGAGTTGGTCGAGTCGGCGAAGCGCCACGGGAAGTTCGACTACGACGCCCGCGTGTCGGGCCTGCAAGCGGTCGATCGCTACACGCTTCGCATCCGGCTGAAGGAAACGAACTACATCTTTTTATACACGATGGCGCACGCACCATTCGGTGCAATGGCCCGCGAGGTCGTCGAGATGTATGGCGACGATCTTCCAGCGCATCCAGTCGGCACAGGACCGTACCTTCTCAAGGAATGGAAACGATCCAACAAGATCGTGCTCGAGGCCAATCCCGTCTATCGCGGATTCACGTGGGACTTCGCCGCCATCGATCCCGCCTGGGACGACGCGGTCGTTAAGGCGCTCAAGGGCAAGAAAATGCCCCAAATCGGACGCGTCGAGATCAGCATCATCGAAGAGGAGCAATCGCGTTGGCTCGCGTTCAACAAAGGCGAGCTCGATCTCTTGAATTTGCCGGGAACCTTTCGCGCCGAAGTGATGGACGCCGATCGGCAGCTGAAGCCCGAATGGGTCCAAAAGAACGTCATGCTGTATCGGGGAATCGATCCGGACATCGTGTACGCGTTCTTCAATTTCCGCGATCCGGTCGTCGGAGGATTCTCAAAAGAGAAGATCGCGTTGCGCCGCGCGATCGTCATGGCATACGACTACGACGAAGAGATTCGCGTGATCCGTCGCGGTCAAGCGGTAAGGGCGATCATGCCGATTCCCTACGGCGTCGTAGGTCACGACCCGAATTGGAAGCCGCTGAACAATTACGACCCGCCGCTTGCCAACAAGCTGCTCGATCGTTTCGGCTACAAGAAGGGCTCCGATGGCTATCGCACGCTGCCCGATGGCAAGCCGCTGGTGTTGAAGCTTGCAACCGGCACGAGCGCGCTCGACCGCCAATTCAACGAGCTTTGGAAAAAGAACATGGATGCGATTGGTCTTCGCATCGAGTTTCAGCAGGGCAAGTTCGCCGACAACTTGAAACAAGCGAAGGCGTGCCAGCTTCAGATGTGGCAGGCGGCGTGGATTGCCGACTATCCGGACGGCGAGAACTTCTTGCAGTTGCTCTATGGCCCCAATACGCACCAGAGCAACAACGGCTGCTACGAGTCGAAGGCGTACGACGCTTTCTACGACAAGATGATGAAGCTCCCCGACTCGGTCGAGCGCAACCGCCTGTTCCTCGAGATGACGCGGCAGATGGAAGTGGACGGCGCCTGGATCCTCCAATCGTCGCGCGAGCGCAACCAGTTGATCTGGCCGTGGGTCAAAGGCTACAAGAAGCATCCGATCAAGAACGCCGAATTCATCTATATGGACCTGGAGCCGCGCGGGCAGTAGGCGCAACAACGCGATGTCGCGACTTTTCTCATTTTTTCGCTCGCCGATCGTTCGGTTCGCCGCGGTCGCGGCGGTGCTCGCGATTCTCGCGTTCCCGGTCAAGGCCGCGCCCGATGCTTCCAAAGTGATTCGCGACGTGTTTCCGGTCGCGGAAACCGGCTTCGATCCTGCAGCGGTGCATGATCTGTATTCAGGCACGGTCGTTCAAGCATTGTTCGAGACGCTATTCAGCTACGACTATCTTGCCCGGCCTTCGAAAGTGATTCCGCTGACGGCCGAAGCGATGCCGCAGGTCAGCGACGAAGGCCGCACCTACACGATCAAGCTCAAAAAGGGCGTGCGATTCGTTCCCGATGCGGTGTTCAAGGGCCAATCGCGCGAGCTTGTCGCCGACGACTACATCTATTCGCTGAAGCGCCTGATCGATCCCAAGATTCGTTCGCCCTGGGCGTTTCTGGTCGAGGGCAAATTCATCGGGCTCGACGAGCTTGCCGCCGAGGCGAAAACATCCGGCAAGTTCGATTACGACAAGAAGATCGCTGGCATGGAGGCGGTCGACCGCTACACCATTCGCTTCCGCCTCAAAGATACCGATTACAACCTGCCCTACGTCCTGGCCCACGAGCCGACGTCCGCGGTCGCGCGTGAAGTGATCGAGGCACACGCGGGTGCGGATGGTCGTGCGCTCGCGAATCCAGTTGGCACCGGACCCTACAAGCTGGAGCAATGGGTTCGCAGCAGCAAGATCGTGCTGGCGGCCAATCCCGTCTATCGCGGCTTCGACTGGAATTTCACGTCGACCGATCCGGATGATGCGAAGCTCGTCGCGCAGATGAAAGGCAAGAAGATGCCGCTCGTGGGCCGCGTCGAGATCTCGATCATCGAGGAGGATCAATCGCGCTTGCTCGCTTTTCAGAACGGCGAGCTCGACATCATGAATCTCGAGGGTCCGCTCGCGCCGAACGTTCTCGACGGCGACAAGTTGAAGCCCGAGTTCGCGCAAAAAGGCGTGCGCCTGTCACGCATCATCGATCCGGAAATCTCGTACATCTACTGGAACATGCAGGATCCGGTCGTGGGCGGGCTTACCAAAGAGAAGATCGCATTGCGCCGCGCGATGGCGATGGCATACCCGGTGCACGAGGAAATCAAGGTCGTGCGCAACGGGCAGGCGGTGGAAGCGAAGTATCCAATTCCCCCCGGCGTCGTCGGTCACCATCGTGAATGGCAGTCGACGATCAAATACGATCCGGCGGGCGCGAATGCGCTGCTCGACAAGTTCGGCTACAAAAAAGGCGCCGATGGATTTCGCACGCTGCCCGATGGCAAGCCGTTGGTGGTGCGCCACAGCTCCCGCCCCGACACCGCCGCGCGGCAGGTCGACGAGCTCGTAAAAAAGTCGTACGACGCGATCGGCGTGCGCGTCGAGTTTCACAAGGACAAGTTTCCCGAGTTATTGAAACTCGAGAAGCAATGCAAGCTGCAAAGCCGCATCGCGTCATGGATTGCCGACTATCCCGATGGCGACAACTTCATGCAGCTTCTGTACGGCCCGAACACGTTCCAGAGCAACAACGCGTGCGCGAGGATTCCCGAGTACGACAAGCTCTACGCGCAATCAGTGCGCATGCCCCCGGGTCCTGCGCGTGACAAGGTCTATCAGGACATGACGCGCATCATCGAAGGCTACGCACCATGGCGACTGACGATCAGCCGTTATCGCAATCAGCTCGTGCAGCCGCGCGTGCAAGGCTATCGCAAGCATCCGATACTGCATTCGCATTGGCAGTATCTCGACGTGGGGGCCGCGCCGAATTGATGCTCACGAGGTACATCGCTTGCATGACACTCGTTTTTTCCAGCAGTTCTGCCAAAAACCGTGTGGCTTTGCCACCGGTTTTTGGGAAGCTTAACCCGGCTCAAAGTAGGTTTTCACTTTGAGCCGAACGAATACGCAGGAGGAGGGTGGCTGTACGGCAGCTTGGTGAATAACAGGGGGCCGCTCGGTGAACCCGGGTCGGCCCCCGATGCCGCCATACTTTCCACGTACACGAGCCACGACGGCGATCCCGGCGCGGCGTCGCGGAGGCAGCATGACTGCATACATCGTCCGCAGGCTTTGGCAGATGATTCCGACAATGCTCGGTGTCGTGCTGCTGGTGTTCTTCCTGTTCAATTGGGTCGGTGGCGATCCCGCCTACGTTCTCGCGGGAAAGATCAGCAATCAGGAGCAGATCGACAACATTCGCCGGCAACTGGGCGTCGACGAGCCGTCTTACGTTCAGCTCGGCATTTTTCTAAAGCAGATCGTCACTGCCGATTTCGGCGCGTCGTGGAGCACCAACGAGCGCATCGGCAACATATTGATGACGAGGCTCGGTCCATCGCTCACCGTGCTCGTCCCGTTGTTGATCATCGATACGCTGCTCGCAATCGGCCTCGCGCTCGCGGTTGCCTACGTGCGCGGCTCACTCACCGATCGAGCCGTGATGATCATCTGCACGGTCGGATTGTCGATCTCGATTCTCGTCTACATCATCGTGTTCCAGTACGTGTTCGCCTACAAGCTCGGCTGGTTTCCCGTGCAGGGTTGGGGCAACAGCTTCTGGGAGAACCTTTTCGTCTATTCGTCGCTGCCTATCCTGATCGGACTGGTCGTGGGCACCGCGCCGAACCTACGCCTGTATCGCACGTTCGTGCTGGACGAGATCAATCAGGATTACGTGCGCACGGCGCGCGCCAAGGGCGTGTCCGAGAATCGAATCATGTGGGTGCATGTGCTGCGCAACGCTTCGATTCCGATCATCACGCACGTCATGGCAACGTTGCCCGGTCTTTTGGTCGGTGCATTCCTGATCGAGCGCTTCTTCTCGATTCCGGGCATCGGCCGCGAAGTGATTCTCGCGGTCGAGCGTTCCGACTTTCCGGTGATAAAAGCAATCACCGTGTATGTCGCGGTCGCGACGATGGTCGCCAATCTCGCGGCCGACCTCATGTACAAAGCGGTCGACCCGCGCGTGCAGCTCAAGTAAGGCTCGACGACGATGGCGACCAACACCGCAACGCTTGCTGCGAACCGTCCGCGCATCGCGCGAGACATTCCTAAACACGTCTCACCGGGTTTGTGGACGCTCGCTTGGCGACGCTTGCGAGCCGATCGCGTCGGCATGGTGTCGCTCGGAATCGTGCTCGCGTTCATCGTGATGATGATCCTGTCCGGCACTGGCTTGATCGCGCGTGATTGGTCACGCGAGGTGGGCGTCAACTATGCGCCGCCGAGCTTCGCCGGAGCGCCGGACGTAGTCGTCACATCGGGTGCGTCGGTGGAAGGCTCCGGCCCGACGCTCGCGAGCAACTTTCAGTCGACGGTCGTCGATCCGATCGGCGATGTGATTGCCGAGCTCAAGGGCGCTACGCCACCGGCGCCTGCTGCGCCTGCGGAAAGTGGTGCCAGTGTCGATCCGCTCGCTGACGTGCTCGCCGAAATCAAGGCAAGCAAAGGCGCTACCGCCGCTGCACCCGTCCCTGTGCAAGAGCGCGCAGCGACGCTGCCTTTCGGCGGTGACAAGTGGGGCCGCGATGTCTTGAAGAAAACGATCAAGGGCTCGGAGACGTCGATCTTCGTCGGACTCGCGGCTGCGTTCGTCGCGACGTTCATCGGAACGTTGCTCGGTGCACTCTCCGGCTATTACGGCAAATGGGTCGATGACGTGCTGAATTGGTTCTACAGCGTGTTCAGCTCGATTCCGTATCTGTTGTTGATCCTCGCGGTCGCGGCGGTGCTGCAACAAAAGGGCACGATGACGATCATCCTGATTCTCGGCACGCTCGGCTGGACCGGCGTGTTCCGCTTGATCCGCGCCGAATATCTGAAGCACAAGGGCCGCGAATACGTGCAGGCCGCGGATGCGATCGGGGCGTCGAACGGGCGCAAGATGTTCTTGCACATCTTCCCGAACGTCTCGCACGTCGTTCTCGTGCAGCTTTCGATCCTGGTCGTCGGTTTCATCAAGGCCGAAGTGATCCTGTCGTTCCTCGGCTTCGGTGTTCCGGTCGATGTCGTGTCGTGGGGATCGATGCTCAATGAAGCGCAAAACGAGCTGATCCTCGGCAAATGGTGGCAGCTCGTCGCCGCGGGAACTGCGATGGCGTTGCTCGTGACCGCATTCAGCTTGTTCACCGATGCGTTGCGCGACGCGCTCGATCCGAAGCTCAAGGGCCTGAAGGGGCATTGATGCAACGCCAGTATCAGCAGCATGAGGCGGCAGTGAAGCCGGGCGCGAGCGAAGCGCCGGACGAGCCGCTCGTCAGCGTTCGCAATCTTTCGATTTCGTTTCGCCTGGGCGGCAACGAGGTCTTCGATGCCGTGCGCGGCATCTCGTTCGACATTCCGCGCAATTCAACAGTTGCGCTGGTGGGCGAATCGGGATCGGGCAAGAGCGTTTCCGCGCTAGCGATGCTGGGTTTGCTGCCGCCCGAGAACTCGATCGTTCACAAAGGAAGCGAGATCCTGTTCGGCGGGCGCAATCTGGTGGGCGTGTCGCAGCGCCGGTTGCGCAATCTTCGTGGCGCCGAGATCTCGATGATCTTCCAGGAGCCGATGACGTCGCTGAACCCCGTGTTCACCGTCGGCTATCAACTCGAGGAAGTGCTGCGGCTGCATCGACATCTGTCGCCGCGCAATGCCCGCAAGCGCTCCATCGAAGTGCTCGATGAAGTGGGAATACCCGATCCCAAATTCAAGATCGATGCCTATCCCTCGCAACTCTCCGGTGGCCAGCAGCAGCGCGTGATGATCGCGATGGCGATCGCGTGCGAGCCGAAGCTTCTGATCGCCGACGAGCCGACGACAGCGCTCGACGTCACGATTCAAAAGCAGATCCTCGATCTGATCGCCGAGCTGCAAAAGCGTCATCAAATGTCGGTGCTTTTCATTACCCACGATCTCGCGGTCGTCGGTGAGATCGCCGATTACGTGGTCGTGATGCGTAACGGCGAGATTCGCGAGCAGGGGCCGGCAAAAGCGATTTTCGAGCGGCCGCAAGACGCGTACACCAAAGCACTATTGCAATGCCGGCCGCGCCTCGATCGGCGTCCCTACCGCTTGCCGGTGATCGAGGATTACCTTACCGGCCATGGCGGGCCGAAGCACCTCGAGGAACGCCCACGCGGAGTGTCAGCCGACGATCCGGTGATTCTCGAAGTCAATCATTTGTCGAAAAGTTTTTACAGTCGCGAGGGCTTGTTCGGCACGCGCGAGTTCAAGGCGGTCAAAGACGTTTCGTTCAAGCTGCGCAAAGGCAAGACCTTGGGCCTCGTCGGCGAATCCGGCTCGGGAAAGACGACTGTCGGTCTTACGCTGATGCGACTGCACGAAGCCACCGCGGGCGAAGTGCTGTTCGAAGGCAAGAACATCCTGGCGATGTCGCCCAAGGAGTTCATGCCCTACAAGCGACGCATCCAGATCATCTTCCAGAACCCGTACGCGTCCCTCAATCCCCGCTTCACCGTCGGCCAGATCCTGACCGAGCCGATGCAGATTCACGGCATCGGCAATTCGACGCAGGCGCGCACCGATCTCGCGTTCGAGATGCTCGGCAAGGTCAGCCTGCCCGAAGTCTCTTTCTACAAGTATCCGCACGAGTTCTCGGGTGGTCAGCGGCAGCGCATTGCGATCGCGCGCTGTCTCACGTTGAAGCCTGACATTCTGATCTGCGACGAATCCGTATCGGCCCTCGACGTGTCGGTGCAGGCGCAGGTGCTGAACATCCTGCAGGACTTGCAGGACGAGTTCGACCTCTCGTACATCTTCATTTCACACGATCTCGCCGTCGTGAAATACATCAGCGATCAAATCATGGTGATGAACCAGGGCGAGCTGGTGGAAGTGGCCGATTCCGACGAAATCTATCGTGCGCCGCAAGCCGAGTACACGCAGAAGCTTTTGTCGGCGATTCCGCGCGGGTGGCAGGGGGCGATGGTGGGGGCGGACTGAAGCGCCTTTGCGGGCGGTCAGACATTCGGTAGTTGGTATCAGTGCTTGGCAAGCCCACGACCCGTAAATATGGTAATATGGGTCGATGAAGACCACGCTCGAAATCCCGGATCAGCTGTTCCGAACGGCCAAGTCGCGCGCTGCCGAGCGCGGCCAAACTCTGAAGCAGCTGATTACTGAAGCGCTTCAGGAAAAGCTCCTCGCCGACGCTAAAGCACGATCGTCGAGCGAGCCGGCGTGGATGCGAGGGTTCGGCAAGCTGCGAAAGCTTCACAAAGAAACGATGAGGATCCAATCGCAGGTCGACGAGGCTTTTGAGATCGTCGAACCGGAAGATAGAACCTGATTGCGGCGTGATTCTCGACACCAACGCCTTGTCCGCATTCGTCGATGGAGAAGTCGAAGTCGCGCGAATTTTGCGCGAGCAGACAGTTGTCGCAATTCCCGTGATTGTCCTCGGCGAGTTTCGGTACGGCATCGCAGGATCTCGACACCGCACGACCTACGAGAAGTGGCTCGATGAGCATCTGGACAACTTTGCCGTGCTGCCTATTCAACCGGAAGTCACTGTTGAATACGCCGCAGTTCGTGTTGCGCTAAAGCGATCGGGGCAGCCGATTCCGGCGAACGATGCATGGATCGCGGCGCTGGCATTGCATCATCGAATGTCGATCTTGAGCCGTGATGAGCATTTCGACGCAGTTCGCGGAGTTCAACGGCGCTCGTGGTAGAACGCTGACTCCATGCGTTCCGAACAAACGATCCGATTTCGGCAGGGTCGCCAGGGGCGCCTGTGGCTACAGCGTGAACTCCATCTCCGACACCAACACCCCCGGTGCTTTGACGCTCGTGAGGTGCCGCGAGCCATAACTCTCCGATGACAGCATGAGCTCTGGTGTATCGGTCAGCGCTTCGAGATTCGTGCCGAGGATCCGATAGAGCGAATCGTCGAATCGCATCACGTTGATGGGCGCGACGATCTTGCCATCCTCGACCCAGAATGTCGCGAAACGCGTCATGCCAGTCATGCGACACGCGTTGCGATCGGAATAATTGGTGTACCAAAGATTGCCGACGAACAAGCCGCGATCGAGCGCGCTCAAGGCATCGGCGTTCATCAGCGTGCCACCTTCGATCGCGATCGATTCCGGCGATTCCCACTCGTTTGCGCCATTCGCGGTGAGATCGAACTCGCGCGCGGTCCGCGGACTCACGAGGGAACCAACCAATGCGCCTTTTTCCACGAGCGGCACGCGCGCAGGACGTGTGAACCCCGCCGACTGAAAGCGCGGAGCAACGCCTCCGGCGAAGTCCTCACAGATCGTCATGCGCGGATCGAGCTTTTCGCCGCTTTCCATGCGCGTCAATGCGCTTTGCTGGGTTGCAAGGCCGCGACCGGAAAACGCGCCCCACCGCAAGAGCGAGACGACTTCCTCCATCGCGGAAGGTGCGAGAAACGCGCGATAACGACCAGGTTCGAGCGACTTCGGCGGTCGTGCGATCAGCGCGAGCCGCTCGCGCGCCAGTTCCATCTTCGCGCGCAGCGTTTCGTCCGACCACGCAAATCCCGCGAGCATCGACTTCACCGCCTTGTCCGCGCGGTAGTAAAGACTCCAGTCGAGATTGAAAGTCGTCACTAGATGCCAGTTGCGCTGGCCCTCCGAGTTTGCGAACGCACGCCACACCGGCCCGGCTGCGTAGATACCCACCAGATCTTCGCCGCGCGCAGCGTCGAGCACGCTTTCGATGATCGTTCCCGGATTCGGCAATTCGTCCGCGCGCACCTCATCGCTGTTTTGCACCGAATCGGGAAGCATCAGATACGGATCGTCGGCAAGCTCCGGCAGTGCGCTTCGCAATCCATCGATTGCGGCGACCGCGGCGTTGCAATCCTTCGCGGCATCGCCTTCCAGCGTGAGACAGTGCGACGCATGCCGGGCGCCGCGCACGAGTTGCACGCGCAGGATGCGCTGCTCGACATGCCCCGCCTGGCGCACCTTGCCGCGATTCATGCGCACGAAGTCGGATGATTCACCTTCGAGCCACGCGGTGTAACGCTCGCCGTTGCCAATCGCGTGGTCGAGCGCAGTTGCTATCGCGTTGAAATTCGCACGTTCGAGCTCACGCGTCGAAACCGCGACCGCCCCAATCGTAGTGTCGTTCATCAGCGATCTCCGCCGAAGACCGCGACGTCACGAAATACGCATGCAGGGGACGCGTGACCGCAGCGAATGATCTGCGACGGCTCACCCTTGCCGCAGTACGGAGTGCCGAGCACTTGACCCGTCGACGCATCGCCAACCATCGCAAGACTGCGCCAGAAGCTCTCGGAAATGCCGCGATAGTTCGGATTCTTCACGACATGCCCGAGCTTGCCGTTCTCGATGATTCGCGCACGCTCGCAGCCGAACTGGAATTTGTTGCGCGAATCGTCGATCGACCAGCTGCTGTTGGTCTCCATGTAAACGCCATGCTCGATCGCGGCCACCATGTCATCGAAACTCGTCGAGCCCACTTCGAGATTGAGATTCGCCATGCGATCGATCGGCGGGCGATTCCAGTTGTCGGCGCGCGAGTTCGCAACGCCGGGCAAACCAGCGCGCGCCTGCGATAGCTCGCCGCCGAGTCCGCGCTCGAGAATCCCATTGCGAATCAGATAGCGCTTTTCCGCGCGGGTCCCTTCGTCGTCCCATCCATAGCTTGCGAGCTCGCCGGGGACAGTGGGATCGAAAGTGATGTTCAGCAATTCGGAGCCATACCGGTAGGTTCCGAACATCTCCGGCTTGACGAAGCTCGTGCCGGCGAAGTTGCGCTCGTCGCCCAGAATGCGATCGAGCTCCAGCGGATGTCCGATCGACTCATGGACCTGCAAGACCATCTGGTCGGGCGCGAGCAGCACGTCCATCGTGCCCGTCGGACAGTCGGGCGCAGTGACCACTTCGAGCGCCTCCTCGGCAATTCGCTTTCCCGCGCCTGCGAAACCAAACCGCGCCAGCACTTCGCTCGCGCCTTGCTGACAAATGCTGCGCTGCCCGTTCAACGTCCGCGTCTGCGATTCGCCGTCCGCGAAGGCCGTCGCCGAGGCGCCGGCGATCAAGAACCGATACTGCTGCACGACATCGCCGCCTGCGCTGCTAATCCAGCGATGCGTCGCGGTGCGCACTTCCGCGGATGCTTCCCAGTCGACGATGCGCGAGTCGATCGCCATCAACTGCGATTGCTCGGACAGCAACTCGTACCATTCGCGGCGCGACATCATCGGTGCGTCGAGCGACACGGATGCATAGCGACCCGTCGAGCTCGAACGCGGCAACGCACGCGATTCCATGAGCCCAATGCTTGCCGTAGCGTTTGCCCAGATGAGCGCTCGCTCCAGCGCCGCGCGAAGGCCTGCCGGCGACGTGTCCGACGTGGCGGCATAACCAAGCCCGCCGTTCGCATACACGGTTGCCATCACACCGCGATCGGTCACTACGGCGAGCGGCTGCGCAACATTCTTGCGAACGACGTATTGCTCGGAAATTTCTTCGACGAAGCGCAGCGACCAGAAGTCGCATTGGAGGTCGATCGGAGGGACAGGGCCTTCGAAGGGCATGGCGATGGCGGTAGAAACAAAGTGTGGATTTTGCGCCCCTTGGTACCTGACCTCGCGGCAAGACTTGACGCGGTTGATCAAGCTCAACTTCGCAAAACCGACATTGCGGCTGCGAGCTCTGCGCCAGCTTAGGATCTCATCTCAAACTTCCGTCCCAAACGCTCCAACGCTTCGCCCGTCACTCGCACAATCCGCCAGTCCTGCATCAGCGTCGCACCCAGGCGCTCGTAGAACCGGATAGCCGGCGTGTTCCAGTCGAGAACAGCCCACTCGAAGCGGCCGCATTGCCTTTCGACGGCGATGCGGGCAAGCCGCGTCAGGAGCGCAGTACCCACGCCGCGACCTCGCGCTTCGGGCACGACGAACAGGTCTTCGAGCCAGAGTCCGCGACGAGCGAGAAAAGTCGAGAAAGTATGGAAAAACAGCGCGAATCCAACCGAAATTCCGTCAACTTCGGCGATCAGAACTTCGGCGGCGGGGTCCGGGCCGAATAGGGCACCCTGCAATTCCTGCTCGGTCCCGACGCACATGTGTAGAAGTTTCTCGTAGTCTGCGAGCGAGCGGATGAGGCTCGCGATCGT
>DATLOI010000055.1:0-12329 GCA_035536295.1 Casimicrobiaceae bacterium
GTAGATCGTGAACAGAATGATCAACGACGATGACACATCGACGGCGGTGCCAAAAATCCCTTCGAGCGTCTGATACAAGAATCCCGTGAGGCTCGCTGTGTCGTAACCGCGATGCGTCCACGAGCCGGGCAGCGATGGTCCGACATACGCATAGACGATGAACATCCCGACGACTGCGGTCATGATGAGACCCGACGTTCGCCGGCAAGCCTCGAGCACCAGCAGCACGAATACGAGTCCCATCCAACGATCGGTCGCAGTCGGCAGCGTGTTGCGATCCCAGAAGTCGTCACCGCCCAACAACACGTACACGATCGTCGCAACACCGCCGAGGGCGAAGACGACATCCCACGGCATCAAACGATTGCGAAAGCGCTGCGCCGTCGGAAACAACAGGAATACGAGCAGCAGCACGAAGCCCACGTGCACGGGGCGCAATACCACTGCGGGAACGATGTCGATCGCCGCGTACAGATGATACAAGCTCATTACGACGAGCAACGTCGTCGTGATCACACTGAGCACGCCGCGAAAGCGACTGACCGCCCCCTCTTCCTGCTCGAGGTAACGCTCGGCGGCCTTGAGCTCCGCCTCGCCGACTCGCGCTTCAGTCGGCGGAGGCGCAGCGTTCGGCGCCGGATTCACGCTCGAGTCACATCAAGGAAGCTTGACGCCCTGCTCCTCGTAGTATTTCTTGGCGCCCGGATGGAAGGGCATCGGCACGGTGATCGACTGATTCTTGAGCTCGATGTTCTTCGCCTCGGCGTGAGTGGCGACAAGATCGGCTTTCTTGTCCCAAAGCGTCTTCACGATCTGATACGCCATTTGATCGCTCATCTTGTCGCTGGCAACGAGAATATTCCATACGTCGACATTGCCCACCGCCTGGGACTGTCCTGCGTAGCCATTCGCCGGAATCGTGCTTTTCACATACAGCGGACCGTGCTTCTTGTTCATCACTTCCGCCGCGTCGCCATGATCGATCAGCTTCATCTTGAGGCCGGGAGTCGCGGCCAGATCGGTTACCGCCGCGGTTGGGACGCCGCCGACCCAGAAGAACGCGTCGATCTTGCGGTCCTTCATTGCATTAACGCTCTCGGCCACGCCGAGCCGCTCCTGGCGGACGTCCTTCTTGACATCCAGACCGACTGCATCGAGAAGCCGGATCGCCATGATCTCGGTTCCGCTTCCCGCCGACCCGGTCGACACGCGCTTGCCCTTCAGGTCCGCCATTTTCTCGATTCCGCTGCCCTCGACGGTGACCACGTGCATCTTGTTCGGATACATCACCATCAGCGTGCGCCCCGCCACCTTGTTGTCCTTGAACTTGTCGATGCCCTGCGCTGCTTCGAGGGCCGCATCGACCATCGTCATGGCAACTTCCGACTTGCCCGAGCCTAAGAGCCGCAGATTGTCCACCGAGCCGCCGGTGACTTCGGCCGTCGCCGTGACGCCGGGAAGGTTCTTGGTGAGTATGTTGGCCATGGCGCCCCCGAGCGGGTAATAAAGCCCGCCGGTGCCGCCGGTGGTGATCGAGATGCGGGTCTGCGCCGCGGCCGGCAATGCAACCAGCGCGATACAGGTGGCGATTACGGCGCGAAACGTGATGCTCATGATTCCTCCAGGGTATGTGGCGCGTCTTTCCTCGCGCGCCATCCAACGCATAAATGCGCTGCAATCTTAATGCAAGAGGCCGTCAGGCGGCACCGGACAATTCCGGGGCAGGCGCCGAGCGCCGTTCGAGCGCGGAAACGTGCAGCGCAAAGGCTCCGAGCTTGCGATCGAGAAAGAAGTTCCGAAGCGTGCGGGTGATGGTGCGAAATGCGATCGCCTCCCACGGCACCTCGTGCTCGTCGAACAGTCGCACTTCAAGGCTTTCGTCGCCGGCGCCAAAGCCGAGGTCGACGAGCTCGGCGCGAAACACCATGTAAACCTGTCCGATCTGCGGCAGGCTGATCATCGTGTAAAGCTCGCCGATGCGCACGCGCGCATGGGCCTCCTCGAGCGTTTCCCGGATTGCGCCCGCGACCACTGTCTCGCCGTTCTCGAGAAAGCCCGCAGGCAGCGTCCACAAGCCGTAACGCGGTTCGATCGCACGCTTGCACAAAAGCACGCGACCCTCCCAGACGGGCAGGCATCCGACGACTACTTTTGGATTCTGATAGTGCACTACACCGCACGCATCGCACACGAAGCGAGGCAGCGTGTCGCCGTCGGGAACATGAAACGAAATGCGCTCGGAGCCGCAGTTGCTGCAGAACCTGACGGCCATCGTCATGGTGGCGACGTCGCGACCTGCTCGCTACGTAGAAAGTGCTCGCGGTAGTAGCGAAGCTCCTCGATCGACTCGTAGACGTCGGCGAGCGCCTCGTGCTTGCCTTCCTTCGGCACGCCTTTCATGAGATCGGGACGCCAGCGCCGGCAAAGCTCTTTTAGCGACGACACGTCGAGATTGCGGTAATGGAACCAGGCTTCCAGCGACGGCATCCAGCGCGCGAGAAAGCGACGATCCTGGCAGATCGTGTTGCCGCACATCGGTGACGTGCGCGCGGGCACATGCTCACCCAGGAACGCGAGCGCGGCGGCTTCAATCTCGACTTCGTTTTGCGTCGACGCACGCACCTTGTCGATGAGTCCGGAACGTCCGTGCGTTCCCTGATTCCAGCTGTCCATTCCGGCAAGCGTGGAATCGTCCTGGTGCAACACCCACACCGGCGCGACTGCAATTGGCGCGAGTGCCAAGTCGGTGATGACGAGCGCGACTTCGAGGATGCGATCCTTGTCGGGCGCCAATCCCGTCATTTCGAGGTCGATCCAGACGAGACGGTTCGCATCCTGTGGCATGTCGCGTGCGCTCTGAAGTCGCGTAGAATGGTCAGCTCATTCTCGCATACGCGCTCTAGTTCGCGCGCCGGGGGTCTCTGCGTGAGTTCTCCTTGACCGCAGCCCACTTCACCCTGCTTTTCGCCGTTGCGCTCGTCACGATGGTCGGTGTTCGCCTGTGGCTTGCGCACCGGCAAATCGCTCACGTGCACGCACATCGCGACCGCGTACCCAGTGCATTCGCCGAGCGCATCGCACCCGCGTCGCACCGCAAGGCAGCCGATTACACGACCGCGCGCCAGCTCGTTGGCCGCGTCGAAACGATCGTCGATGCGCTCCTGTTGCTGGCGCTGACGTTGGGAGGCGGACTCTCCGCATTGATTGCCATGACCGGCGCACTTGCGATCGGACCGTTATGGCAGGACGTACTTCTGATCGGTGCGCTCGCGCTGATCACCGGAGTCGTAAGTTTGCCGTTCGCGTGGTACTCGACTTTCGTCGTCGAGGAGAGATTCGGTTTCAATCGCACGACGCCGAAGCTCTGGATCGTCGACATGCTCAAGGGTATTGCATTGTCGATTGCGCTCGGCCTGCCGCTCTTGCTCGCCGTGCTGTGGCTCATGCGCGAAGCCGGCGAGCTTTGGTGGCTCTGGGCGTGGCTGACCTGGATCGGCTTCCAGCTACTGGTGCTCGTGTTGTATCCGACGGTGATTGCACCGTTGTTCAACAAGTTCGAGCCGTTGCCGTCGGGTGACACCCGTGCACGCGTCGAAGCGTTGCTCGCTCGCTGCGGATTCTCGAGCTCGGGGTTGTTCGTGATGGACGGAAGCCGGCGCAGCGGCCACGGCAACGCGTACTTCACCGGCCTCGGGCGAGCGAAGCGCGTGGTCTTTTTCGACACGCTGCTCGCGCGCCTTAGCGAGGACGAACTCGAAGCGGTGCTCGCCCATGAGCTCGGTCACTTCAAGCTGAAGCACGTGATCAAGCGCATTCTGTGGACAGCGGTCGTGTCGCTCGCGTTTCTCGCATTGCTTGCCTGGCTGATGCGTCAGCCATGGTTCTATGCGGGATTGGGAATCGCGGCAAACGTCGTCGACCAGGCGATGACGCGTCCCGGCGTTGCGCTCGCGTTGTTCGCGCTCGTGCTGCCCGTCTTTGTTTTTCTCGCTTCGCCGATGGCATCGCTGTATTCGCGCAGACACGAGTTCGAGGCCGATGCATTCGCAGCGCGAATCGCGTCCGGGCAGTCGCTTGCCCAGGCCCTTGTGAAGCTCTACGAGGACAACGCGTCGACGCTGACGCCCGATCCCGTGCATTCGGCGTTCTACGATTCGCATCCGCCCGCAGCGCTTCGCATCGCGCGGCTCGCGAACGCTGCCGCATCGGGCGACTGAGCGATGATGCGCACGCGCTGGCTCGTTGTGCTCCTTGCGGCGCTCTTCGCCGTCCTGACGACGTGGTCGCTAGCGCGAGCGCAGTCGTCGACTGCGTTCAGCGGCGACTCGAAAGTCGGCGCAACGATGCACGAGCGCGATTGCACGGCCTGCCACATACGCCGATTCGGCGGCGATGGCAGCGCGATGTACACGCGCACCGACCGGCGCGTCACCAGCGTTGCGCAGTTGAAAGCGCAAGTCGCCGTGTGCAACACGGAGCTCGCTGCAGGTTACTTTCCCGAGGATGAAGAGCACGTCGCGGCGTATCTCAATCTTCACTACTACAAGTTCGACAAGCGTGACTAATACGTCGAGTCTGTTGTGAAACGACGGCAATTTATTTCCGCGATTCCTGCATTCGCTGGCCAGCCGCTGTGGTCTCCGATTTTGAGCGCGCAGGCCAGCACCAGGATGACTGTCATCGGGCTACTCGACGCAGGTGAGCGCAGGGAGTGGTGGGACGCTTTGCGACAAAGGCTTCGCGGGCTCGGTTATGTCGAGGGTCGCAACGTCAGCTTCGAATCGCGTTACGCGAAGGGGAAAATGGACGCGCTTAACGCGTTGGCGGACGAGCTGGCTCGGCTCGAGGTCGCCGTCATCGTCACCAGCTCCAGCGCCGCGGCCGTCGCTGCCGCGCGCGCGACCCGCAAGATCCCCATCGTGATCGCGAGCGGAGGGGATCAAGTCGGCAGGGGCCTTGCCTCCAGCCTCACGCGACCCAAAGGCAATGTCACCGGAGTGACATCCCTTTCGTCGGACCTCATGGCGAAACGCTTGGAGCAGTTGAGGGAGGTTGCTCCCAAGAGCACCCGGCTGGCGGCCCTTTGGCATGCAGACAATTCGTCGACGGCTTCCGTAAGAGAGCTCGATCTCGCTGCGTCGCGCGCAAGGCTGGCGTTTCAAAGCGTCGGATTCAAAGACGCGGCCGAATTGACCGAAACGTTTGCGGCGATGGCGCGCGATCGCATCGACGCCCTCGTGGTGATTCAAAGCGCGTTGGTTCACGCCGAGCGCAAGAGAATCGCTGCGCTGGCGGACAAGCACAAGCTGCCGGCGATCTATGGCTCGGCCGAGTTTGCCGATGCCGGTGGCCTCCTGGCCTACGGGCCGTCGTATCCGGATATGTTCCGGCGCGCGGCCCACTATGTGGACAAAATACTGAAGGGCGCCATTCCCGGCGAATTGCCCATCGAGCAACCGACCACGTTCGAGCTTGTCATCAACGCTAGTGCGGCGCGACGACTGGGCGTCGACGTTCCCCCGCAGTTGCTGGCTCGTGCCAGTCGAGTAATCCAATGAGATCGCAGGACCCGACTCAAGCTTCGAGCGTTTCGCTCGATTCGCTCGCCGTGCAGCCCTGCGTTCGCGGCGCTCCGCTTCTGGCCGGCGATTCGCTCGCCGCCGCCGTCGCGGTTCTGCCAGGCTGGTCGCACATCGCCGATCGCATCGCGAAGACGTTTCGCTTTGCAACCTATCACGAGACGATCGCGTTCGTGAATGCCGTCGCCTGGATCGCGCATCGCACCGATCATCATCCCGACTTGTCCGTGCATTACAACCGCTGCGTGGTGTCGTACTCGACGCACGATGCAGGCGGCGTCACGCAGAACGACCTCGTGTGCGCGGCGCGCGTCGAGCGGCTGGTGGCTTGACGCTTACCGGTACCGTCCTTGCCGCACATCGGCGGCATTTCGCGGTCGCGCTCGACGATGGCGCGCGCATCGATTGCGTCTTGAAAGGCCGCAGCGCTTCGCTTGCTTGCGGCGACCGCGTCGAAGTCAATCGCGTAGCGGGTGGCGGGTCGATCGAGCGCGTATTGCCGCGCACGAATCTCATTTATCGATCGGATGCGTTCAAGGAAAAGCTGATTGCGGCGAACGTCACGCAACTGATCGGGGTGGTCGCGCCCGACCTGCCGGTCGACCTGGAGCTCGTCGATCGCTGGAGCGTCGCAGCCGAAGCCGAGCGATGCACGTTCGTGATCATTGCCAACAAGGCCGATCTCGACGGAGCGCAAACATTGCTCGAGAGGCTTCAACCGTGGCGCAAGCTCGGCTATCACGTGCTTCCCCTTTCGGCAAAACGCGACATCGATCCATTGCGCGCAATCGTGGAGGGCCAGCACAGCGTGCTCGTCGGACAATCGGGAATGGGCAAGAGCACGATGCTGAATGCGCTGTCACCCGAGGTTGCTGCGCGCACGGCAGAGATTTCCACGGCGCTCGCCAGCGGCCGGCACACCACGACAGGTACGACGTTGTATCCGCTCGATGGCGAATCAATGCGGAGCTGGATCGTGGATTCCCCGGGAATGACGGCGTTCGCGCTCGCTCACCTCGAACCACACGTCATCGCCGAAGCGTTTGTCGAGGTGCGGCCCTGTCTCGGCCATTGCCGCTTTCGCGATTGCCGTCACGATCAGGAACCGGGTTGCGCAGTACAGGATGCCGTCGAACGTGGCGACATTGCGCCGCATCGTGTTGCGCTCATGCACACGTTGATTGCGGACAGTGAAGCAGCGCGCGATCCGGCGCGTCGCTAGAGCACTAGCCGTCAACCCGCGAGATTCGCGAGCGTCACCAGCACCACGACGAGCACCCACAGCACGAGCGCGCGCCACACGAGACCGACGGCAGAAGGCAGCACTTCGGGCTCGGGCAGCTCGCCGACGCCAAGGTCGGGGCGCAGCACCGGCTCGGTCCCTGGCATTGCAATAGGTCCTCCGAGCTGTACGCCAAGCGCACCTGCGCCGCTCGCAAGCAGCGTTGCTTCATCAACGCCGCCGGGCTCGTTCGTCCAGCTCGGGGGCTGCGTGCGCCAGCACCAGGCCGCGTCCTCGAAGTCGCCGACGATCGCAAACGACAGCGCGGTCAAACGCACCGGAACCCAATCGAGCACGGTAAGAAGGCGCCGCACCGGCAAGCCGAATGCGCTGCGCGAGCGGACGATCGGAGTGTCCTCGTCGCCGCGCTCGGCGCCGCGCCACTCTTGCGCGAGCAGCAACGTCGCGCGATACAGCATCGCGCCGGCTGCACCTGGAAGCACCGTGAACCAGAACAACACTGCGAAGACCTGCCGGTAAGCATCCACGAGTCCCCGCTCGATCGCGAGCTTGCTGATTTCCTGCGACGAAAGCTCACTGGTGTAGCCGCCCCGCCACGCAGCGAGCACGCGACGGGCCGCGATGACATCGTTGTCGCGAAACGCAGCGACGATCGAACTGATCGCGTGCGAGAAGCGGCGAAAGCCCATCAACAGATAGAGCACGAGCGCATTGAAAGCGAGCGCGACCAGCGGATGCACACTCAGCGCAAGCCAGTGCAGCAACGCAACCGCAATGACTGGCGGAACAATCGCAACGAGCATAGCCAACACGCCCTGTCCGCTGCGACCTCCGTTCAGGTTGCGCTCGAGCCTGCGGGCAATGCGCACGAACCCACGCTCGAGCGTGGCGCGCCAGCGCGACGCATGCCATTGCTCGAGTCCGAGCGCCAGGAGAATGGCGATCAGCTTCACGGGCCGCGCCGGTGAAACGCCACTACGTCTTCAACTCCTCGAGATCGCGGTAGAGCTCGAGCGCTTCGGGGTTGGCGAGCGCTTCGAGATTCTTCACTTCGCGCCCGTGCACGACGTTGCGAACGGCAAGCTCGACGATCTTGCCGCTCTTGGTGCGCGGAATGTCGCTCACTTGCACGACCTTCGCCGGCACGTGGCGCGGCGTCGTGTTCGCGCGTACCTGCTTTTGAATGCGATCGATCAACGCCGCGTCGAGTGTGATTCCTTCGCGTAGCTTGACGAACAGCACGACGCGAACATCGCCCGTTTCACCCGGCGGCCAGTCCTGCCCAATGACGAGCGCTTCGAGCACTTCGGGGAGCTTCTCGACCTGTCGATAGATCTCCGCCGTACCGATGCGAACACCGCCGGGATTGAGCGTGGCATCGGAGCGACCGTAGATGATGACTCCGCCGTAACTCGTGATCTCGATGTAATCACCATGGCACCACACGCCCGGAAAGCGCTCGAAATACGCGGCGCGATATTTAGATTCGTCGGGGTCGCTCCAGAACCCGATCGGCATCGACGGAAAAGGCTTCGTACACACGAGCTCGCCGCGCTGCCCCGAGCCTTCGGGTATCAGGTCGCCATCGTCGTCGAACGCGGCCACCGCCATGCCCAATCCGCGGCATTGGATCTCACCGCGCCAAACCGGCAGCACCGGACTTCCCAGCACGAAGCAACTCACGATATCGGTTCCTCCCGAAATCGACGAGAGACAAACGTCATGCTTGATCGCCTCGTAAACGTAGTCGAAGCTTTCCGGCGCAAGCGGACTTCCAGTCGACAAGATCGTGCGCAACGGCGTAAGCGAGAAATCCTTCACCGGGACGAGCGCGACCTTGCGCAATGCGTCGATGTATTTCGCCGACGTACCGAACTGCGTCATGCGCTCGCTTTCGGCGAGCTCCCACAGAACGCGTCCTCGCAGCACGAACGGTGAGCCATCGAACAAAAGCAGCGTCGCCGATGAAGCGAGGCCCGACACGAGCCAGTTCCACATCATCCAGCCGCAGGTCGTGAAATAGAACAGGCGATCGCCGGGCTTCACGTCGGCGTGCAGTCGATGCTCCTTCACGTGCTGCAGGAGCGTGCCGCCCGCTCCATGCACAATGCATTTCGGCACGCCGGTGGTTCCGGACGAATACAGAATGAATGCGGGATGATCGAACGGGAGTTGCTCGTATTCGATGCGAGCGCCCGCGAACGGGGCAACGAATGCTTCCCACGTGCTGCCGCCGCGCAACGGTGGAAACTCGTTCGCGGTGCCGATGTTCTCGTTCAAGTAAGGCACCACGACGACGCGCTCGACCGACGGCAGCTTCTCGACGATTTCGGCGACCTTGTCGACGATCGAGATGGGCTTGCCGTTGTACCAATAGCCGTCGACGGTGAACAACACGCGCGGGGAAATCTGCCCGAAGCGATCGAGCACGCCCTGGACGCCGAAATCGGGCGAGCACGACGACCAGATGCAACCTTTCGCGGTCGCGCCGAGCATCGCGACGATGGTCTCGGGCATGTTCGGCAGGTAAGCGGCCACGCGATCGCCGACACGCAGTCCGTGTGAAGACAGTGCGGCCGCAACTTGCGAGGCCTGTGCGTGCAGTTGTGCGTGCGACAAGCGCCGTTGCACCTTGTCCTCGCCCCAGAAAACGATTGCGTCCGACGCATCGTTCGCGGGCCGACGTTGCAGCAGGTTCTGCGCGTAATTGAGCTTCGCGTCGGGAAACCAGCGGGCGCCGGGCATCGAATCGCCGTCGATGAGCGTTCGCTCACCGCGTGTCCCGATGATCGCTGCGTCGTCCCACACGCCCCGCCAGAACGCTTCGCGATTGTCGATCGACCAGCGCCACAAAGAAGCGTAATCGGGAAGTGCAACACCGTGCGCAGCTTCGATCGAACGCGCAAATGCGGTGACGTTCGCCGCCTCGATGCGCTGCGGTGATGGTTCCCATAGCTTTGCGGTCGACATCAGAGGGACTGCTCGCTGACTGCGATCTTCGCGCGCAACGGCGCAACGATCGAATCGGGCAACGGAGTGGGACGGCCGTTCGCCAGATCGATCCATACGATCCGCGCGGCGCCTTCGGCATGCAGACGACCGTCCTTGTGAATCTCGTAGAAGCTGCCAAGACTCGTACGCCCTGGCTCGCCAAGATACATGCGCACTTCGAGATCACCCGGATAGATCAGCGGCTCGATGAACGTGCACGACGCGTTCACGATCACCGTTCCGCCGCCTACCGGTGCGCCGCCGGTGACCTCGCGCGACAGCGAATAGAACCATTCGATGCGCGCCTGTTCCATGTAACGGAAGTACGTGGTGTTGTTCACATGACCGATCGCGTCCATGTCCGCCCAGCGCATCGACTGGTGCGACGTGTGAACAAGCAGGCGATCCTTCGCGGAGTCCATCGTCATACAGGAACTGCGATGTCGATCGTCTGGCGCATTGGCGTCCGATTATACAATCGCACATTGCCAATCATCGGCGCCGCGCCTTGTCGCGCGTGCGCTTCACCACATGCCCGATGCCAGAGACACGCCGCGCGAAGCGATGGAATACGACGTCGTAATCGTCGGCGGCGGGCCGGCGGGGCTCGGTGCGGCGATCAGGCTGAAGCAGCTCGCGGCAAGCGCGAATCGCGAAGTGACGGTGTGCGTTCTCGAAAAGGGATCGGAAATCGGCGCTCACATCCTGTCGGGTGCCGTGATTGATCCGCGTGCCTTGAGCGAGCTTCTGCCCGATTGGAAATCGAAGGGCGCACCGATCGACACGCCGGTCAGCGAAGACCGCTTCTTGATATTGACGAAAGACAAGTCGTATCGGATTCCGAACGCACTGTTGCCGCGCCTCATGAACAACCACGGCAACTACATCGTGAGCCTCGGCAATCTGTGCCGCTGGCTCGCAACGGTCGCCGAAGGCTTGGGTGTCGAGATTTATTCCGGCTTCGCCGCTGCCGACGTGCTCTACGACGAGTCCGGCGCAGTGATGGGTGTAGCGACCGGCGACGTCGGCGTCGGACGCAACGGCGCGCCGAAGCCGGAGTTCCAGCGCGGCATGGAGCTGCACGCGAAATACACGCTGTTCGCCGAAGGCGCGCGCGGATCGCTCTCGCAGACGCTGATGGCGCGCTTCAACTTGCGCGACGGCGTTGATCCTCAAAAGTACGGCATCGGCATCAAGGAGCTGTGGCAGGTCGCGCCCGAGCGACATCAGCGCGGTCTGGTCATTCACAGCTCGGGCTGGCCGCTGGCAAATGATGTCGGCGGCGGCTCGTTTCTTTATCACTATGGCGAGAATCTCGTCGCGGTCGGATTCGTCGTCCATCTCGATTACGCGAATCCGCATCTGTCGCCGTACGACGAGTTCCAGCAATTCAAGACGCATCCATCGATTCGCGACACGTTTGCCGCCGGCAAGCGGCTGGGCTATGGGGCCCGAGCAATCAACGAAGGCGGCTTGCAATCGGTGCCGAAGCTAGCGTTTCCGGGCGGCGCATTGATCGGCTGCAGCGCGGGATTCGTGAACCTGCCGCGCATCAAAGGCAGTCACAACGCGATGAAAACCGGAATGCTCGGCGCCGAAGCAGCATTCGCGGCACTCGGTGAAGGGCGCGCGCGCGACGAGCTGCGCACGCTCGACGAGAGCTGGCGAAGCTCGTGGGTCTACGAAGACTTGTGGAAAGTGCGCAACGTCAAGCCCGGTCTCAAATGGGGACTCGTGCCCGGCATGTTGCACGGGGGTGCGCACATGTGGTTGAACGATTTGGGCCTGGGTGCGCTGGCGCCGTGGACGCTTCGTCATCACGTCGCCGATTACGCGCGCTTGAAACCCGCTGCACAAACGCCGCTGATGGAGTATCCAAAGGTCGACGGCGTTGTCACGTTCGACAAGCTTTCGAGCGTGTTCCTGTCGAACACGAATCACGAGGAAGACCAGCCGTCGCATCTGAAGCTTCGCGATCCGTCACTGCCGGTTCCCGTGAATCTCGCCATGTACGACGGGCCCGAAGTGCGCTACTGCCCCGCGGGCGTCTATGAATATGTCGAGGCGGAACCATCAGCGATGCGCCTGCAGATCAACGCGCAGAATTGCGTGCACTGCAAGACCTGCGACATCAAGGACCCGCGTCAGAACATCGTCTGGGCCACGCCGGAAGGCGGTGGCGGGCCGAACTATTCGGGCATGTAGCGTTTCGCGTCCGCATGGCTGGCAAGCCACGCCGCACCGCGGACGCCGCTCGAGTCGCCATGAGCGTTTCTCAGGAGCTTGGTGTCGACGCGATCGGAGAACACCCAGCGCGTCAATAGTCGCGGCACGTTGTCGTAGAAGCGAGCGACATTCGATAGACCACCGCCCAGCACGATCACATCGGGATCGAGGATATTGATCACCTGCGCGAGCGAGCGAGCCAGGCGCGTCTCGTAGCGTCGGAGCGTCGCGTCACTATTCGCATCGCCGCTTGCGGCGCGCGCAACGATCGCGTGCACATCGATCATCTC
>DATLOI010000056.1:0-4195 GCA_035536295.1 Casimicrobiaceae bacterium
CAGCGCGACCACGACGGCGTCTGCATCGTCAGGCCAGGGACCGTCTGGCACGCCGATCATCTGTACGGTCCGCATGCCGTTGTTGACAAGAATTCCCGACAGGTCGGTACCACCCGTTAAGTCATCAGCGATGCAGCCAAGAAGAGCGGGCATAGCGTCGGCTGCTACGTCTATTGCGCGGAGCGCAGGCGAGTCGTTTCGACGTAAGCGCCCCGCGAGATGTTCAGGTGGGCGCTGCAAAGCTCGATCAGCTTTTTGCGATCACGATCGCGAATGGCTTTCAGCATCAAAGGTGTTGCAGGGACGATCACGACTTCGCATCGACCGATTTTGTCGCGCCGCTCGTCGTCGATGTTCAGATTAAGTGTCACCAGTTCGAACTCACCAGGTACCCGCATCACGGGTGATCCAATCACCGCCGGCGTAGCGTGCGACAAATACAAGACGCGCTCATTAATCGAGATACAGCACGCCTTTTTCAGCAAGTAAGTGTTCGAACCCGGGAGGCAGCTTGGCGCCTTTGGCCACGAGCTCCTCCATCTTCACTTCCTTCGCCTTCACATCGGTAAGCGCATTGAGCACGCCCTCGAGCGCCTCACGCGCCACCACGACAACGCCGTCTTGATCGCCGATCACCACATCGCCGGAGTTGACCATCACACCTCCGACATAGATCGGCACTCCGATCTTCCCTGGCCCATCTTTGTGCGGCGAATTCGGAGACAAGCCGCGTGCGAATACTGGAATGCCGACTGCGTTTAGCCCATCAATGTCACGCACGAGTCCATCGGTCACCAGCGCACAGACGCCCTGATTTTTCGCCATGCCGAGCAGCACGTCACCTGCAACGCTAGCTTCTTCGTAATTGTCGGTCGCGACCAGCATCACATCGCCAGGCTTGGCGTATTGAATCGCAGCGTAAGGCGCCAAGTTGTCGCGTGGTCGACTCTGCACGGTCAATGCAACTCCGCAGAAGCGCATTGCGTGAGTCAGTGGACGCACCCGGTAATCGACAGCACCGCGCCGTCCGTTCGCGTCGACCACCCAGCCGGTCGGCACTTCACGCAAACGATTGACGAGGCCTTCGTCGGGGCGTGGAAAGTGACGGCGAACCATTAGTGCAGGAGCATTAAGCATTGCAGTCTGCCTTTCCTAAAAGACTTGTTGGGTTGTGATCGGGTCGAGCATGTAGGTAGCGGCGAGATCAAACGTGAGTGGCGCGCGATTGCCTCCTTACCTACGACGCTGCGTGCACCTCGTGCAGCATATTGCGCGTGACGTCGGGTAACCGAAAGCGCACGATGGTTTCTGCTCCGAGCGGTGCGCGGCGCGGCCCCATCGATCCGGATGTTCTTCGCCGAATATCGGGGATCATGTCGCCGGCATTGACCTTCTTTGAACCAATTATCAACAATTTGCTAGGCGCCCACAGCGTAGCGATCACCCGCCGATGTGCTTCTTCAAAAAGCGCTCCATCGCCTCATAAAATTCAAACCGATTTTCCTCGTTACTGAATCCGTGCCCTTCGTTGTCCTTGACGATGTACTCGACTTCGACGCCGCGTTTTTTCATCGCTTCGACCATCTGATCGCTTTCGGCCTTGGCCACGCGTGGATCCTTTGCGCCTTGTGCAATTAACAGCGGCGCCTTGATCTTGTCGGCGCTGAACACAGGCGAGGCCGCTTTCAACATCGCCTCGTCCTTCTCCATATCTCCAACCATCTCTGCCATCATTTCAAGAAATGGCTTCCAGTACGGCGGGACCGACTTCATGAACGTGATCAGGTTGGACACTCCGACGTAGTCGACACCGGCTGCATACAGGTCCGGAGTGAATGCCAGCCCGGCTAACGTGGTGTAGCCGCCATAACTGCCGCCGTAAATGGCAACCCGCTTCGGGTCCGCGATGCCTTCGTTGATCAGCCACTGCACGCCGTCGGTCACATCGTCCTGCATCTTGCGTCCCCACTGCTTGAACGATGCCGCCCAAAACTCGCGGCCGTATCCAGTGGAACCGCGGAAGTTCATCTGCAGCACCGCGTAACCGCGATTCGCCAGGAACTGCACCTCCGGATTGAATCCCCATGCGTCTCGAAACCACGGGCCCCCGTGCGGATTGATGACGACCGGAAGGTTCTTCGGCGACACTCCTTTCGGAAGCGTCAAATACCCATGAATCGTCAGCCCGTCGCGCGACTTGTATTGAATCGGCTTCATGTTGGCGAGCTCGCTCTCCGGGAGCCACGGTGAAACGTCGGCCAGCAGGTCGAGCTTCTTCGCCGTTTTGTCGTACAGATAACGCTTACCGCGCGTCTTGTCGCTAAACGCGGCAACGATGAACTTGTCTTCGGCACGGTTGGTGGAAGTAAATGCGATCTCGTAGCCGGGAAGCTTTGACTGGACGTCGCGCCACATCTCCTCCGACTCCTTGTCGAAAAACTTGCGCTCGGTTTTCCAAGTCACCCAGTTCGCGTTAGTCAATACTTTGCGCTTGCGCGAATAATTGAGGCCGCTTACGTCAACGTCTGCGTGCTCGACCAGCAGCTCGCCCTCCTTCGCTGCGGTGGGGTCAAACACGTAGATCGCAGATTTGTCGCGGCCTCGGTTCGACGCCACGTAAAGCTTCCGGTTGTCGAAGGTGAAGAAGAGCGGCGAGACGGCGTCTTTGAAGTTGGTCGTCAGGATTGGCTTGAAGTTTTCGTCTTCCTTTTCGCGGTACAACAGCGATGTGTTGACCCCGTCGGTGGTGATCGCCACGCGCAGCTTGCCGTCATGATCTGTTCTCCAACCCGTGATGTTGCCGGGGTTCTGCGCGATCAGCTTTTCTTCGCCGGTGTTGACGTTGATCCGGAATACGTCGAATACCTTCGCGTCGCGGCGGTTGTGCGAGACGATGATGTGGTCATCATCGTCTATCAGTTGATCGACCATGTTTGCTTTGACTTTTTCGCCGGGCGTCAGGTCCTTTAGCCCTTCACCTTTGCGGTCCACGCTCACGATGTGGAAGTTCTCGTCTCCGCCGAAGTCTTTGCCGTAGATCAGGCGGTTCGAGCCTTTCCAACCAAAGCTAGATATATCGCGCGCGGTTTCCGCCGTTACACGGGTTGTGGCGCCACCGGCGAGCGGGCGCACGTGAATGTTTCGACGCGATTGCCAAGGGGCGAGCCACGCGAGGTACCTGGCCGTCAGGCGAAAGCGCGTGCGCTGTCTGATCCGGATTTTTAAAAAAATCCCGCAGCGGAATTTGCTTTGCGGGCTGTGCATGTATGAGCGGAGTCGTCGTGATCAGACTTGCGGCGACGAGAAAGGCTTTGACGAAATGCATGGCAGCTCCTTGTGGGATTCTTTTGGTGACGCGCCGGGATCGGCCGGCATTCGACCAATGCTAAAGGCAGAAGCAGCCATTTTCACCAGTTCGGCGACGGGCTGCAGAATCAAGGACACGAACTGTCTTCGAGCCAAAAAAAAGCGCCGCGGTGTGCGGCGCTTGGTGCGCTTACCTTACTCGAGCGAGCAAAGTGAAACGAAACATACGTCGCAATACTTAAGGCGAACTTAAGGAGCCGATGCCGCGGGGAAGCTCGCCAAAGCCCGCAACCCGCCCGATTCGGTCCCCAACAATTCGACCCGGCCGCCATGCAGCGCGGCAATCTGGCGCACGATCGCTAGGCCGAGGCCGCTACCGCCGGCGGCCGCGTCCCGGCCGCGATAGAAGCGATCGAAAACGCGCTCCCGCTCGTCGATCGGAATGCCGGGTCCGTTGTCCTGCACGATCACTTGCGCGGTGGCGTCGCCAAGCTGCACGTCAACGTCGACTCTGCCGCTAGTCGCCGTGTAGCGAATTGCATTGTCGATCAGATTGGTCAGCAAAATGCGCAGTGCGTCTCCCTGGCTGAGCACCCACACGGATGCAGGAGCGTCGACTTCTAGCACGATCGATTTTTGCGCCGCCAATGGTTGCAGCTCGTCGACTACGGTTTTTGCCAGTATCGAGAGGTCAACAGGCGCAGCCGGGGTCTGCGCAGACTCGGGATCGAGTCGCGCCATCGTCAAAAGTTGCTGCACCAGGCGCGTCGCTCTCTTAACGCCATGCTCCAACCGCTCGAGTGCGATTGCACGTTCATCCTCCGATTGCGCGCGCGCCGCAAGCTGCACTTGCAAAGTCAGTGCGGTCAGCGGCGTTCGCAACTCGTGC
>DATLOI010000057.1:0-12300 GCA_035536295.1 Casimicrobiaceae bacterium
GGTTTCCTTGTCGCGGCGCTTGATCACGATTTCCTTGTCTTCGGTGCCGTCGATCTGCCCCGGCGTCACGGTCTGGATGAAGGCGATGGTTTTGGCGACGCGCGCCTTCAAGTCGGCCAGAGTTTTCTCGTCGTCCTCGTACACCGGGATCTCCACCCCGGCCAGGCGCGCCACCACGCCTTTGGCTGTGTCGCAGGCGATCTGAACTTGCGACGTCATGGGCAGCATGTCAGGAAACAGGCGATAGTTAGTCAGCGTAGCAGTGTCGAGCCTTTTGGTGTCGACATGGGCCTGCGCCTTGTCGATGATGTTCGACAGGTTGCCGAGGATGTTGACGAAACGCGGAACGCTCGCCTGATACATAGAGATAATCATGCGGAATCCTTGACGTGTTAAAGGTTAGGCAACGGCTACCGGATGGATATACGGTTTCGCACGAAGTGTGCAAACGCTTCAAACACGCGAACGATGCTTTGGTGAATTCCGGCGCCTCCGCGGCGATGGGGGTCGTGTTTGATGCGCGGTGCCGCCGCGGTGACTTCACAAATTCGAGTATGCCGACGTGTAGACCGACGGCCGCGAAATAGGCAACGCTACTCGTGGGTATCGGCAGGGTATCAACTGATAAAACCGGTCACATGAAGGGCTGTTTTGTTTCCGGCCCCGGGCACCATGACTGGTCGGGTCGCGCGACACCTGGTTGCATTCAACTATTCGGACTTTTGCGCGATTCATAAGGTTAACCAGATGCACGCGTCTGTGTGGGATCGGCGCACGCTTATGACAAATGGAAGCGAGGAGTGGGCGAAGGCGCGCGCAGCCCGAAGCGGCGTCGACCACCTTTACGTTACAACCGCCGCAACTCGTTCAGTCGTTGTCGAGCAGCCGCCGCATGAACCGGTCGAATGCTGCCTCGTCCAGCGCCGCACGCTCGGTAGCCGTCTGTATTACGAGCACGCAAAAGCGACCATCGTCGAGCCGGCGGGCGAACACGTCGCGGCCACCGTCGCGAGCGCGCAACGTTGCGCGCGTGCGCTGACCGGGAATGCGCTCAGGCGGCAGCCACTCGGGAAGGACGTGACCCGAGGCGGTGAGGAGATCGCGGCTGCCCCGATACTCGGTCGCACCGCGCAACTGGCGAATGCCGACATCATCGACGAATTCGTCGCGATCAGGCATGCCGAGCTGACGACGCAGCATCTCCAGTCGCATCGCCGTGTCCTCCCCGAACGGTGCATCAGCCATGCTTCCCCTCGCTCGCAAGTCGCGCGCTGCGCGGTAGGCGCGCAGCGTAGACGTTATCCAGTTCGATACATTGATGTGCATTGCAACCCATTGGCAGCGCGCTCGCTTGGCTGACGTTGTCGTGCGCAGTCCCGGTGAACGCGACACGACAACGTCGATCGGCTTGACGTTCCGACCCGTTTCACCCAGTCGGATCATCCTGCAGCGAAGTTCGTGCCTGACGGGTCGAGTATGACGACGGCATCACGCGCTCGCTAGCGAGCGCCAGCGTGCGACTGAAAGCGTTATCGACGCTGGATCAGTTCAGCGGCGGTGACGCATATCGCGAGCCATGCGAGGCCGGATGCAAATCCCGCCAACACATCGCTTGCATGATGGACCTGCAGAAAAATGCGGCTACAGCCGGTGATGTACGCAATCGTGGTTGCGAGCAACACGATCGGGAGATGCCAGGTGCTGGGTGTGCGCCGAATCAGTACATAGGCGAGCATGCCGTAAGCGACGATGGCGCCCGACGAGTGACCACTGGGGAAACTCCACCCTTGCGCGGTAATCAAATCGTGTTCGAACCGCGGACGCTGGCGCGCGAATAGGTCCTTCAGCACGCGCGTCAAGACGCCGTTGCCTCCGATTGCCACGAGCCAGATCCATGCCAGCAAATAGTCGCGCCGCCACAGGAATAGCAGTGCGCCGCCGATCGCGATCATCCATAGCATCGACGTGTTTGCGAGCACGGTGATCGCCGCGAAGAGCTGCAGCACCGGCGGCGCCACCGAACGCCGGATCGCGGCGGTCAACGCATCATCGGCGAGCGAGAGCCAGCCATCGTCGACCATCCAGCCCGGCAGCATTGCGAATAACAGCGCCGCGGCCAGAATCGCTGCAATCGCCGGCGCGAGTGTGACACTCGATGCACGCGCTGCGGTTTGGTTCGAGGTGCTTCGCCGGTGCACGACGAACCATCCCAACGCGACGATCAGCAACACGACGAACAGCACGCCGCCGAAGGCCAACAGCGCGTTCTCACCGAGCGACGAGGCGAGTTGCAACGAGCGCGCCGCGTCAGGCGGCATGGCTCTCGAAAGTCAGCACGTAGCTCGTATGCAACTCGAATAGACCGGACACGGAAAAGTCCCAGCGCTCGACGATGCATCGGCGTGGCGATTGCGCACCATCGCAACGGATCAGGTTGATCGAGTTGGGAATTCCTTCGCGAATGCGTGACGATACCGACGTGCCCGCCTGCACGGTCCAGATATCGCGCGCCAGAAACGGAAACGTGATGCGCATCGAGCGCACGTAGGGCAGATGAATATGCCCTCCCATGATGATGTCAGCGCCGGCTGCGGCCCACGCCGGGACGGCCTGTTCGTGACCATCCAGCAGATTGTCCTCGTCGCTGGCGCGAATCGCGAGCACCGGCTGGTGCACGACCACGATGCGAACCTGCGCAGCGGCGGCGCGCTGCAAGCGCTGGGTGACACGGTCGATCTGTTCGGATGACAGCTCGCCGTCCTTGTGCCGGTGCGGCCGCGTCGTGTTAAGGCCGATCACCAGTAGGTGCGCGGCGTCGAATACGGGCTCGAGCTCGGCGCCGAATGCACATGCGTAGTTTGCGTAGGGTGTGAAAGCGCGAGCGAAGATGTTGAACAACGGGATGTCGTGATTACCCGGGATCGCCAAGAACGCCGGCGGCTTCATTCGATCGATAAACGCGCGCGCTGCGCAAAACTGGCTGCGCCGAGCGCGTTGCGTGATGTCGCCGGACAGAACGACGATGTCGGGCAACTGATCGCGTGCCAGCTGTAGCAGCGCTTCGACGACCGGTGGCTGCTCGGTCCCGAAATGCGCATCCGAAATCTGCAGCAGCGTGGTCGTCAAGCGGCGGTTTCCGGCACGGCGTCGATCGGCGTCAACAGCAGCAAAGGCTCGCGCGCGATGCGAAACTCGATCGGCGTGTCCATCCATTCGGTCTCGCCATCGGTCGCGATTTTCAAACGCCGTATGCGCTGGAAAGAAGGGGTGACCATGACGCTCGACGATGCGAAGTGCTCGACGCCGCGCGCGTGGGCCAGGTTACCGAGCGCGCCTTGGACGGCGAGCCAAAGCAAGGTCAGTGTCGGTACCGGCCGCAAAATAATCGCAGCGAGCTTGCCTTCCTCCACGCTTTCCGCTTCGTCGAGCCCGAGCTGTTCGAGTTGCAGTCGGTTGTTGCCGACGAACAATGTAAGCGTCTGCAGCTCGTGCGTGCGCCCGGCGTGTTCGAGCTTGACCCGCATCGGCCGATACTCGCGAAAAATGGTGAGCAGCGCGGCCCACATTGCGACCAGACGGCTGCGTCCGTGGCGTTCCTTCTGTTCCTCGCGATCCTCGAGTAGCTGCGGATAAAGACCAAGACTGGCATTGACCAGAAACACGCGATCGTTAACCAGGCCAACCTGCACTTTCTCCACCCGGGCAGTGAGCAGCGACCGCGTGGCCTCTGTGGTCTCGGATGAAATACCGTGCGTACGTCCGAAATAATTGAACGTGCCCTGAGGAATCACGCCGAACTGGCAGCCGCTGCCGAGCGTTGCTTGTGCGACCGCGTTCAACGTGCCATCGCCGCCGGCCGCGACGACGATGCCACCGTTGGCGCGCGCTTTATCGACCGCGAGCCGCGCGGTCTCGTCGATTTTTTTCGGGTCTTCGACGCGCAGGATCTCGTGCGCGCGCCCGGCAGCATTCAATATGCCCGCAATGGCGCGGCATGTCGTGTCGGTGTCACTGTGACCCGAGCCTGCGTTCAATACGATGTAAAACGGTGCGCCGGACATGCTTGAGCTTTCGACGGGCAACGCGACAGAGTAAACGAACCGGGTCGGCGACGCGGCGCCTTTCGACTCCGCATCGCTCTCGATGAGAGACAATGCCGACTTCCTTCAAGATTCCGCGCGCGCAGTTCATGACCGATTCCAACGCTCCAAGTACCAGGGCATCGCCTGCACGCAAACCGGAGAGAGGCGGCTCGAGGGCGCTTACGATTCGCGACCTTCGCGTGCGCGCGGTCAAGGTGCCGATGCGCGAGCCGCACAAAACGGCAAGCGGCACGATCGTCGAGTCGCCGCTGGTCTTGACCGATGTCGTGACCGAGGAAGGCGTTGTCGGTCACAGCTATGTGTTTGCGTACACGGCGCTTGCGCTGAAGCCCATCGCGTTGTTGATCAAGAATCTCGAGCCGCTGATTGCCGGTCACCCCGTTGCACCGTTCGACATCGAACGCATGCTTTCGACGCGCTTCCGATTGCTGGGCCCGCAAGGGTTGACCGGGATCGCAATGGCGGCGGTCGACATGGCGCTTTGGGATGCGCTAGCACGCGCCAGCGGCCTATCGCTCGCAAGACTGTTGGGTGGCGCACCGAAGCCGGTGCCCGCCTATGGTGCCGTCGGCTTCGACGGTGTGAGCGACTCGGCGCGCGTCGCAGCGGCGTGGGCCGAGCGTGGATTGCGCGGTGTCAAGGCGAAAATTGGCTATGCGGACGTGCGTGAGGACGTCGAAGTAATTCGCGCGATGCGGCGAGAAATCGGTGATCGCGTCGCAGTGATGGTCGATTACAACCAATCGCTCCTGCCGAGCGAGGCCATCGAGCGCGGCCGGTACCTGGACGACGAACAACTCGGATGGATCGAAGAGCCGACACGCGCCGACGACTACGAAGGCCATGCACATATCGCGCGCGCATTGCGCACCCCGATTCAATGTGGCGAGAACTGGTGGGGTCCGCACGATCTTGCAAAGGCTGTTCATGCGGAAGCCTCCGATTACGTCATGCCCGACGTGATGAAAATCGGCGGGGTCACCGGCTGGATGCGCGCCGCAGCGCTGGCAGACACGCATGGCATTCGCATGTCGAATCACTTGTTCGTCGAAATCAGCGCTCAGCTCCTGGCAGTTACGCCGACAGCACATTGGCTCGAATACTGCGATTGGTTCAGTCCGATCATCGAAAATCCGCTACGAATCGACGACGGCAACGCGATCATCGACGAGCGGCCTGGTAGCGGAATCGAGTGGAACGAGGACGCCGTGCTCCGCTACCTCGTCGAGTGACCGCATGATCCGCTGATTCCGGGTGAGCCGCGCCTTCACGTACCGCGAGGACCGACAGCCACGATGTGCACCGATAGGCGACAATTCACGACTCGCCTTTGATGGGCGCCCCCGGAGACGGCAATGGGCTTGTGGAGTGATGCGACGCAACGTGCGCGCGATGCAATGCCGCCGTCACGCGGCTTGGCGCGGCGCGATCCAGCCGCGAGCAATCCGAAAATGCCGCCGGGTCGCGCGTGGCTGTGGTTCGCGCTCGCGTTGGTGCTGAACTTCTGGCTCGCGCGCTATTTCCTTCCGGCAGCGGACGCCCCTTTGACGGTTCCGTACACGCTGTTCAAGTCCGAGGTCCAGAAGGGCAACGTCAGATCGATCTATAGCCGCGGCGAGACGATGACGGGTCGCTTCGTTACGGCAATCACTTATCCCTCGCTCGACGCGGTCGAAGCTGCGGCGAAGGATGCGAAGGATGCCAAGGGCCGCGTCGACCGCACCGCGCCCAGGCGCGGACCTCCACGTACGTCGACTTCGTTCGCAACGACGCTGCCGGCGTTCGTCGATCAAGGTCTCGAGCAGTTCCTGATCGATCACAGCGTTGAAATCAGCGCCGAGCCGCCCGACGAAGGCGGGAGTCCCCTCGCCATGCTGTTGTTCGGCTTCGGCCCCGCTTTGTTGCTCATCGGTTTCTACGTGTGGTTGTTCAGGCGCGCAGCGCAACAGGGCGGTGGGCTCGGCGGTGGATTGCTTGGGATTGGCAAGAGCCGCGCGCGTCGCTACGATCAGGAGGGCGCGGATAAAGTGACCTTCGCCGATGTTGCAGGTATCGACGAAGCGAAGAACGAATTGGTCGAGATCGTCGATTTCCTGCGCGATCCGCCGAAATACACACGCCTCGGCGGTGCCGCTCCGAAGGGCGTTCTGTTGATTGGCGCACCCGGCACCGGGAAGACACTGCTTGCCAAGGCGGTCGCAGGGGAAGCCGGCGTGCCGTTCTTCTCGATGAGCGCCGCCGAATTCGTCGAGATGATCGTGGGTGTGGGCGCTGCACGCGTCCGGGATTTGTTCAAGCAGGCGCGCGAGAACGCGCCGGCGATCATTTTCATCGACGAGCTCGACGCGATCGGTCGCGCGCGCGGTCCGATGTCGATCGGCGGTGCGAGCGAGCAGGAGCAGACGCTGAATCAGATCCTGACCGAGATGGACGGCTTTTCGCCGCGCGAAGGGATCATCGTCCTTGCCGCGACCAATCAGCCGGATGTCCTCGACAAGGCGTTGATGCGTCCTGGTCGCTTCGATCGACGCGTCGTTGTAAACCTTCCCGATCGCAAAGGGCGCGAGGCGATCCTCGCCGTTCACACGCGTAACGTTCCTCTTGCCGACGACGCGAACTTGCAAGAGCTCGCGTCGGCCACACCGGGATTCTCGGGCGCCGAGCTTCGCAATCTCGTCAACGAAGCGGCGCTGTTGGCGGCGCGCAAGAATCTCGATCACGTTCGCCATCGCGATTTTCTCGACGCGCTCGAAAAGATCGTGCTGGGACCTGCGCGGCCGATTCTGTTGACTCGAAGCGATCGCGAGCGCATCGCGTATCACGAAGGCGGTCACGCGATCCTCGGCCTTGTCGTTCCGGGCGCCGATCCCGTGCATCGCGTCACCATCGTTCCGCGCGGACAGGCGCTTGGCGTGACCTATCAGCGTCCCGATACCGATCGCTACAACTATCCCGAAGAGTATTTGCGCGCGCGCATCGTCGGCATGCTCGGTGGTCGCGCGGCGGAGGAAATCGTCTACGGCACCAAAACGACCGGCGCGGAAAGCGACATCGAGCAGGCAACAGGGCTCGCTCGACGGATGGTGACGCGCTGGGGCATGAGTGATCGCATCGGCATGGTGCAACTCGCGCCGCGCGAGAATCCGTATTTATCGGGTCCTGAAGGCTACGCGGGCATGGGTAGCGGCGCGAAGCCGTTCAGCGAAGCCACGGCACAAGCGATCGATGCCGAAGTGCGCAGGATCATCGAGGACAGTCACGAAGATGCGAAGCGATTGTTGAACCAGCATCGCAAAGCGCTCGATGCGCTAGTGGTCGCGCTGTTGGAGCGCGAGACGCTCGACGAGCAGGAAATCCTGTCGGTGACCGGGTTGCCGGCGGCGCCGGTGCTCGCCAGCGCGCCGCTTGCCGCGGCGACTGAACGCGTGGAGAGTTGATCGACGCAACTGCTTTAGGAGTATCCGGTGCTGCGGTGGTCGAACGAGATCGCCTTGATGAGCGCATAAACCTCCTGTCCGACGTGCAAGCCAAGCGCTTGCCGCGAGCGCTGCGTGATTCGTGCAAGCAGCGTGGCCTCCCCGACGGCGAGTTGCACATCGATGACGGCACCGGGTTCATCGCGGATCGCGACGATGCGTGAGCGGAGCACGTTCTGAATGCTGATGTTGGCAGGTCGTGTCGTGGCGATCGAAACGTCACGCGCGCGCACTCGTGCTCGCACGCGGCTTGCGGGATTCGCATCGAGCAGCGGAACGACCAGCTCGCCGCCTGCGAATGCGAGTGTGGTGAGTTGCGCATCGTGATCGTGCGCGCGAACCGTCGTGTCGATGACCGAGCCTGCCTCGTAGCGCCCCGTGTGCGGCTTGAGATCGAGACGGCCCATCACCTCCTCGACGTCTCCGACGGCAAGACACTCGCCGTCGGACATGACGACGATGACATCGGCGAGACGCGTGATCTCGGGAACCGAGTGGCTCACGTAAAGGATGGGAATGTGCAGCGTGTCGCGCAGGCGCTCGACGTAGTCGAGAATCTCGGTCTTGCGCGGAACGTCGAGCGACGCCAGGGGCTCGTCGAGGAGCAAGAGGCGAGGCTGCGCAAGCAATGCGCGGCCGATCGCGACGCGCTGCTTCTCACCCCCGGATAGCGCACGCGGATTGCGATCCAACAACGAACCGAGGCCGAGGAGCTCGATGACCTTCGGAGCATCGATGAAGCGCTCGTCCGCCTGTCGCAAGCGATGCCCGTAGAAAAGGTTTCCCTCGACCGACAGGTGCGGAAACAACAGCGCGTCCTGAAAAACATAGCCGACGCGACGCTTGTGCGACGGCACATCGATGCCGCGCTCGGTGTCGAGCCAAACTTCATCATTGACGCGCACGCGCCCGCGGCGCGGGCGGATTACACCCGCAATGGCGTTGACGAGGCTCGTCTTGCCTGCACCCGAGCGACCGAACACGCCGACGACAGGTCGCTCGACGGCGAAGCGCGCGCGCATAGCGAACGCCCCCAGCGTGTGCTCGATGTCAACGTCGATCATCGGGCGATGGGGACGATCGATTCGCGAGCCATTGCGATATCGCGAGAGCGGCGATGGAAACGAGCACGGCGATGATCGAAAGCCGTAGTGCTCGAACGTCACCGCCTGGTGATTGCGTCAGCGCATAGATCGCGAGCGGCAGCGTCTCGGTCTCACCGGGAATGTTCGATACGAACGTGATCGTCGCGCCGAATTCGCCAAGTCCACGCGCGAATGAGAGAAGAGAGCCGGTGATGACGCCCGGCAACGCGAGCGGCAGCGTGATCGAAGTGAACACCCAGGCGCGATTGGCGCCCAGTGTGCGTGCCACGATTTCGAGCCGCCGGTCGATTCCTTCGAACGACAAGCGGATCGCACGCACCAGCAGCGGAAAGCCCATGATCGCCGAGGCGAGCGCTGCGCCGGTCCAGCGAAACGCGAACGTCACGCCGAACCAGTCGTCGAGCACGCGTCCGATCGGACCTTGTCTCCCGAATAGCACCAGCAGCGCGAATCCGACGACGACCGGAGGCAGCACGAGCGGAAGGTGTACGAGCGCATCGAGCGCGATCATTGCGCGAGCCCGCGAGCGCGCGAGTATGTACGCAACGAGGATTGCAAGCGGCAAGCTGAACAGCACGGCAATCAGCGCGACTCGCAAGCTGAGCGCAACGATTGCGACCTCTTCGGTACTTAGGAAAGTCATCGTCAATGCAACGCTTCGAAGCCACGCTTTTGCCAAACGCGAAGCGCTTGCGGCGATCGCAGGTAATCGTAAAGCGACTTCGCTGCCGCGGAATCGCGGCCAGCAATGAGTGCGATGGGATAGATGATCGGCGGATGCGAGTTGCTCGGAAACGTGTCGACGACGCGAACAAGGGGCTCTGCCATTGCGTCGGTTCGATAGACGATTCCAAACGGCGCCTCGCGGCGCGCGACGAGCGCCAGCGCTCCTCTCACATTATCGGTACGGGCCACGTTTGGCTCGACGCTTTTCCATACTCCGAGTGACTCGAGCGCCTGCTTTGCGTAGCGGCCCGCAGGCACGGCGTCGGGATTGGCAATCGCGAGCTTATCGCGACCAAGGGCCGCTGGCAGAGGGAAGTCGCGAGTGATCCGCAAGGCTGCCGCGCTGGTCGCAGGCGCGATCAGCACGAGTGAATTGCCAAGAAGATTCGTGCGAGAGTCGGCGATGATGCGCTGCCGTTGCTGCAGATAGTCCATCCACTCGACATCGGCGGATAAGAATAGATCCGCCGGCGCGAGCGAATCGATCTGCCTTGCGAGCGCATTGCTGCCCGCGTACGCCACGACGACCTTGTGCCCACTCTGCGCTTCGAAAGCTCGCGCGTGCTCGTCGAGCGATTCCTTGAGGCTGGCTGCGGCGAAGACGGTGACGGTCGCCGCATCGGCGAGCGGAGTGAAAGAAACGAGCAGCCAGACGACAGCGCGAACGCAGCGTTCGACGAGCATTCAGCCAAGCGTGCGTCTTGTCATGGAGGCGCAATACTACGCGGCAGGGCCTCCACGACGCGGACCATCGCCGTAGCGTTCCAGCAAGTCGAACACCTCTTCGCGCGGTCGAGGCTTCGTATAGGCGAACGCGGGCGCTTTCACGTCGACTCCTCCGGCTTGGGTGGGCGCGCGTAATGCTACCCGACGACGGCCAGCGTCTTAAGCGCCTCGTTCGAGTACCTGCTTCGCGGCAGCGGCATACGCGCTCCCGGGCGGCAAGTCGAGCTCGATGCACGTCACGCTGGGAAGCGGATGCGTGCACGTCGTCAGATAGCTTGCCAGCAGCAGCGAGCGAGGTCGATCGTTGGAGTCGAGCGCCATCAGAAACTGATCCCTGGTGGCGGAGGGAGCGTCGTGCCTGTCGTTGGTCATGTGGGTTCCGTTGAAGCGGCGACATTCGCTTGCGGATCGGACTCGTCCGATGAGCCGGATTTGACGCGCTCGACAGTCGCGCCATTAGACGGGGAGACTCGCGGCGCATCTGTAGGAGGCGCAAACAATATTTTTGCAGATGCCGTTTCGGGGTTGCACCATCCACTCGGATGGTGCTAGGATGGTTGACGGATGGTACAAGGAGTTTCCCATGGCCGATGCGAAGGCAAGAATCGCCGAGACCGAGAAGATCACGATCAATCTGGGCCCGATCGATCTCGGGCAGATCGATCTCCTCGTTCTGGAAGGCTTTTATTCGACTCGCACCGACCTCATCAGGAGCGCAATCAGGAATCAACTCGCCACCCACGTCGACGTTCTTCGACAGACGGTGGCGCGGCGAACCCTCGTGCTCGGTCTGCAGGACTTTTCCAGGCGCGATCTCGAAGCGGTACGCAAATCCAAGACGCGTTTGCGAATTCAAGTATTGGGACTCGTGCGAATCGCCGATGACGTCACCCCGGCGCTGGCGAGCGAAACCATCGAATCAATCGTCGTGCTGGGCGCATTTCACGCGAGCCCGGCGGTCAAGGCCGCCCTGGCGGATCGAATTCACTGAAGATTGGAATCAAGATGATCGGCAACCTGAATCACACGATGCAAGAAGCCATGCGACTCATGCAGACGGGCGACCTCGCTGCGGCGACACAGGCGATCCAGCGCGGCCTCAATGGCCACGCTATGAGTACGAACGATCCGCATCGGAATGTCCTGGAAGGCGACTATCGCGTCGTTTCCGACGAGGTCTCGCAAGTCGCCGTCCACGACGAGGCCGCCCGAGTCGACGACTTTTCTGAGCCGGCGATCCATGAACCCGGGCCACAAAGCGAGGAACACAGCCAATTTACCAATCATCGCTTTGCTTGTGATGCGGGTGAGATCGCTTACAAGCTCTTCGTTCCCGCCGGCCTTCGCGAAGGAATCGCGCCACCGGTTCTCGTCATGCTGCACGGGTGCAGGCAATCGCCCGATGATTTCGCGCGCGGCACGCGCATGAATTCAATTGCGCAGGAGCACGGCTACGTTGTCGTTTACCCGGCGCAATCGCAGAGCAAGAACCCCAGCAAATGCTGGAACTGGTTTCGCAAGGGGGATCAACAGCGTGGCCGGGGCGAGGCGGCGCTGCTTGCCGAGTTGACGCGGCATGTCGTGCAAGCGCACGGACTAGACGCGCGTCGCGTATTCGTCGCCGGATTATCGGCGGGCGGAGCAATGGCCGCGGTGCTCGCCGGGACATATCCCGACCTGTTCGCGGCGATCGGCGTCCATTCGGGATTGCCAAGCGGCGCGGCGCATGATCTGCCGTCGGCACTCGCAGCGATGAAGCAGGGAAAACGCACGCGGCCGATGGTTGCGACGACCCAGTTCACGCCGGTGCCGGCAATCGTTTTTCATGGCGATCGCGACATGATCGTCAATCACAGCAACGGCGCACAAGTCGTTGCGCAGTTCGGGAACACCGATGCGAGAGGGGGCGAAGGCGACTTCGCGCCCATTATCGAGCGCGGGGAGATTGCGGGTGGCCGTGCCTACACCAAAACGACATTCCGAAATGCGATCGGCGCAGTGACCGCCGAGCACTGGACCGTGCATGGCGGCGGCCACGCATGGTTCGGCGGCGATCGAGCTGGTTCTTACACAGACCCTTCCGGGCCCGATGCATCGAAAGAGATGATGCGGTTTTTCTCGGCGTGCGTGAGGGTGACTGTCAATTGATGTGAGCTAAGCCTT
>DATLOI010000058.1:0-34801 GCA_035536295.1 Casimicrobiaceae bacterium
CTGCAGATAGCTGAAGATCGCCTCGAGGTCGCCATCGGTGAAATTCTTGTACATCGGGATCGGCATCGGGGGAAGGATTTGGCGGCCGCGTCCCATGTGACGTCCGGTGCGAATCGTGTCGGTGAAGTTGCGTTGCGTCCACTTGCCGAGCCCCGTCTCCGCATCGGGCGTGAGATTCGCCGTGAAGCTCACGCCCCACGGTCCCGACCACGCGGTATTCGTCGCCGCCGCGCTCACGATCCACGGACCTTCGGGCTTCGGCGGCGGCGGGAGCTTGTCGCTTTCCGAATGGCCCGACAGCATGCGCGTCATGTCCGGCTCGGGACCCTTCGCCCCCATCTTCCATGGCGTGTGGCAGTCGTTGCAGCCGGCGACGGTGACGAGATACTTGCCTCGCGCGAGCTTGTTCGGATCCGCTTTGCCCTTCGCCGGCGCCGCATCCGCGGCGACGACTGGCCCGGACGTCGTGGCGAGGACCAGCAGAAACGAAGCCAGCGGCGCGACGGTTCGCACGCGGCGTCGGATCGATCGAATCATGGCGTTGTCTCCGATGGGGGGGTGAGGTCCTGCTTGATCCAGCGCTCGACCAGCGCGAGGCCGTCGTCGTCGACGACGGTCACGCCGAGCGGTGGCATGCGGGTCAGCGGATTCGTGGTTTTCATGCGCATCGAGATTACGCTCTCGTCCGGTCGGCCAGGCACGATGCGCGACGCGGCGCTCGATCCGTGCGCGCGGAAACGGCTCGCATGGCCGATGAGAGAGCCGAGCGTCGCACGCGCGCTCGCATCCGGATCGGCCGCGCTCTGAGCGAGCATCAGCTCGATGCCGGCGACGGCGCCAGTCTCGTTGTGGCAATGGCCGCAGTTCGCATGCAAGTAGCCGAGCGCTGCGCGGCCGACGCCCGTTGCTGCGACGATGCGCGGGGGATCGTCGACGAGCGGCCGCGGGAGATTGCGGATGATGCCGCGCGAGGCGAGTTCGGCGAGATCCGGCTCGCCGCGACGTCGCGGCTCGGCGTGCGGAGCGAGCGGATCGCGATCGCGTGAAAGCTGCAAGGCTGAGAAGCCCAGGATCGGCACCGTCCCGCCTTCGTGGCAGGCGAGGCAGTCGTTGCGCGACGGGATCGTGTAGCGCCCGCCCGGTGCGCCGGCCGCCGCGATGTTCGCCCCGTCCTCGTGCACCAGCGTCGCGTCTGTACCGCCTTCGGTCCACTGGTACGCTGTGAAGCGCCAAGTGCCGTCGGGCAGGCGCTCGATCAGCCGCGTCTCGACTTTTCCGGCGTGGCCGAACTCCTTCCAGAACTTCGTGCCGGGCGGGAACGCGAACTCGTCCGGCTTCGATGCGTCGATCGACTTACCGGCGGGAACATGGATCCATCGGCGCTTGCTCGCCCCATCGGACCACAGCGGGTATTGAGGGGAGAACGGAAGGATTTCGGGACGTACGACGGACATCGAGCCGTCGGTATAGAGGCCGGTGCCTGACAGATGCTTCGCCAGCGGCTGCACTTCCTGCGCCTTCACGTTGCGCGCGGGGCGACCAGCCGCTTCGACTGCGATCGCAGCACCGAGCGTGGACCCGATTGCCATGCTCGAAGCGAGCGTCAGGACGAGACGTGAGCGCATGATCGCCTTCAGCGGTATGTAAAGCGGAGTTCCCAATTGTGCGCCTCGCGGCTGATCCAACACCCCATAGCGTCTACCCGTGCCAACCCTTGCTCCGCTCAATCGCCCGCTCCCAACCCACAATCAACTCCGCCACCAGCTCCCGCGGCATCGCCGGCTCGAATGTGCGATCGACCTGCCAGTTCGCCGCGACCTCCGCACTATCTTTCCAATAGCCGACCGCGAGTCCCGCGAGATAAGCTGCACCCAGCGCAGTCGTCTCGCGCACTTTCGGCCGTACGACGGGCACGCCAAGAACATCGGCTTGAAATTGCATCAGCAGATTCGAACCTGTCGCGCCACCATCGACGCGCAATTCCGATAATGTGATCCCAGCGTCGCGTTGCATCGCGGTAAGAACCTCCGCGCTCTGATATGCAATCGATTCCAATGCCGCGCGCGCGATGTGCCCGGCGCTTGCGCCGCGCGTCAATCCAAACATCGCACCTCGCGCATACGCATCCCAATGCGGCGCGCCTAAGCCCGCAAACGCCGGCACGAAGTACACGCCACCGTTGTCCTTCTCCGTTCGCGCCAGCGCATCGATGTCCGACGCCTGCCGAATGATCTTCAACCCGTCGCGCAGCCATTGCACGACCGCGCCGCCGATGAACACGCTGCCTTCCAGCGCATAGTCGATTGCGTCGTTGCGCTTCCATGCAATGGTCGTGAGCAGACGGTTCTTCGAGGCAACCGCCTCACGTCCGGTGTTCATCAGCAGGAAGCAGCCGGTTCCATAGGTATTCTTCGCGAGACCCGGTGTGTGACATGCCTGACCGAACAACGCCGCTTGCTGATCCCCCGCGATTCCTGCGACCGGCACGTCGACGCCATCGATCCGCGCGTGTGCGCATACGCCTGACGACGGAACTACTTCGGGAAGCAGCGACATCGGCACGTCGAGCAGCGCGCACAACTTTTCGTCCCAAGCGGCGCGATGAATGTCGAACAACATCGTGCGACTTGCGTTCGATACATCCGTTACATGCCGTGTGCCGTCCGACAACTTGTAGACGAGCCAGCTATCGACCGTACCAAACGCAAGCTCCCCTGCATTAGCCCGTGCACGCGCATCGGGGACGTGATCGAGCAGCCACTTGAGTTTCGTTCCCGAAAAATACGCATCGATCACGAGCCCGGTCTTGGCAACGATCGTCGGCTCATGGCCCGCATTACGTAGCGCATCGCAAATCCCCGCCGTGCGCCGGTCCTGCCAGACGATCGCGTTGTGAATCGGCTCGCCCGTGCGCCGATCCCACACGAGTGTGGTTTCGCGTTGATTGGTGATGCCGATCGCCGCAATATCGGCGGAGCGAATCTTCGCGTCCGCGAGCGCTCCGTGCAGCACCGCCGATTGGCTCGACCAGATCTCATTGGGATCGTGCTCGACCCAGCCGGGCTGTGGAAAAATCTGGCGGAACTCGGCTTGCGCGCCGCCTCGCACCGATCCTGCGTGATCGAACACGAGCGCGCGCGAGCTCGTCGTGCCTTGATCCAGCGCCACAACGAACGTCATTGCAATGGGTCTCCGTGTGACCGCTGCTAAAATCATCAGTCCGGCGATTGTAGCCGCGGTAAGCCGGTCCGAACTCCCTTTCCCGCCGCCGTCTCGAGGCTCGCTTGCCGCTGTCGTCTCCCGTTCATCGCAATCGCGTGCACGTGCGCAACGTTCGTTATGAAGCGTTTGCGCGGGACGACGGACTCTTCGACGTCGAAGCGCACATGACCGACGTCAAGGATCACGGCATTGCGCTTCTGACAGGCGTGCGTTCCCGCGGCGAGCCCATCCACGACATGTGGGTGCGCATGACCGTCGATACCGAGCTCACGATTCACGATGTCGAAGCCTCGACCGACGCGATGCCGTATCCCGGCGCGTGCCAGCGTATCGTCGGCGCGTATCGAAATTTGATCGGCGCGAACCTGCTCGCCGGATTCCGGCGCACGCTGCACGATACGCTCGGCGGCATCAAAGGTTGCACGCATTTGACCGAGCTCATGGGCTATTTCCCGACGGTGGGCGTGCAAATGCTCTCGGGATTGCGAAAGCGCGAAGACGCGGGCGATGTCAAACCTTTCCAACTCGACCGCTGTCACGCGCTCGACACGCAAGGCGATGTTGCGCGCCGCTATTATCCGAAATGGTATCGCGGCGATGTCGAAACGCCGGAGAAGGCCCGATGAAGATTCACGAGTACCAAGGCAAGGAGTTGTTTCGCAAGCTCGGCATGCCCGTCCCGCGCGGAATTCCCGCGTTCTCGGTCGACGAGGCAGTGAGCGCCGCGAAGCAACTCGGCGGACCGTTGTGGGTCGTCAAAGCGCAGATTCACGCCGGCGGTCGCGGCAAGGGCGGTGGCGTCAAGCTTGCGCGCTCGATCGACGAAGTGAGCTCGCTTGCATCGCAGATTCTCGGCATGCAACTCGTTACGCATCAGACCGGCACTGAAGGTCAGAAAGTGCGGCGCGTGCTGATCGAAAAAGGCGCCGACATCAAGAAGGAGCTTTACGCCGCGATGGTCGTCGATCGCGCGACACAGCGCGTGACGCTGATGGCGAGCTCCGAAGGCGGCGTGAACATCGAGGAAATCGCCGAGCAAGCGCCCGAGAAGATCGTGCGTGTTGCGATCGATCCGACGCAGGGCTTGACCGATGTTCAGGCCAATGACGTCGCGCGCAAAATCGGCGTCCCCGAGAACAGCTTGAAAGACGCGCGAACCGTGCTGCAGGGCCTGTATCGCGTGTTCGATGAAACCGACGCATCGCTCGCCGAGATCAATCCGCTGATCCTGACCGGCGACGGCAAAGTGGTAGCTCTCGACGCGAAGCTCAATTTCGACAGCAACGCGCTGTTTCGCCATCCCGACATCGTCGCGATGCGCGATCTCGACGAGGAAGATCCTGCGGAGATTGCCGCGTCCAAGTTCGATCTTTCCTACATCTCCCTGGACGGCAATATCGGGTGTCTGGTCAACGGAGCAGGGCTTGCGATGGCGACGATGGACACGATCAAGCTGTTCGGTGGCGAGCCCGCGAATTTTCTCGATGTCGGCGGTGGTGCAACGACCGAGAAAGTCACCGAAGCGTTCAAGATCATGCTGTCCAATCCGAAGGTGAAGGGGATACTGGTCAACATCTTCGGCGGCATCATGCAATGCGACACGATCGCGAACGGGATCGTCGCAGCCGCGAAAGAAACCAAGCTTGGCGTGCCGCTGGTCGTTCGCATGAAAGGCACCAACGAAGAGCTTGGTCGCAAAATCCTGAAAGAATCGGGGTTGCCGATCATCAGCGCCGACAACATGGCCGATGCAGCGCAAAAGATCGTCGCGGCGGTGAAGCAATGAGCATCCTCGTCGATCGCAACACCAAGGTCATCACCCAAGGCATCACCGGCAAGACCGGGCAATTTCACACGCGCATGTGTCGCGAGTATGCGAGCGGGCGCGAAGCGTTTGTCGCCGGCGTCGTTCCAAAAAAAGGCGGCGAAGATTTCGAAGGCATTCCGATTTTCAACACCGTCGCGGAAGCGAAAGCGGCAACTGGCGCGAATGTAAGCGTGATCTACGTGCCACCGCCGTTCGCTGCGTCCGCAATCGACGAAGCGGTCGATGCCGATCTCGATCTCGTCATTGCGATCACCGAAGGCATTCCGGTGCGTGACATGATTCGCACGCGCTATCGCATGCAAGGTCGCAAGACATTGCTGCTCGGGCCGAACTGTCCCGGTGTGATCACACCCGACGAGTTGAAGATAGGCATCATGCCCGGGCACATTCACAAGAAAGGCCGCGTCGGTGTCGTGTCGCGCTCGGGAACGCTCACCTACGAAGCCGTCGGGCAACTGACCGAGCTCGGTCTTGGACAATCGACCGCGGTCGGCATCGGCGGTGATCCCGTCAATGGCTTGAAGCATGTCGACGTGCTGCGCATGTTCAACGACGATCCGCAAACCGATGCGGTCATCATGATCGGCGAAATCGGCGGCACCGATGAGGAGGTCGCGGCCGAATGGGTGAAGGCCAACATGCAAAAGCCCGTCGTCGGCTTCATCGCCGGCGTTACAGCGCCGCCGGGCAAGCGCATGGGACACGCCGGCGCGATCATCTCCGGGGGCAAAGGAACAGCGCAGGAAAAGCTCGCGGTGATGGAGGCGTCCGGAATCAAGGTGACGAAGAATCCGGCCGAGATGGGGAAGCTGCTGCGCTCGGTGCTTTGACGGTGACCGTGCATCCTGGATTGCCTGCGTTGAAGCGTGCGTGCGGATACACTCCGGCGTGCCGCTTGCTTTGATTCGCGTCACCGCGCGCCATGAACGACCACGCACCGCTCGACGTCGCCAGCCTCTCGCATCCCGGGATGGTGCGTGCGCACAACGAGGACTCGGTGTTCGTCGATGGCCAAGCCGGGCTTGCCGTGCTGGCCGACGGAATGGGCGGCTATAGCGCCGGCGAAGTCGCAAGCGGCATCGCGGTCAACGTCGTTTCCACTGGTTTGATGCCGGAGTTGCGCTCCGGGCGCGAGTTGTCGAAAGTCGATGTGCAAAGCGGACTCACACATGCGGCTTTGTTGCTTACGCAGCAGATCGCATCGGCGAACAAGGGCATCTACGAGGCGGCGCAAGCGCGTCCCGAATGCGCGGGAATGGGCACGACGATCGTCGCGGCTGTGTTTCATGCCAACCGCGTGTCGATCGGCCACATCGGCGATTCGCGCTGTTATCGATTGCGCGGGGACAAGTTCGAGCAGTTGACCCATGATCACTCGCTCTTGCAGGAACAGATCGACAGCGGACAACTGACCGCCGACCAGGCGCGCTACTCGCTCAACAAGAACCTCGTGACGCGCGCGCTCGGTATCGAGGCGATCGTGCCTGCCGACATTGCCGAATATCGACTCGAAGCGGATGACATCTATTTGCTGTGCTCCGACGGATTGACGGATATGGTCGATCCCGACATCGTCCGCGGCATTCTCGAAGCAAAGCGCGAGGACTTACCCGAAGTCGCCGCCGAGCTCGTCGATCTCGCGAACCAGAACGGCGGCCGCGACAACATTTCGGTGATTCTCGCGCGCGTTCCCGCCGAATTCTTGCCGGCGCCGGGATGGGCGCAGCGCTTCTTGGCGAAGCGCAAGAGCTCGTGAACTTCAGAGGGTCGCCGGATTAATCGATGGGTAAGCTCGTATTGCAGCTTCCTGATGGTGGAACGCGCGATATTCAGCTCGAAAGCGAGCGCATCACGATCGGGCGTCGCGCCGACAACGACGTGTGCCTTCCGTTTCCGGCCGTGAGCGGTGAGCACGCTGCGGTCGTGACGATCCTCGACGACTCGTTTCTCGAGGATCTCAACAGCACGAACGGGACGCTGGTGAATGGCAAGCCGATTGCCAAGCACTTCCTGCGCGACCTCGATGAGATCGATATCGGACGCCAAAAGCTCGTTTATCACTCGACTGAGTATTCGGCATCGGTTGCGACGAGCGCGGCGGAGAAGGAAGCCGACGCGATCGGTGTAGCCGAGATCGATGCCGCGTTGCAGGCGCCCGCTGCGAAAGCGCCATCCGGCGAAGGCACATTGCCATTGGCCGCCTTGCTGGGCGGCGCGCAAGTCGATACGTCGACGCGATTCGCAACACCCTCGACGCGCGATGACGCAACGTCGTTGCTCAATCGCGCGCCCGCGGACGCGCCAACGCTCGAAGTGCTCGATGGACCGTCGGCAGGGCATCAAGTCGTTGTCGCGAACAATCCGTTCGTGCTCGGTCGCATCGGCGTTCAAGTTGCAAGTGTCAATCGATCGGACGAAGGCTTTCGACTGATGCATGTCGAAGGCGGTACGCGCGCGAAGGTCAATGGCACGGCGTTAGCTGACAACGGAACGCTGCTTGCGATCGGCGACGAGATCGAAGTTGCGGGCACGCGACTCGTGTATCGGCCGGCAATTTGAAGCGCGTTCGCTCGTAAGCAGCGCAATCCGCGTTTACTTCCGCATCCGAGGGCTGCGCGCCGTCGCAACTCGCTTGCGATGCGCCTTTTTTTCGGTGGCGCGAATGTCGAATACAAACATCATGCCGAGATCAGACCGGCGATATGCGTTTGGATTCATATAACTATTGCATTTAGACAAACGGCAAACATTGTCCAGCCTTCTGGCATATCGATTGCACGCCGTCATCCCGGCATCGCTGGGTGCGAATGGATGTCCTCTCTCGTGAACAAGGAGTTACACATGAAACGCGTGCAACAAGGCTTTACGTTGATCGAACTGATGATTGTCGTGGCGATCATCGGCATTCTCGCCGCCATTGCGATCCCGCAATACGCGGAATACACGAATCGTGCGAAGGTGTCGGAAGGTCTGCAGGTTGCGGCTGGTGCGAAGACTGCTGTTGCCGAGTATTACAGCTCGACCGCCGCCTGGCCCGCAGACAACGCGGGCGCGGGCATTGCGCCAGCGGCGAATATTTCGGGCAACAACGTAACGAGTGTCACTATTGCGGGTGGCGTGATTACCATCGCCTACACGGCCCTGAGCGCATCAGTGTGCGGCAGCGCAACGGGAACCATCATCATGACCCCGACCGACGCGGGTGGATCGGTCAAATGGGCCCGCACCGGGGGAACGGTGACGGCTCGCTGCCTGCCGGCGAACTTGCGTCCGTAATCGTGTAGCTGTGAAGCGTCGTCTACCAAGACGACGGGACAGTGGGGGGCGCCTTGCGGCCCCCACTGCTCCTAGATGGTCGGTTGCGAGTCGTTCAAAGCAATGAAAACTGTCGCGAACAGCGCAGATCGCGCTTCCGCGCGATGTGACGCTCCACGTCACCATGGTCTAGCGCGCCGCGTCGGCGGATGACGTCGCACCGAATCGAGCGGCGCTGGGCAATCTGCGATTCGACCGTTCGTCCAATCTCCTTAGAGCCTTGTTTTCTTTGAATTCAGGCGCTTGTTGCAGTGCGACCAACGGCTTGTCTTTTCACGCATTTCTGGCACATCGCTTGCAAACATGTATTTCCAGCATCGTTGGGTGCGAAGGGTGTCGTCTTCTCTCTCGTGAACAAGGAGTTAAATATGAAGCGCGTGCAACAAGGCTTTACATTGATCGAACTGATGATCGTCGTGGCGATCATCGGCATCCTCGCCGCCATCGCGATCCCGCAATACGCGGAGTACACGAACCGCGCGAAGGTGTCGGAAGGGTTGCAAGTTGCTGCCGGTGCGAAGACTGCGGTGGCTGAGTATTACAGCTCGACCGCTTCTTGGCCCGCAGACAACGCAGGCGCGGGCGTCGCGCCGGCCGCGAATATTTCGGGCAACAACGTTACAAGTGTCACCATCGCCGCCGGGGTTATCACCATCGCCTACACTGGCTTGAGCGCGTCGGTATGCGGCAGCGCAACGGGTGACATCGTTATGACGCCGACTGACGCGGGTGGATCGGTCAAGTGGGCCCGCACGGGTGGTTCTATAACTGCTCGCTGCCTGCCGGCGAACTTGCGCCCGTAATCGTGTAGTTGAAACGACGTCGATCAGAACGGCGTTGACAATCGGGGGTGCTCAAGTGGCACCCCCGTTTGTTTTTTGACGTTTCAGCGGATGATGGTCGGTTTCACCACAGCGGTTTGACCCATGCTGGCACCTCTCGAGAAAAATCGTGATGGATCGTTAGCCGCAGTCGATGAGGACGCGCTTGACACAAAAGTCGCGTCCTCCGTCGAGCTTTCGATCTTGATGCCGTGCCTGAACGAGATCGAAACCGTTGGTCAATGCGTCGCCAAGGCACGGGGATTTCTCGCTCGTGCGCGCATCGACGGCGAAATAATCGTTGCGGACAATGGGTCGACCGACGGATCGCAAGGCGCGTCATTGGCCAATGGAGCGCGGGTCGTAAACGTTCCCATTCGCGGCTATGGAAGCGCGTTGATCGCCGGGATCGAAGCTGCGCGCGGCCGCTTCGTGATCATGGGTGACTCCGACGACAGCTACGATTTCTCGAGGCTCGACGGATTCGTCGAGCGCTTAAGACGGGGTGATCGACTCGTTATCGGGAATCGCTTCGAAGGCGGCATTGCCGCCGGTGCCATGCCGCTTTTGCATCGCTATCTCGGCAATCCTGTCCTTTCCTTTATCGGACGGCTGCTGTTTCGCTCGCGGATCGGCGACTTTCATTGCGGACTGCGCGGTTTTCACCGCGACTCGATTCGAGCGCTGCAATTGAGGGCGCCCGGCATGGAGTTCGCGAGCGAGATGATCATCAAGGCCGAGCTCGCGGGACTCGCGATATGCGAAGTGCCCACTACGCTTTCGCCAGACGGCCGATCACGACCACCGCACCTTCGAAGCTGGCGCGATGGTTGGCGGCACCTGCGGTTTCTGTTGATGATGAGTCCCCGCTGGCTTTTGTTGTATCCGGGGCTTGCGCTGCTGTCGCTCGGATTGTTCGCGCAAGCGATGATCCTGCGCGGACCAGTGATCATCGATTCAATCGGCTTCGATATCCATACGATGCTCTACGCGGCTGGAGCGACGATCCTGGGCTTGCAACTGGTCATCTTTTCGCTGCTCGCGCGAGCAATCGGATGCGTGAAGGGAGTTCTTCCCTCATCACCCAGGATCGAGAGACTCTGGCAAATCCTGTCGCTGGAACGGGGACTTGCGCTCGGCGCCACAGTCGCCCTGTGTGGATTCGGGCTCGCCGTACTGTCGGTGCGCTTGTGGGTCGAGGCACATCTTGGGGCACTCGACTCGACATCGATGATGCGCTACGCAATCCCGTCGGTCACACTAATGATCGGCGGAGCAGAGATTGCTTTCGCCTCGTTCGTTCTGAGCCTGATTGAACCAAACGGCAAGCGAGCCTAGTCGCTTGAACTCCAGCTCCGTATCGGTCGCGCTAGGCGTTGAGCCTGTACTTGCGCAGGACGTTGTCGTCCTGCGGCGTGGAAGATTCGCCGCCGTGATCAGCGCGCTCGTTATCACCATCGGATGGACGCTCGCCGGTGGGCACGCACTGGTGTGGGATGCCGTCAATTACCACTTCTATTTGGGCTTTGCAGCGCTCAACGATCGGTTCGCCGTCGATTTCTTCGCCGCCGGGACCCCGTCGTACATCAACCCCTACGCCTACATCCCGCTATATCTTCTTGCACGGAGCGAAGCACCGGCTGTCTTGATCGCGGCTCTTCTCGCGACGTGCCATGCAGCCATGTTGTGGCTCACCTATGAAATGGCATTGCTCTCGTGTGCCGGCAAAGCGGCGCAAAGAGTTGCGGTCGGCATGCTTGCGGTTTTGTTGGCGGTATTGAGTCCGGTCTTCATCGGCTGCGTGGGACTGACGCACTCGGATATCCCTGTCGGAATCGTCACACTCGCGGGATGGCTGGCGATGGCAAGAGCGGTACGGTCCCCCGATGACAGGTTAGTCATAACGAGCGGGGTTCTATGCGGTGTCGCTGCCGCGTTGAAGCTTTCGAATGCGCTCTACGCCATAGCCGCATTGACGATGGTCGTCTTGCTTCCCGTTTCACCGCGAAAGCGCCTGATCGCTAGCGCGATGTTTGGAATCGCTTGCGGTACTGCCTTCGTCGTCGTGTCGCTGCCGTGGAGTTGGAAACTGTGGGAGACATTCGGCAATCCATTCTTTCCATTCCTGAATCACTGGTTCGCCTCGCCTGACTTTACGAGCGAAGCGCTTCAGTACGAGCGCTTTCGACCGCAGGGTTGGCTGCAGATGCTGATGCGGCCGTTCGACATGCTATCCCCCAGGGATTTGCAACATACGGAGTTGCATGCACCGGATGCTCGATTCGCGGCGCTATTCCTTTTGCTGGCGGCGTGGCTCTTGCTGAGATCGCGCGTCGCGCGGACTGCGGTGACGCCTGCCGACGGCGACGCAAACGGCGCTGCTGCGCAGCGTTCGTTCCACGCCTTGATCCTCGGTTTTCTCGTTGCATGGGGACTTTGGCTCTTCGCCTCGGGCAACAGCCGTTACTTCCTGCCAATGAGTTCAATAACGGCAGTGCTGATCGCGGCAATCCTGCAACGCCTATATCACCGATGGAAGGATGCAACGCTGACGGTCGGCGCGTTGTTATTGCTGGTTCAGGTCACCCAATTGGTCATCGCGGCAGACTGGAAACGCGACGGTAGCCAGTGGGCAGGGCCTATGCTCAAAGCGGAGTTTCCGGATCGCTATCGTCAAGAACCTTATCTGTTTCTGTCGACCTCGTACAAATCAGGGAGCGCGTTTCTCGCGAACTGGCATTCGCAATCGGGGATGATCACCACCTCAGGCTTCTATGCGCTCGGTCCGGGTCACCCCGGCTGGGAGCGCATGAGTGCGATGCTCGAGCGAAATTCGAACCGCGTCCGGATCCTGCGACTATTGCCAACAGGAGCGAAAAGCCTGAACGATCTGCCGGGTCCACCAAGCGATCTGGACGTGGACGTAAGGCGATTCGGACTTCGCGTTGATGGCGGCGATTGCGACATCGTCCGGCTGCTTGCGTACCCTGTGGACATAATCCACCCACGGCGCCCCGAGGACAATTGGCTTTCGTTCCTGACGTGTCGCCTCGTCGCGGCGCCGGCAAACGCCGAAGCCTATCAGCGCGAAGTGCGGCCGATAGACACAGTCTTCAATCGCGTCGAAGACACGTGCCCGAACCTTTTTCATCCCCGCCGTCCGGTCACCGAGCAGGTGCCTCGATGGATGCGACGCTACAACATGGGATCGGAAATGCAGTTGCAGATTTCCGAGGGCCGCGTCATTTATCGTTCGGCGCTATTGGGCGGCGATCCCATTGATGCTGGCGCCGTGGACGCGTGGTTGCGGGAGTCGCAGCCGATCGACTGCTCCAGGAAGTTCGCACCACCTTTCGGCGGCGTGGCGGAACCACCGGCAGTAAAGCCGTGATTTGGCCCGACACGCCCGCGCGCACACGACATCCGGCGTGACTGCAAGCACAGCACCGTTTTTGCGGTTGACGACAAACACCGTCGATTCGGAAGCTGTCCGTATCGATCGATGGCATGTTTTCGCTTATGTCATCTCGATGGTCTTCGCTGTCGCGTGGACGCTCGCGCTCGGCAAGGATCTGCAATGGGACGCGGTCAACTACCATCTATACGCCGGTTTCAGCGCCATCCACGATCGCTTTTCGCAGGACTTCTTCGGGGCGGGCACGCCGTCGTACGTCAACCCTTATGCGCTCGTTCCGCTTTATTGGATGTGGAGCGCAGCATGGCCTGCGATCGCGATGGGAATTGTCTTCGCAGTGTTCCATGCATTGGTCCTCGGTCTCACTTTCGAGCTCGCCATGGTTGCCGGCATTCGACGTCATCAGGGCGAACGGAGGTGGTTTGCATTCCTGGCGCTGTTGCTCGCAGCCATCAATCCGGTGTTGCTACAAGGCTTAGGGTCCACCGCGTCCGACCTATCGGTGACAGTTGTAGCGCTGGGCGGATGGGTCGCGGTTGCTCGCGTTTTGCGTGGCGGAGACTGGCGAATGGCAGCGCTGGCCGGCGCCCTTTGCGGGTTCGCTGCGGCGCTCAAGTTGTCGAACGCAATATTCGCGATTGCCGCTTTTGCTGCACTTATTCTCATGCCGGGTACGCTCCGCGCGCGCGGCCGTGGGCTGATGGCGTTTCTAGCCGCGTGCGCGGTCGCGTTCGTCGTCGTTTCGCTGCCGTGGTCCTGGCCGTTATGGCGCGAGTTTGGTAATCCGTTCTTTCCATTCCTGAACGAGCACTTTCGCTCACCCGACTTCATCACGACGCCGATCCGTCAGGAGCGCTTCATTCCGCTGACGTGGGACGCGTTCGTCGCCCGGCCGTTCGACATGCTGCGCGCAGCGAGTGGCGTTCATGTTGAGCCGCGCGCGCCTGATCTGAGATACGCAGCGCTCATCTTGGCCCTTGGCGCCCTCGGCGCGGCGCGACTCTCGCGTGCTTTCCGCCGTATCAGCGACGGCGCGACAACCGACGACCCTGGCTCGTACCGGTGCCTTGCCGGCCTCGTGATCGGGTTCGTCGTATCGTGGTGCCTGTGGCTCGCGATTTCAGGGAACAGCCGTTACTTTCTGCCGATGGCTTGCGCGACGAGCGTGATCCTGGCGCTCGTGTTGCAGCGGTTGTATTTGAAGTGGCAATCCGCCACTATCGCCGGCGCCGTTCTGATCGTTTCGATGCAGGTCGTACAGTTAGTGCTGGGCAGCGACCTCGTGCGCGGCGGCATGGAATGGAAGGGACCGTGGGTGCGTGTCGAGATTCCCGATCGCTTGCGTCAGGAACCGTATTTCTTCGTTGCGCCAGGCTTTCAGTCGGGAAGCTTCTTTCTCCCGTATCTGCATCCAGAATCGGGGATGATGAACGTGGGTGGCTTTTATGTCATCGGCCCGCGTCAACCCGGTGGAGAGCGCGCACAGAGGCTCCTCGACTCGAACAGTTCGAGGCTGCGGATGCTACTGCCGCTGCCCGATGGAGTCGTCACTCACGCTTCGTTGCCGCGTCCACCCGAAGACCTTCGCCTCTACTTTCGTCGCTTTGGATTGCGCATTGACCGCAACGACTGCGAGTTCTTGCGAATCGAAGGGAACATTCGAGGCGAACGTCGCCGGAGCAACGACGGATGGAAGCATTTCATAAGTTGTCGTTTGCTAAGCGCACCTGAGGAACGCCTTGCCTATGAGGCCGAGGTGAAGCAGGTCGAGTTGCTTTTCGATCGAGTCGAGGACACCTGTCCAAAGCTGTTTTTCCCGCCCCGACCGGTTACTCAGGAGTTTCACTACTGGTCGCGCGCCTATCAGCTTGGCTCGGAGATGCAGCTTTTCATCGACGAGGGCCGCATCAAATACTTCTCCTATATGAAAGGAGGCGATGCGATCGACATCGGCTCCGTCGAGGAATGGCGCAAGGCACCACAATCGATCGACTGCACCGTGCGCTTCAAGCCAGGCTTCGGCATCCCGCTATGAAAAACAGAATCTCTGCTGCATGACGCCGGGACGCCTCGCTCGCAGGTTGTTGGGCAATCGCGGCTCTCGCGTTGTGGGTGGTGCGTACCGCGCTTTGTTCGTCGATATCGGCAAGGTGGTCGAAGCGATCTCGCGACGAATTCCCGCCGGAGCACACGTACTCGACGTCGGCGGTGGCGATGGCGCCATCGTCAACCTGCTGCTTGCGCATCGCGCGGACATCTGCGTGACAACGATCGATGTAGCGCCGGTCGTCGGTCAATGGATCGATGCTGCACACGCGGATCGGATTGTGCGGTTGCCCCACACCACGCTCGCCGACTACCTGGCATCGTCGCGTCCGTTGCCGCAGGTACTTCTCATGACGGACGTCATGCATCACGTTCCTCCTGGCGAGCGCGGCGCGTTGTTGAAGACCATTTCCGACGTCATGCGCGCTGCGCCGTCGCTTCGCATAATCGTCAAGGATGTCGAGCCGGGATACTTTCGCGCACGACTCGGCTACCTGTCCGATCGGTACATAACCGGTGATCGCGAAGTACGCCTCGTGTCCCGCAGCGAGTTGATTGCGGCGATGCGTGGAATCGACCAGGGAATTTGCTGGTCCGAGACGGACTTGTTCGCCAATGACAAGCCTAACTACGCACTCGTCTTCTGGCGTTGAACATGTCCGCCAAACTTTTAATCATCATAGTCACCCTGAACTCGGTCGCGAGTCAGTTTCTCCTGAAACGAGCAGTTAACGAAATCGGCGCGCCCTCCTCATTGGAATCGTGGCCCCAGTTCTTCAAGGCAGCCGCCCTTTCTCCACCCGTCTATGGGTCCCTGATTCTCCAGGTCATCGGCTACGCAATCTGGATGGTCGTCATTTCGCAAGAGAAGCTCGGCGTTGCCGTCGCGATCCTTGGCTCCGGTTTCTACGTGCTGATGGCGCTTCTCGCGTGGCTCATGTTCGATGAGCAGCTGACCCGCTTGCAATGGACCGGCATCGTGCTGATCACGATCGGCGTGGCGTGCATGATGACGACCACCTGACGTCGCACGAATGACGATCGCCCGAGCATTGGCCCGTACGGTCGCCAACGCGAGCTATCGCGTTGCGCGTCTTTTCGGTCCGCGCATTTATGCACAGGACGGGCTGATCAGCGTACACAACCACGATTTCATGCGCGATCCGGCGTTTTTGGACGCCTACGCCCGCGGCAGGCAAGCGCTATACGGCCAGCCCGACTATCGCTGGCATTGGCGCATACACACAGGATTATGGGCAGCGAGAACGGCCGCGACAGTCGAAGGCGACTTCGTCGAATGTGGCGTCAATCGTGGTTTCCTATCGAGCGCCATCATGCATCACATCGACTGGGACACGCTTGGCAAGACATTCTGGCTGCTGGACACATTCGCCGGGCTGGACGAACGTTACGTGTCGCAACGCGAGCGTGATAGAGGGGCGATCGACTGGAATCGGGAGAAGCTCGACGATGGCTTCTACGTTTCGAGCCCGCAATCGGTGATCGACAACTTTTCGCAATGGAAGAACGTGCGCATCATCGTCGGGACCGTTCCCGAAACACTGGGGCAAGTCACGGCCGAGCGCATCGCCTATCTCCACCTCGACATGAATTGCGCACCCCCCGAAGTTGCGGCGATCGAGTATTTCTGGTCGCGACTTGCGCCTGGTGCGACGGTGCTTTTCGACGACTATGCCTACGTTGGCTTCGAGGCGCAAAAGGTCGCGCTCGATGCATTCGCGCGGGCGCACCGCGTGCCGATTCTTTCGTTGCCGACCGGGCAGGGCCTTCTCATCAAGCCGCCCGGTTGATATCGCGAGCGTCGTCCGGGGCCGAGAACGCTGATCGCGGCGTTCGATTCGCCCGATAGCTCGATCGATACACGGCAGCAATCAATTCAGCAATCGGCCGTGGCCACATCCGCGCGAACATCGCGCGATCCTCGACGATGCGGCGGCGATCCGCGATCAATGCGGAGGTCTCGCTTTCTTCGTGAATGCGCCGGGTGACGAGAGGCTCGGCAACGCGTACGAATGCACCGGAGCACTCAGCCAATCGCAGCCACGCTTCCCAATCGAGATTGCTCGCCATGTCTTCGACGAAGCGGAAGTCCGGTACGTTGCGACGATCGAACACCACACCCGGGCAACCGATGGGATTGCCCCAAGCCAGAAGTCTTCGCTTGTCGCGCGCATCACGGATCGAATGCCGGCCGCGGAACGCGCGCTCGCACAGCAAGCGCTTGAGCCGCAGATTGACGTGCAGGGGTCGCGGACCCGCGTCCGTCACTTCGTCGAAGTCGCAAAAGCCAATCAACGCGTCGGGGACCGGCGTGATGGCAGCAAGGACCCGCTCTAGGTATTGCGGTCGATAAGCGTCGTCCTGATGGGCCAGCGTGACATAGCGCGCGTCGGTGGCGGTCAGGGCGCAATTCCAGTCGCTACCGATGCCACCACGATGTCCGTTTACGCGAACAGTGAGGCCATGACTGGCTGCGATGGCATCGAGACCATCGCTTGGTGTGGATGTCGTAATCAGGACCGCACTGCCCGAGTAGGTTTGGGCGGCGATCGACTCCAGGCATCTCGAAAGATAAGGCGACACGCCGTACGCCGGGACGACGAACGCATGATCGAGCGCGGAAAATTGCTCCATTGCTCCGATGCTACGGCGCTCCGCGGCTTCAAACAACGCCGTTTACTACCCTCGCCCGGTACTTCCAAACCCCCCTTGAGCCCGCGCACTCACTTCGAACCCCTCCACCACGCGAAATCGCGCGTGCGCCACCGGCACAATGACCAACTGCGCCAGCCGATCGAGCGGATGCAGCGTGAACGGCTCCTGCCCGCGATTCCAGCAGCTCACCATCAGAGGGCCCTGATAATCGGAATCGATCAATCCGACGAGATTGCCGAGCACGATACCGTGCTTGTGACCGAGCCCCGAGCGCGGAAGGATGATGGCGGCGTATCCAGGGTCGCCGATGTGGATCGAGATGCCGGTTGGAATCAGATGCGTGTCGCCTGGCGCAATCGTCAACGATTCTTCGATGGATGCGCGCAAGTCCATCCCGGCAGCGCCTGACGTTGCGTAGCCTGGAAGCGAATCGCGTACGCGCTCGTCCAGCACGCGCAGGTCGATCGTCGGACCCGACGCCATCTACGCAATCCTTCGTGCGATTTCTGCAATCAAACGGCGAGCGAGTGCAAGCTTGTCCATGCGCGGCAGTGGATGCGAGCCGCTGTCATCGAGCAGCACGACCTCGTTGTCGTCGCGACCAAACGCATCCTGGATGCGATTCGCGATCAACAGCGGCACTTTTTTGCGCTTGCGCTTGGCGTCCGCATGCTCCACGACATCGTGACTCTCCGCTGCGAAGCCGACGCAGAACGGCGGCTTCTGCAGTGCGGCGACAGTCGCCAAGATGTCGACCGTCGGCTTCAAGGTCAACGTCAGCGAATCGTTCGACTTCTTGATCTTTCGTTCGGACGTCTTCGCAGGCGTGTAATCGGCGACCGCTGCCACGGCGACGAACACGTCATGATCTTGCACGCGAGACATCACCGCGTCGTGCATTTCTTGCGCGCTTCGTACATCGACACGCGACACATTGATCGGCGTGGCCAGCGATACGGGGCCCGCGACGAGTGTTACGTCGGCACCGGCTTCCGCCGCGGCGCGCGCAAGCGCGAATCCCATCTTGCCCGAGCTCGAGTTGGTTATTCCGCGCACGGGATCGATCGGCTCGAATGTGGGGCCGGCAGTGATAAGAACCTTCTTGCCCGCGAGGTCTTTCAGCTGGCGCAAAGCTGCGATCGCATCGAAAAGCTCTTGAGCTTCGAGCATTCTTCCATCGCCGGTCTCGTTGCACGCAAGCTCGCCGCTGCCTGGCCCCAGAAGCGAGACGCCATCGGATCGCAACCGCTCGACATTGCGTTGCGTCGCTGCGTTTTGCCACATCTGCACGTTCATCGCGGGCGCGACCAGCAACGGACAGTCGCGCGCGATGCAGAGTGTCGACAAGAGATCATCGGCGAAGCCGTTGGCGAGCTTGGCAAGAAAATCGGCGGATGCTGGGGCAACGACGATCGCTGCGGCGCCGCGCGAGACGTCGATGTGGCCCATCGCGTTTTCGGCGCCGGACGCCCACAAATCGGTAAGGACGCTCCGGCCGGAGAGCGCCTGAAACGTCATCGGCGAGACGAAGCGCGTCGCGGCTTCGGTCATCACGACGTCGACGACGACACCATCCTTGACGAGCAGTCGTACGAGCTCAGCCGCTTTGTACGCGGCGATTCCGCCGGTGACGCCGAGGACGATTCGCGAAGGCGATGAGTCGTTCATTCGACCGAGCTCAGCGGTTTAGCGTCCTCGACAGCGGGACCGTAAGGAATTCAAGTCTCGCATCGATGATCTGCTCAAACGAACTTCTTGTCATATCCCGAGTGGCTGCCGATCCAAATCCGAGATAGCCGCCGTCGATGTCTACCGCAACGGCTCGATAATGCAGCCCGATCCGCACAGACCAAACCTTTCCGAGTCTTTTGAATTGAAGCGATGGATGTGACACATCGGATTTAAGCAGACGAAAGCTCTTATCCGCGAGATCACGAACATCCTTTGGTAGCGCGCGATATTGGATCCAAAACCGCGTTGAAGCCGAATGCCTCAAAGTGGTTTAGTCTTCCCGGCGCGATCTTCATTGAGGGCCTCTTCGATTAGCGAATCGAGTTTCCCTGCTGCAGCATCAGCTTCGGTTTGTTGATCCCACCGCGAGTTCTCGTACTCGACGAACCAAGCCCGAAAGGCGGCGAACGACTCATCGTCGAGACGTTCGATCTCGCGCTCGATTGCCTCAACCTTGCTCATGAGGTGATCCCCTGATCGTGCGTGAATTGTAGCGCGGCACGCGTACGCCTCTAACTAGGCTCTTTGGACGAAGGCGCAAAGTGCCCCGCGCAATCTATGCTTGCTGTGTCGGAAGCGACCGCGAACGCCAAATCACTTCGAATGTGAAGCACTCAAGTCCACACTGCAAGATACCTCCCGACGAGCGTCCACGCGAGCGCTTTGCCGCGCATGGCGCCAGCGCGCTCACGGATGCCGAGCTCGTCGCGCTGATCGTCGGTAGTGGGACGCGGGGTGCGTCGGCGCTGGATTTGGCGCGTAATGCCTTGGCAGCACGCGGTGGGCTGGCAGCACTCGTGTCGTCGCGCGAAGTGTCACATGGTTTCGGCGTGGCGCGACGTGCCAGGCTTGCCGCTGGGGTGGAAATCGCACGACGAGCAGCACGCGAGACGCTGTCGCGCCAAAACACGCTGAACTCACCCGAAGCGGTTCGCGATTATCTTCGCTTGTCGCTCTCGACACGCGAATGCGAAGTATTCATGGCGTTGTTTCTCGACAGCCAGCATCGCTTGATCGCGGCGGAAGAGCTGTTTCGTGGAACGCTTGCCCAGACGAGCGTCTATCCGCGCGAGATCGTCAAGGCAGCGCTCGCACGCAACGCGGCGGCGGTGATTTTCGCGCACAACCATCCTTCCGGCGTCGCCGAGCCGTCGCGCGCCGACGAGCTTCTCACGCAATCGCTAAAAGCAGCGTTGTCGCTGATCGACGTGCGAACGCTGGATCATTTCATTGTCGCGGGTGGGCAGGTGGTTTCGTTTGCGGAGCGGGGTCTGATCTAGCGCGCTACGGGGTTGCGCATCCTCGGGCCGAGCTTCCTGGCCACTTGCGTCCAAAGGTTATCGTAGCTACAATAACCATGCGCATAACGTTCGATCCCGCCAAGCGTGCGCAGACTTTAGCTGAGCGTGGGCTGGATTTCGAAGACGCCGCCGTCGTCTTCGCCGGTACCACCGTCGAGGTTGAAGACAAGCGTCGAGACTATGGTGAACCTCGAATGACCTGCTATGGGTTGCTTGCTGGCCGCCTTGTCGTGGTCGTTTACACGCCGAGGGAAGCCGCGCGTCACGTTTTCAGCATGCGAAAGGCCAATGATCGTGAAAAAGTCCGTTTCGCGGCGCACTTTGAAATCTGATCTCGCCAAAGTCGACGCCCATCGCATCCGTCCGCACGAGTACAAGGAAGCGCCTGAGCTTACGGCAGAGGCGTTATCTCGCGCCGTTGTGTACAAGGGCGGCCGTCCGCTTTCCGCCAATCCCCGCAAGCTCATTTCCATTCGACTTCCGGCGGATGTCATCGAGCGTTGGAGGGCAACAGGGCCGGGTTGGCAGACCCGAATGGCCGAGCGACTCAGCAAGCTGCGGTAACACTCGCCAATCCGGCGAAAACAACGTGGGTCAACCGCGTTGGCCATAGAATTGGCAGCTGTAACTCACGGTTCGCAATCCGGAACCGCGATCAGAGTCGCTTTCGCTCCGCCAGATATTGCGCGTCACGCTAGGGGGGCGTCTAACTCGGACGATCAGCCTTTTGCCTGGCGGCATTGGTCGGCAGCGCCCTGATCTCCTTGCCCGCCTCGTGTTCAGCCACGCGCACGTCAAAAAGGGCTTGTAGGTTCATCCAAAATTGAGGATGGGTACCAAACCAGTGCCCGAGACGAAGCGCGGTGTCGCCTGTTATCGCGCGCTTGCCGTTGATGATTTGGCTGATGCGATTTGCAGGCACGCGAATTTGCCGCGACAGTTCGGTGGGGCTGACGCCGAGTTCGTCGAGCTCTTCGGCGAGAATTTCGCCAGGGTGAATCGGTGTACGGGCCATGATCAATAGCTTTCAGTGATAGTCAACGATCTGGACATTCGAGGTCCGCTCTGTCCGGCGGGCCACTGGAAGCAAATTCGCCATTGCATGTTGATGCGGATGCTGTACTGGCCCTTACGGTCGCCCTTCAGACCTTCGAGCGCATTCGACGGCAGCGCTAGGAGGTCGGTGAGGCTGGTCGCTGCTTCGAGAATGTCGAGGCGCTTTTCCGCCTGCTGGCGAATTCCTTCGAAATCCCGAACCCGCTTACCCTCGGCGAAGTCTTTCGTTCGCTTGTCGCGGTAGCTCAGAATCACGCTTTCAAAGTTAGCTTTTATGATGTACGTCAAGCGTAATAATGAGGCCCCGGAGGTCACTCGCGATCGCCTTGGTCGAGGCCCAGTCACGTTTACGGTCCGAACGCAGCGGATACTTCCACTTGATAAGTCGGGCAGTTCCCTCTTGCTGCGTCACAGGCCGATTGGACATTGGCCAAGGCCCACGAACCCGCTATAATTCAAGGCTTTCCCAAATTCCCGCACTACCGCAATCGAAGGAGCGAGCCATGGCTCGAGTCTGCAGCATCACCGGCAAGCGTCCGATGGTGGGAAACCACGTCTCGCACGCCAACAACAAGACCAAGCGGCGCTTCATGCCCAACCTCCAGAACCGGCGCTTCTGGGTCGAGAGCGAGAATCGCTGGATCAGCCTGCGGCTGACCAACGCTGCGCTACGCACGATCGACAAGAACGGCATCGACGCCGTGCTGGCCGACCTTCGCGCCCGCGGCGAGCACATCTAGACACAGAGGAGCGTGACCATGCGCGAGAAGATCAAGCTCGAGTCATCGGCCGGAACCGGTCACTTCTACACGACGACCAAGAACAAGAAGACGACGCCCGAGAAGATGGCGATCAAGAAGTTCGATCCGGTCGCCCGCAAGCATGTCGAGTACAAGGAGACGAAGCTGAAGTAAGGGATTTCCTCGACGGCTCAATGAAAAAGGCCCGCTCTGTTGCGGGCCTTATCTTTTGGGAAGGCACGGTCTAGCGCGTCATCGCATTCAAGTCTTCACCGTGCGTCAGCGTGCGCACCTCGTCCTGCCAGGTCTTTCGCTCGATACTCGCCGCCCGGTCCTGCCAGAGCGAGTAGACGAGCACTCCGACGACGAAAATCTCGAGGAATGTGGCCAACACGAGTATGAGTTCCATGGGGAAGCCCCGAAGGCTGTCATCTTGTCGCTGACAGGTGAGGCCAATTTACAACAAATCCGGCGCGTCGCCCAGCCAATCCGATGAATATCTTGACGCGGGCTTGTGCCTTATGCTTGATCGCATAAGCTTATAACCTGAGGTTCTATCCAGGTCTCACGCCTCGCTGACGCAACCAGCTTTTGGGTCAGGCGTAGCGCTTCAACGTAAACGAGAAGCGCGCCAGCGCTTCGATGCCGGACATCTCGGCGCGATGACACCAATCCTGCAATCGCGCCAGTAACTGCTCGGATGTCTCGGTCGAGCGCGACCAAAGCGCCGAGAGTTCTTCGCGCATCGCGTAGATACGCTCGAGCTCGCGACTTGCGCGTAGCGTCACCGCGAGCCGAGCACGCTCGGCGGGCGGCAATGCCGAAGGCTCGGTCGACAGCCACGCTTTGAGACGCTTCAAGCTCGGCACGTCGGCACGATGAAACTCACCGCGGCGTGCGCGTTCCCGAAGCTTGGCGAGCTCGCCGGCACAAGTGGCGCGAAGTGAACGCGCATAGCTCGTCGCGACTGCATAACGATGCGTGATGACCGCCTGCAACGTCTCGAGATCAGGGGTGAGCTTGGGCCCTGAAACCTGCAGCTTGGGCGCAACTTTCCGCACGGTGGCGAGCCGCAACGCCGACAACATGCGAATGTAGACCCAGCCGAGATCGAACTCCCACCAGCGCGAGCTGAACTTCGCCGACGTGGCGTACGCGTGATGGTTGTTGTGCAACTCCTCGCCGCCGATGATGATTCCCCACGGAACCACGTTCGCCGAGGTGTCGTTCGCCGCGAAACTGCGATAGCCCCAGTAATGCCCGATACCGTTGACGACACCTGCGGCCCAGAACGGGATCCACAACATTTGGACGGCCCAGATCGTCGCACCGATCGGTCCGAACAGCATGAGATTGACGGCGAGCATCAGCCCGACGCCCTCCCAGCTGAAGCGCGCGTAGACGTTCCGCTCGAGCCAGTCATCAGGGGTACCGACACCATACTTGACCAGCGTTTCCGGATTGGTCGCCTCTTCCCCATAGAGCTCCGCGCCTTTCCACATCACCGTGTCGATACCCCGCGTCTGCGGGCTGTGCGGATCCTCGTCGCTTTCGACTTTCGCGTGATGCTTGCGATGCACGGCCACCCATTCCTTGGTGACCATGCCGGTGGTGAGCCACAACCAGAAGCGGAAGAAATGCGAGACGGTCGGGTGCAAATCCAGTGCGCGATGTGCCTGGCTGCGATGCAAAAAGATCGTTACTGCGGCGATCGTGACATGCGTCAGCGCGAGCGTGACGACGAGATAGCCCCACCAAGGGAGGTCGATCAAACCGTGCGAAGCGAGTGCCAACCAATCGTTTTGCATCGAGGTCCTGTCGTACGCGTCCTTTGGACGCGAAATGCGGCTTTTGGAAGTCGCCGGCCGCGCATTGTACGCGAGCGAGGCAAGGCTAGAACGTGGGTCCGCGGTCTTTTTGATGCAAGCGGCCGAACGGCGTTTATATAGTCGTCAGCGTCCGACGCTATTCCCCTCATCAGGGGTTGGCCGCACGTCGACGATGCGAACTCGCTGCGGCGATGGCACGACGATGCCCGCCGCGCGAAACGCTTTCCAGATTGCGCGATTCAAGTCGCTTCTAAGGTTGAGCTGCCCGCTTTCGGGATCGCGAATCCAGACCCCCAACTCGAGCTCGACGCCGATGTCGGTGAAACGCACCAGGAACGCCATCGGCGCCTGATCCCCCTCGATCTGCACGCGCGGATGCGCACGCGCGACCTCGCACATGATGGCAAGCGCGCCATCGAGATCGGTGTCCTGGGCGACGGTCACGTTGACTCCCACGCGAACGTCCTTACGGGAGAACGAATGATTGAGCACGGTCGTCGTCACGAGCGTCTCGTTGGGCACGATCGCCTCGACGCCATCCAGGCTCTTGACGACTACGTAGCGCGACGTGACCTCGCTGACGACGCCGTGGCGATTGTCGACAGTCACCAGATCTCCGAGTCGGATCGAGCGGTCGAGGAGGATGACAAATCCTGCAATGTAGTTCGAAGCGAGCTTTTGAAGGCCGAGCCCGATGCCGACGCCGAGAGCGCCGCCGAACACCGATAACAGCGTGAGATCGAACCCGACCGCCTGGAACGCGATCAGAACGCCGACGATCAGGAGCACGGCACGAACGAACTTCGAAGCGAGCGCGCGTTGCGACAGATCGAGCTGCGTCTTCATGAGGCGCGATTCGATCAGTCCCGACAGCCACAGTGTCAGCGCGATCGTGAGGATCACCGCGATGGTGGCTTTCGCAACCCCCAGCAGGGTGACTTCAGTCTTGCCGATCGATAAATGCATCGCATCGAGCTCGGCGGCGATATGAGGCGTGATGCCAAGCGCATGCAGCGCAACGAGGAACCACACGACATAAGCGACGGTGCGCTCGGAGCTTCGAAGCCATGCAGCGTTTGGAAACAGTCGCCGCAGCGTATAGACGACGATGCGAATGCCCGCGAGTGCGACCGCCAACAGCAACCCGACATCGATGAACAGCGTCGGTTGGTAGCGGCGCCACACGATGCGTGCAACGAACAACAGAACCAGTGCAACGAGTGGCATCACCATGCGCACGACGCCGCCTCGCAATGCCGCCGCGCGCGCTTCAGCCGGACCCCGCCGCCGCCCGAAGTGACGATTGACGAGCCACCCGATGAAAAACGCGATCAGGACCACCGCGAGCTCAGCGAAGCCGAGCGCAGTACCAAGCGAAGTCTCGAGACGATCGAAGTGAATGGGTGCGAACACGACGATGGGGGAGCGATGAGAGCGGGAAATCTTGCCGATGTGGGCGAAACTGCGCAACCTCCGGTGGCGCATAATGAACGAAGACGCTCCGCGACCGACGGCATGACGTGTTAGGCAGACGCAGGCACTTGGCAGGGCGCCCGCGAGTGCAGGGGTTCTGGGCTGCGCTCGCGTCGTTGTGGCGCAGCGTGCGCCAGCGCGGGGAGGCGAGGCATAGGCGCGATGCGCTCCTGTCGCGCACGCTGTCGCGGCTCATCGCCGCGGCTGATCCGCGCGACATGGCGCGCGAAATCTTCGATGCCGTTGCCGGGGAAATGCAGCTCGACGGGTACTTCAACTACGACGTTGAAGGCGACGGTCAAACGCTTCGTCTCGCGTCGTGCGCGGGCGTCGACGACAACGCAGTGGGCAACGTGCAACGACTTCCCCTGGGCGCGTCGATTTCCGGGAAGGTTGCGCAGAGCAGGGCGCCGATTTACGTGCCCGACGTTCAGTCGTCACCAATCGATGGAATCGATTTCGTGCGCGCGCAGGGCTTTCGCGTCTACTTTTCCACGCCGCTCGTCGTGGCCGATCGCCTTCTCGGCACGCTCGCGTTCGGCTCGCGCCGACGCGACTCCTTCGACGACAGCGAGCGCGCGTTGATCGTCGAGTTCGGCAACTATCTTGCGATCGCAAAAGAGCGCGGGGCGTCCGCCGAGGCGTTGCGGCGCAGCGAGCAGCGCCTTCAGCTCGCGCTCGATACGGCGCAGCTCGGAACCTGGTGGTATGACGTGCCGGCCGACGAGCTTTGGGGCGACAAACGCACGGCGGACATTTACGGCCTTCCCATGGATCGCACGCCGGTGTCGTTTTCCGGCGTCATCGTGCCCATGATCCGCGCTCAGGATGCGGACCAGGTGGGTGAGGCGTGGGCGCGCGCGATCGACGCAACGCAGCGTGGGCGCTTTGAAACGCGTTATGGCATCGTCCGCAGCGTCGACGGCGCAGCGCGGCATATCGAGGCCCTGGGGCACGTGGTATTCGAGGGCCACGGCGAAGCGTGCCGCGCGGTGCGCGCGTTCGGCACCGTGCTCGATGTCACTGCTCGCGTCGATGCCGAGAGCAAGCGCGAAGGCCTCCTTACGAGCGAGCGCCATGCGCGTCGCGATGCCGAGCGCGCCGCGCGGTTGAAAGACGAGTTTCTGGCCACGTTGTCGCACGAGCTCCGTTCGCCGCTCAACGCAGTGCTCGGCTGGACGCAGGTGTTGCGCCTGAAGTACGGCCGCGAGCTCGGTGTCGGCGAAGGTCTTGCAGTCGTCGAGCGCAATGCGCGTGCGCAGGCGCAGATCATCGACGATTTGCTCGACATGAGCCGCATCACGAGCGGCAAAGTGCACATGGAAGTGAGGCCCGTGGATATGGGCGCAGTTGCCTTGGCTGCGATCGAGACGACGCGACCCGCAGCGGATGCGAAAGAGATCGCGATCGCGTTCGCCCGCGAGGACGGGCCGCTCATCGTGCGCGGCGACGCGAGCCGCTTGCAGCAGGTCATGTGGAATCTCTTGTCGAACGCGGTGAAGTTCACGCCCGAACGCGGCCGGATCGACATCGCCTTGAAGCGCGACGGTGACACGATCGAAGTGACCGTTGGCGACAACGGCATCGGCATCGATCCACAATTCCTGCCGCACATTTTCGAGCGATTTCGACAAGCCGATGGATCATCGACGCGTCGCTTCAGCGGGCTCGGGCTCGGCCTTGCGATCGTGAAGCAGCTCGTCGAGATGCACGGTGGCAATGTGCGGGTGACGAGCCAGGGGCGCGACCGCGGCACCACGTTCACGATTTATCTCAAAGCGCTCAACCAGGTGGTGCTGGCGGAGTCTTCGCAGGCAGCGTTGCCGAGCGTCGATGTCGACGTGACGAGCGATCAGGCCCGCACTGCACGCAACGAGCTTGCGGGTGCGCGCGTTCTGGTGGTCGAGGATGATCCCGATGCGCGCGAATTCACGGTTCGTCTGCTGCGCGAATGGGGCGCCGACGTGGACGCTGTCGCATCGGCAGGCGAAGCGTTGGCGGAGCTCGACCGCGAGCCGCCCAGCCTACTTGTAAGCGACATCGGAATGCCCGGCGAGGATGGTTATGTATTGATGCGGCGTGTGCGTTCCATGCCTGCCGCCAAAGCGCGGCGCCTGCCCGCGATTGCACTCACTGCGTACGCGCGCGCTGAAGACAGGCTGAAGGCGCTGCAGGCTGGTTTCGACATGCACGTACCAAAACCCGTCGAGCCCGCCGAGTTGCTCGCTGTATGCTCCACGTTGCTCGCACGCGCTGACGCACTGCGTCCGTGACGGCGTTTGTCCCACGTGCCTTTTCCGTCGGAACCCATTTCGAGCGTGCCGGTGTTGCGTGAAGATGCGCGCACCGTACGGGCGAATCCCGTCGACACGAATGGAGGTTTTGAAATGTTGAAGCGACTCGCAACCGCCGGAGCGCTGTCGTTGGTGCTGTCGGTGCTGAGTGCGTCCGCTTTGGCGGATGTCGTCATTCGCGTCGCGCCGCCGGAGCCGCGCCTCGAGCGCGTTCCCGCTGCGCGCGCAGGCTATGTCTGGGCGCCGGGACATTGGGAATGGCGCAACAATCGTCATGTGTGGGTGAACGGGCAGTGGATCCGCGAGCGTCGCGGCATGCATTGGCACCCGTCTCGCTGGGTTGCGCGCGACGGCCGCTACTACTACGTGCCCGGCGCGTGGAGCGCGCAGCGGTGGGATCGCGATCGCGACGGCATTCCGAACCGCCTGGACCGCGACCGCGACAACGACGGCGTGCGCAACCGTGCCGACCGCGATCGCGATGGTGACGGCGTGCCGAATCGATTCGATTCGCGGCCGAACAACCCCAACCGACGCTGATCCTGGTCAGCTGACTTTCGAGCGCTCGAGCACTGCGGCGAAAAATCCGTCGCAGCCATGCGTATCCGGTGCGAGCCTGAGGCGCGCACCGGTATCGAGCGCGATGTTCGCGCGCGCGAGGTCCTGCGCAGCATTGCCTTCGACGAAATCGTTGTGCGACGCGAGAAAAGCCGACACGATCGCGTCGTTCTCCTCGGGAAGAATGCTGCACGTCGCATAAACGAGCCGGCCGCCGGGTTTCACGAGCTTCGCTGCAGCCGCGAGAATCGATGTTTGTTTTGCGGTCAACTCGTCGATCGATGATTCGGCGTGACGCCATTTGAGATCGGGATTGCGGCGAAGCGTGCCGAATCCGGTGCATGGCGCGTCGACGAGCACGCGATCGGCCTTGCCCGCGAGCCGCTTGATTCGCGTGTCGCGCTCGTGCGCGATCAATTCCGGATGCACATTCGACAATCCCGAGCGTGCCAGACGCGGCTTCATGTTGGCGAGTCGCTTGTCGACGATATCGAATGCATAAAGGCGTCCAAGCGATCGCATCAGCGCCCCGAGTGCGAGCGTTTTGCCGCCAGCGCCTGCGCAGAAGTCGATGACAAGATCGGTGCGCCGCGGCGCGACCAGATGCGCGATGAGCTGACTGCCTTCGTCCTGGACTTCTAGCCTTCCGTCGGCGAGCCAGGGATGCGTTGCGAGCATCGGCCGGCCGCCGACGCGTAATCCGAATGGCGCGTAACGCGTCGGCTCGACGCGAATGTCGTCGTCGCGTAGTGCAGCGAGCGCGGCCTCCCGCGTTGTCTTGATGACATTCGCGCGCAAGTCGAACGGTGCGGGAACGAGCAATGCGCGCGCGAGTGATGTGCGGCGCTCATCACCGTAGACGTCACCAAGACGCTTCCAAAGCCAATCGGGGAGATCGGCAGCGACCGCGGGCAGCAATTCCGTCGAGGCGCGTGACTTGAACTCGGCGAGCCACTGCGCTTCGGCGGCGCGCGTGACATTGCCCAAGTCGCGCACCGAATGCCCGAGCTCCCGAACTGCGACGGCAAGGGCGAGTTTTCGCGCATCGCGCGTTTGCGCAAGTGCTTCGAGCGACCGCATGCGACGCAAGTATGCAAACGCGCCTTCAGCGATGAATGCGCGATCGGATTGGCCCATCGCGCGGTTGTCGCGAAACAAGGCACGCAACGTCGCGTCAGCAGGCTGATCGAACACGCGGACGCGCTCGATGGCGGCTGCGAGTCCGGCGATGTGATGCGGCTTTACATCGCGGCCGGACGCGCCGGCCGCGTTCATTGGGAGTGCTCGTTCTGGGGCGGATGCTGCGGCTCTGGCTCCCGTGCGACAGGCTCAGGCTCGGTTCGTGGCAACGGCGCTTCGGATGGTTGCGTTGCATCGCCACCGTCCGCATAGCGCTCGTCGACGCGAATCTGATCGAGCAGCGCTTCGACCGTGCCGCGCGTTGTGCTGATCACGCGCATTTTGATCGGCAGCCATCGCATGCTTGGCGCGAGCCATACATATGCTTCGGTCTTGCCGTCGTCGCTGGTGCGATGCCACACCTCGGTTTCGATGTCGCCGCGTCCCCATTGAATCGTTTCGTTGCGCTCGCGAGCAACGCTGGCCCGCATGAGGCGACGCGTGGTCGCCAACGCGAAATCCTGTCGTGTCGATTGCGGCGGCTGGAAGTAGAACTGCCACATGAGCGCGAGAATGTCGTAGGTGGGAAGCTCCAGCGGCGCGACTTTGTCGCCGTGCAGGGTCGCGACGCCGCTTTCCCAGTCGAAATCGGCGCGCTCGGCGCCGCGCGCGTTGAACTTGTCGACGACGAATTCGTGCGGCTGCAAGCCGGCGCGGGTGATGAGGCCGCTGCTTTCCATGCGGCCTTTGCCACGGAGAAGCAGCGCCGCGAGGCCGCGCGCTTCGCCGACGGTCGCAATGCGATAACGATTGCCCGAGTGCTCGAAGCGGTACGTCGCGCTGCCGATCCAAAAGCCCGCGCCGTAGAAGACCTTGTAGGCGAGGTCGACGCGGGGAGGAAGCGTCTTGATCGGTACAACGGGGGCCGCTGGCGCGACGTCTTCCGCAAGCGCAGCGGGCGCTTCGGCTGGGGCCGGCGCGCCTTGCGTGGGGCCGGCGTCGGACTGTGCTGCTTCGGCGGACGGGGCAGCTGACGCTTCCTGCGACGCTACCGGCGCTGGGGCTGCGGCGGGTGCTGGCGTGGAAGGGGCCGCCGGCTTGCGCGCAGGGGGTTTGCGCGGGGCGGGTGCCTTGGGCGGAGGCGGGGGTGCGGCAGTCGGCGGAGGCGGCAGCTCGCGGATCGTTGCGGTGAGCGGCAGGCTTAGCGGATCGCCCTCGATCTCGTCTGGCAGCTGCGAGATGGCAATGTGAACCGCGATCGATGCCACGAACGCGGCCACCAATGCCGGGCGTACGCGCCACCAGGGGCTTCGCAGGGTCGCTTCGCAAGCGGCGCGGTCGCTGGACATCAATACTATTTGGGGCTCGTGGCGGGGACCTGCAAGACGGCGGCTGCATCCACCGTAGCGCACTGGCGTACGCGGCCGTCGACCAGCGCAAGCTGTCGCGCACAAAACCGCCGCACGGCATCGGGAAGGATGCGATGCTCCTGCGCGAGAACGCGCGCCGCGAGCGTGCTCTCGTTGTCGTCATCCAGCACGGGGACAGCCGCTTGCGCGACGATGGGACCGACGTCGACTGCGTGCGTCACGAAGTGCACGCTGCAGCCGTGGATCTTCGCTCCATCTGCGAGTGCGCGCCGATGCGTATGCAAGCCGGGATAAGCAGGCAGGAGCGATGGATGAATGTTCAGCATGCGGCCGTGATAGCGCGCAACGAAGCGCTCGGATAAAACGCGCATGAAGCCGGCGAGGACGACAAGGTCGGGCACGCCGCTGTCCACGTGCGCTGCCAACGCCTCGTCGAACGCGTCACGCGAGTCGAACTTGCGATGATCGACGACGTTCGTTGCAATACCGAGCGAAGCGGCGTGATCGAGCGCTGCCGCGGTCGGGTTGTTGCTGATGACATGCGTGATCGCGCCGCGAAAAGCGGGATCGCGCGCCGCGTCGAGAAGCGCTGCGAGATTGCTGCCTCGCCCGGACACGAGAACGCTGATGCGGGCGAGGCTCACGTCAGCCGTTGACAGTAACGCGCTTCGCGCTCATTCGATTCTTGTCTGCGGCTCGCTCGCGGGTCGCGCGACGATGTCACCGATGCGATACGCGCGCTCACCGAGGGCTTCGAGCCTTTCGATCACTCGATCGACATGCTCGCGCGCGATGACGATCACCATGCCGATACCGCAATTGAAGACGCGATGCATTTCCGCACTCGCAACGTTGCCGTTGCGCTGCAGCCAACCGAATACGGCGGGACGCGGCCAACTCCGCGTTGCGATGCGCGCCTGCACAGGCTCGGGAAGAATGCGCGGGATGTTCTCGAGCAATCCGCCGCCGGTGATATGCGCCACTCCTTTCACCGGCAGCTCGCGAAATAGCGTCAACAGCGGCTTTACATAGATCCGCGTCGGCGCCATCAACGCATCGATGACGTCGTCAGTGACTTCGTGCGACTGGGCGAGAATGCGGCGTATCAGCGAATAGCCGTTACTGTGCGGTCCCGATGATGCAAGTCCGATCACCGCATCGCCAGGCGCGATCGCGCGGCCGTCGATGATCGCGCGCTTCTCGACCACGCCCACTGCGAATCCGGCGAGATCGTATTCGCCTTCGGCGTACATGCCAGGCATCTCGGCCGTCTCACCGCCGATCAGCGCGCAACCTGCCTGCTCGCAACCGCGCGCAATTCCAGCGACGACGCGCGCGGCGACCTCGACATCGAGCTTGCCGCAAGCGAAATAGTCGAGAAAGAACAACGGCTCGGCGCCTTGCACGAGGATGTCGTTGACGCTCATCGCGACAAGATCGATGCCGATCGTGTCGTGGCGCGAATGCGTGAACGCGAGCTTGAGCTTGGTGCCGACACCGTCGGTTCCGGCGACGAGCACGGGCTCGGAATAGCGCTTCGAAATCTCGAACAACGCACCGAACCCGCCGATGCCTGCCAGCACTTCGGGACGCAGCGTGCGCTTTGCGAACGGCTTGATGCGCTCGACGAGCGCATCGCCGGCATCGATGTCGACGCCGGCGGCGCGGTAGGTGAGCGAATCGGTGTCGGCGTGCACGCTATACGGAAATTCGTTGTATAGAAGCGTCGATTCTACCGGACCTCTTTGTTTTCGATGCGAAAGTGTCTTGAGCGGCGCGCCCGCGAAAGGTAAAGTGCGCGCGCCCATGTCATTCGATCCCTCCTCGCGTCCCGAGCCGCCTGCCGTGATCGCTGCGCCGATCCCGGCTGCGGTTGCGTCCGGGGCTGAAGTGGTGGCGGCCGCGTCGTCGACCGCGCGCCGGCGATTGTTGCCGCGCCACTATCTTGGCGTAGCAGCCGGTGTGATCGTGTTCGCTCTTGTCGTGTACTGGCTCGGCCCCGTTCTCACACCCTTTCTGATCGGCGCGATTCTCGCTTATCTGGGCACTCCACTCGTCGACGCGCTCGAGCGGCGGCGCGTGCATCGAGGCGTCGGGACGACGATTACCGTGCTCTTGTTCGGCTTTGCGGTCGTGGGATTGCTGTTGATCCTGATTCCTCTGGTGCAATCCGAGATTGCGCTGGTGATGAAGCGGGCCCCCGACGTGCTGACGGTGGTGAGCGAGCGTTTCGTTCCGTGGCTGGAGGAGCGCTTCGGCATGAAGATCGCGCTCGACTTGGCCACCGTGCGCGCGGCACTTGCGGAGAATCTCGAAAGCGTTCGCGAAGTCGCGCTGAGCCTCCTTGCCGGCGTGCGTCGCGGCGGCGCGCTCCTGATTGCGATTCTCATCAATCTCGCGCTGATTCCGGTGGTGATGTTCTATCTCTTGCGCGACTGGAATCAGCTCGTCGGGCACATCGATGATCTTTTGCCGCGCAATTGGGAATTGAAGGTCCGGCAGATCGCACGGGAGATCGATGCGGTGCTCGCCGAATTCCTGCGCGGGCAACTATTGGTGATGATCGTTCTCGCCACCTACTACGCGATCGCGCTGTGGTTCGTGGGACTCGATCATGCGTTCGCGATCGGCATGCTCACCGGCCTTCTCGTATTCATTCCCTACGTCGGCTTCGGGCTCGGGCTCGTGCTCGGCATCATCGCGGCGCTGTTGCAGTTCTCGGGCTGGCCTTTTTTCCTGTCGGTGCTTGCCGTATATGGGGTCGGGCAACTCGTCGAGAACTATGTGCTGATTCCCTATCTGGTCGGCGATCGCATCGGGTTGCATCCGCTTGCAGTGATCTTCGCGTTGTTGGCGTTCGGCCAATTGTTCGGTTTCGCCGGCGTGCTGATCGCGTTGCCGGTGTCCGCCGCATTACTCGTCGCCTTGCGGCATTTGCGCGCCGCGTACGCCGATTCACCGCTGTATCGCAACGATTGACGCCTGCTCCCCGTCAGCTCACGTTCGAGCTTGCCGATTCCCCTCCCGCGACGTTCGACTCGTTCGTTGCCGGAAACAACGTCGAGGTCGTTGCTACGCTGATTCGATTCGCGATGCATGAAACGCGCGAAACCAGTGTCGTCGTGTGGGGCGCGGAAGGTAGCGGGAAGACGCATCTTCTGCTTGCAACGATTGCCGCCGCGAGCGGTGCCGGACGTTTCGCTCGCCGTCTCGATCAGCATGAGATCGATGTCGATGCTCCGGAAGATCGGCTGATCGCTCTCGATGCACCCGAAGCCGCATTGATTGCCATCGACGATGTCGACTCGCTCGACGGCGTTGCGCAGGGTCGCTTGTTTACGCTGTACAACCGTCTTGCAGGCATCGGGGGACAGCTCGTCGTCATGGCGTCGGTGCCACCCGCGCGAATGTCGCTGCGTGACGACATTCGCACGCGCTTGGCGTCGGGTCTCGTATTCGAACTACAGCCGTTGCGCGACGCCGATAAGCCTTCGGCGCTTTGCGCCTACGCGCGCGCGCGCGGGTTTTCGCTGTCGCAGGAAGTGATCGACTATCTTCTTGCACACGGTCGTCGCGACATGACCTCGCTGGTCAGGATGCTGATCGCGCTCGACCGGCATTCGCTTGCGCTGGCAAGACCCATCACCGTGCCGATGGTCCGCGATTGGCTGCTGCAGGATCCGTTCACGCCGCGCTCGTAACGACGCGTGTCAACCGCAAGGGTGGCAGCACGTTTATCGCCGCAGTCGAAAGCGTTGCATACTTCGTTGATGAACAGCGCGCGTGCACATCGGCCCGCCGTCACCGTCGCGGCCATCGTCGAGCGGAACGGGGCGTTTCTACTCGTGCAGGAACGCACGCGGCGTGGGCTGTGCCTCAACCAACCGGCTGGCCATCTGGAACGCGGCGAGTCGCTCGCGCAAGGCGCTGCTCGCGAAACGCTCGAAGAGGCAGGCTGGCGTGTCGAGCCCTTGGCGGTGGTTGGCATTTATCGCTGGGAAGCGCCC
>DATLOI010000059.1:0-17374 GCA_035536295.1 Casimicrobiaceae bacterium
GTCGTTCCTGCCGGATGCGCCCGGCGATCGGTCACTTCACGCCCGTCATGGTGATGCCCTGGATGAACTAGCGGCGCGCGAAGAGAAAGGCGATGACGAGCGGAGCAGTCAGGATGGTCGCCGCGGCGGTGAGCGCCCCGTAGTTCGAGCCGGTCTCGGCGTCGGCGAAGAACATCATGCCAAGCGGCGGCGTCGCGAGATTCGTGTCGGAGACGACGATCAGCGGCCAGTACAGGTCGTTCCAGTGCGCGACGATCGAGAACACCGAAAAGGCGGCAATCGCAGGCCACGCGCTCGGCACGACGATGCGCCAGACGATCTCGAACTCGCTCATGCCGTCGAGCCGTGCCGCGTGGATGATCTCGTCCGGATAGCCCTTGAAGAACTGGCGGAACAGGAAGATCGCGAATACCGAGAGGAAGAACGGCATCATGATCGCGAAGTAGGTGTTGAGCAGCCCGAGCTCGGCGAGGCCCATGTATAGCGGCAGCGCGGGCACCTGGATCGGTATGCACAGGCCCATCAGCACGAGCGCGAGCAACATCCCGCGTCCCGGAAAGCGCAACTTGGCGAGCGCGTAGGCACACGGGATGGCGACCAGCAGCTGCACGACCAGGATCCCCGCACAGACGATGACGCCGTTGAGCGCGAAGCGCAGCAACGGGACGCTGCTGAGCGCAGTGCCATAGTTTTCCACGGCGTTGAACTGTTTTGGCCACAGGCTGAAGCCGACGTCGAAGATCTCCGAAGGGGACTTGATCGAGGTGATCAGCATCCACACGAACGGCAACAGGATGAATACCGCGCCTGCAATCAGGATCGTGTGCACGACGAGCAGCGATGCGGCGCGCCGCAGAAGCATCGTCGCCGGCGTCGCGGCTGTCGCATTCACTGTCGATGGCCGATTCATCACCCGATCACCTCGTCTGCCCGCGACAGCAGCGATTGCGGGATCGTGAGTCCGAGCGTCTTGGCGGTCGTGAGATTGATCGCCAGAGACAGCCGGGTTGTCTGCTCGACGGGTAACTCGGCTGGCTTCGCGCCGGCCAGGATCCGGGCAAGGTAATCGGCCGCGCGACGCCATTGAGCAGCAAAGCTCACGCCATACGCCATGAGTCCGCCGATTTCGGCCCCTTCTCGCAGATGAAATATCGTCGGCAACCGCTGCCGCAACGCGAACTCCGCGATCTCTTTGCGTCGCGCGGAAGAGACTCCATGGGGCCCCGGGATCAATGCATCGGGCCGATCACGGGCGATGGTGGCCAACGTGGAGGGCAACTGGTCGATGTCGGTGAGCACGTAGCGAAGCGGAGTTAGGCCCATTGCGCGCACTGCGGCGTCCGCTAGCGACCAGTCCGCAAATGCGGCTCCCACAGGCGCGCTGATGAAGGCAATCCGGACAATGCGCGGCGCGGCTTCCTTGAGCAACTCGACCCGTTTCCTGCTAACGTCACCGGTGAAGTCCGCCAACCCGGTCACGTTGCCGCCGGGACGCGTCAGACTCGCAATCAGTCCCTGGCGAACCGGGTCGACCGAGAAGAGCATCACGATAGGGATGGTCGATGTCGCCGTCTTCAGCGCCCGGGCGCCGACACCGCTGGTGACCACGATCACGTCGAGGTGGAGGCCAACCAACTCCGCAGCCAGGGCCGGGAATCGCCCCCCGTCGCCGCCGGCATCGCGTCTCTCGATCACCAGGTTTCGACCCTCGACAAATCCATGCTCGCGCAAGCGTGCCGCGAAAGCGTCGTAGAACTCGACCATTCCCGCGACGAAGGGCACGGTACCAAGCACGCCGAGCACGGTACCAAGCACGCCGAGCCGGTATACCTTGCCGGGCCGCGTTGTCTGGGCTGCAAGCTGCCGTGAAAGCGTTACGAGCCCGGCCGCGGCGATGAACGTTCGTCGCTCGATCACTGGATCACCTTGTTCACGAGTAGCGACAGCGTTGCCATCAGTAGTGCACGCGCCGCTCGAGCACGAACGTTTGCGCGATCGAAAACAGAAGCACGAACGCGAGGAAGATCAGCGTGAGCGCCGCGGCATAGCCCATGTGAAAGTATTGATAGCCTTCGAGATAGATGACGTACAGCAACACTTCGGAAGCGCCGATCGGCCCGCCGCGCGTCATCACTGCAACGGTATCGAATACCTTGAACGCCGTGATCGACGTCGTGACGATGACGAACATCGTCGTGGGCCCGAGCAGCGGCCAGGTGATCGTCAGAAAGCGATCGATGCCGCTGCGACAACCGTCGATCTCGGCCGCTTCGTAAAGATCGCGCGGAATGGCCGAAAGGCCCGCGAGGAACAACACCATGTTGAACCCGACGAGCTGCCAGATACCGATCGCGGCGAGCGTGGGCAGCACGTACGCCGGCTCGCTCAAGAACGCGACTTCGGAAAAGCCCAGCGCGCGCAGCACTCCGTTCACCGGCCCGAGGCGCGGATGCAGGATGAACTGCCATACCGTCGCCATCGCGATCAATGTCGAGGTCACCGGCAGGAAGTAGATAACTTCGTAGAACGAGCGCGTGCGCTTGCGCCGGTGCAGGAGGACCGCGATCAGCAAGCCCAATCCCACGGCGCCCGGAAGTACGATCGCGACGTAAACGAACGTGTTGGTAAGCGAGCGACGAAACACCGGGTCGACCATCGCTTTTTTGAAGTTGTTCAACCCGAGAAATTCCGTGTCGAGCGCGCCCAGCTCGTAGTTCGTGAAGCTCAAATAGAGCAATACGCCCAGCGGAACGAGGTTGGTCAGCAGCAGCAACAGGAACGCTGGCAGCGCGAAACTCGCTCCTGCAAACGCTTCGATGGCGCGTTGTCGATGCGGACGCGCAACAGGGTGCGGACGGTCGAGTGTTGTCGCAAGCGCCATCGTCATCCGGCGACCAGGCGCGTTGGCGCGTGATCGGGCTCCATTGCGGCGTCGGCGATGCGCACACCTTCCGCATCGAAGACATGACACGCTGCCGGATCGAACAAGAGTGCGAGACCGCGCGAGTCGGTCGCCAGCAGGTGCGGATCGCCCGTCGCGGAACAAATGATCTTTCCGCGAGCGGGACTTGTCAGATCGACGTGCAGGATATGCTCGGCGCCGAGATTTTCGCTGCGACGCAAGCGGCCGTGCAACGTGTGCATTCCCGAGCGAAGCGTTCCGAAAGATGCGGGCGCGATCGCTTCGGGTCGAATGCCCAGCGTCAACGCCGAACCGGCCGCGTGCTTCACACGAATCGGCAAGCCGACGCCGAACAACTCCACTTCGCCGGAAGCACCAGTCGTGGCAGGAAGCAGATTGATCGCCGGTGTGCCGATGAATTGCGCGACCTTGATGTTCGAGGGCCGCGCGTACAGGTCACTCGGTCGATCGAACTGAAGAATGGTCCCGTTGTCCATCATTGCGACACGATCGGACATTGTCATCGCCTCGACCTGATCGTGCGTCACATAGATGAACGTCGTGCCGAGTCGGTCATGGAGCTCAGCCAGCTCGCTTCGCATGTGAACGCGTAGCTTCGCGTCGAGATTCGACAATGGCTCGTCCATGAGAAAGACGGCCGGTTGACGAACCATCGCGCGCCCGAGCGCGACGCGCTGGCGCTGACCTCCCGAAAGCTGCGCCGGGCGACGGTCGAGCAGCGCCTCGATTTGCAACTGTTTTGCAACCGCATGCACTTCGCGCTCGATGTCCACCATCGCGCGACGTCGTCGCGTCGAGAGCAGCGAAAGAATCGGCAGCCGCTGCCAAAGATTCAGTCGCGACATCAGAAGCGGTAGTGCAACGTTGTCGAACACGCGCATGTGCGGATACAGCGCGTAGCTTTGAAACACCATTGCAACCTTCCGCTCGTGCGGCCGAAGATGATCGACCGGCGCACCGCCGATGTGCACCGAGCCCGCCGACTGCGGCTCGAGCCCCGCGATGATGCGAATCAGCGTGGATTTACCGCAGCCCGACGCGCCGACGAGTGTCAAGAACTCACCATCGGCGACTTCGAGATCGATGTTCGACAGCACAGGCGCGCCGCCGAACGACTTGCTGATCGACCGAAGCTCGACGCTTGCCATGGCCTGTATGCGCGCGCTATTCGTCGTCAGGCAGCGCGATGCGGCGGATAAACCTCGTGGATCACATCGTCGATCCACAACGCTCTTAGTCCAGGCACGTCCTCGACCGCGATCGCAACGTCCGCGCCATCGAATTCATAAACCACGGCGCCGAGAAGTTTCTCACCCGGTATGTCGGGCTGATTGTCGGGGCCGACCAGAAAGCCCGACGATGGGCCCCACACGTACCGACAACCGCCGACTTGCGCGTCGTGCCACTTGTGAAGATGTCCGCTCGCAACGACTGCGACGTCATGTTGCTCGATGAGATCGAGAAGCTTTGCGCGCGGCTTCGGCTTCACCGACCAGTAGCCGGTGTCGCCCTCGTCCGGGCTTTCGATGAAAAGCGGCCGGTGCATGAACCACGCGAGCTTGCGCTCGCCCACCGTTTCGAGTGTCTGGTCGAGCCATGCGAGCTGGCGCGCTTCGTCAGGGTGTCCGCTGTCGAACAGCATCGCGTCGAGTCCAATCAACCGCCACTTTTCGAGATCATGCGACCACCAGTCCGGGCCGAAATACCGACGCCAGCGCGCCAGGCGCTCGCCGTTCACCGGCTGGTGAGGATTGCGAGCATCCCCGACATCGTGATTGCCAGGAACGGTGAGGACCGGCACCTGCAGCGATTGCATCATCTGTGCGACGTCGCGCAGATCCTGTTCGACGTCGGCGCCGTCCACCGTGACATCGCCGGTGTGAACGACGAGATCGGCATGCTGGCGCAGCACCCAGTCGCGCAACGGCTTCCAATTCGCCTGGAAGTGCTGTTTGGTCAGGCTCAAATGCGTATCGGAGATCTGCAGGACGCGGGTCATCGAGGTCTCCGGAAGGACATTTCGACGCGACCGTCCCGAACCTGTCCGCGAGTCAAGATGTAGATGTTTCGATCGAGTGACAAATGTAACTCCGTGCTCGTCATTCGGTTTTGCGCGCCAGCGCCATCGCCGCACGCGCCGTGGCGTCGTCGCACACCAACACCGATCCATAACCTCCGCGCAACACCGCGGCGATCGCGCGAACCTTGTGCGCGCCTCCCGCCGCAAACACAACCGTCTTCGTCGCCGACAACGCGTCGAGCGGCAGTGCGATTGCCCGGCGGTTCAACGGATGATCGACCGGGCGGCCGCGGCTGTCGATGAACTGGCCGATGATGTCGCACACGGCACCCGCGGCTTGCAATTCCTTGATCGATACGTCTTCGGGCAATCCGTAGCGCACCAGCATCGAGCGACGGGTCAGGTCGCCGATGCTGAGTACGGCGAGCTCGTTCGTCTTCATGCGCTTGAATGCATCACGAAAAACGTCCTGCGCCATGATCGTGTCGCGCGAAGCGGGGCTTCCAGCGTAGATCGGTGCGGCAAGGTATTGGCACTGAGAGTTGAGCCGGCGCGCGAGCTCGCTCACGATGTCGAACGTGTTGATCTCGAGCCCGCGCGTCAGTCCGCCCATCATCGAGTTGACGCACAAATCAGGATAGCGCCCGGAACGAATGTGCCGCACCATCTCGCGCAGCGTGCTGCCCCAGCCGATGCCAAAGCCGCGCACCTTGTTGTTCTCCAGATGGTGCGAGACAAAGCCCGCCGCTGCGCGACCCAGGATCATCGGCAGCGACGTTTCGTCGGCCGGTGTCGGCACGACGACGGCAGCCTCGAGATCGAAGTCACGAATCAGCTCCTGCTCGAGCGCAACCGAGCTTGCGAGCTCGGAGTTGAGCGTGATGCCGACGAGGCCGTTGCGTCGCGCATCGACGAGCATGCGATTGATCCGCACGCGGGTTGTCCCAAGACGACGTGCGATTTCGACCTGTGTCAGTCCCTCGATGAAATAAAGCCAGGCGGCGCGAACTTCGGTTTGCGTGTCGTCGATCATCGGTGCATTTCGATCTGGTCTATTCCGTCTGAACGCCCGGTTTGCCGCTCACGACTTCGAACTTCGCAAGTGTGCGCGCGGTCGATGACGGCTCCTTTTCATCGTCGACGGCGCGGAATTCGACGTTGCACCGCTCGTGCTCCAGCGTTATCACCCCGTAGCCGCGTCTGTCGGCGCTTCCGTAGCGAAGATGCGGGTTTCTCGCGCGCAAGTTTTCAATACTTGCAGCACTTAGTCCTTGTGACGTGATCGCGCCGCTGGTGAACTCGGTTGCGAGCACAGGGCTTTTCGTTGCAGCAAAATCGCGCCGCAAATCAGCCGCCCAGAAAGCATGCACGTCACCGCCGATTACCAGCGCATTGCGATTGCGCTGCATGGCGAGCGAATCCAGAAGGCGCGTGCGCGAGGCGGTGTAACCATCCCATCCATCCATCCAATACGCATCCGAAGGAGCGCCGCGGCGATCGGCCTCGGCCATCAGCGTCGGCTGCGCGATCATGCTCCAATGCGAAGTCGACTCCCGCATCTGTTGCGCGAACCAACGCTCCTGCGCGTCGCCGAGCAGGCTGCGCGACGAAAGATGACGCTCGGGGCAATCGTTCAGCATCGACGCTGTGGGTCCTGACAAGCACGCGTGATGCGCGCGATACTGGCGAGTATCGAGCAACGTGATGTCGAGAAGATCGCCGCAGCGATACCGGCCATGAATGATCGCATCCGGTCCGCGCGGTCGTGCGCCGGCCGGCACCGGCATGTGCTCGTACCAGGCCTGATACGCGGCGCTGCGAATGGCGAGAAACTGCTTCGGGTCGCGCGTGCGCGGCGACACATCGTTCGCGTAATCGTTGGCGACTTCGTGATCGTCCCAGATCACAAGCCACGGGAACGCGGCGTGAGCGGCACGCAGGTCCGGATCACTCTTGTAGAGCGCATAACGGTCGCGGTATTCGGGCAGCGTGGTCGGAATCGCACCGATGTGATGCCGCACACGGCGCGCCCCCCACGAGCTTTCGTAGATGTAATCGCCGAGATGCACGACGAGGTCGAGCTCGCGGTTCGCCATGTCGCGATACGCCGTGTAGTAGCCCTGCTCGTACTGCTGGCAGGACGCGAATGCAAGTCGAAAGCGTGCGATCTGGTCAGCGACTGCCGGTGTCGTGCGCGTGCGACCGATCGGACTGACGGCATCGCCTGCTTCGAATCGATACCAGTAGTCGCGTCCGGATCGCAACCCACCGACTTCGACATGCACCGAGTGCGCCAACTCGGGAACCGCGGCAACGACGCCATTCGCAACAATGCGCTTGAACGCCTGGTCTTCCGCGACGCGCCAATTCACTTGCACCGGGACTGAATCCATGCCACCTCCCTGCAGTGGATCAGGTGCAAGACGTGTCCAGAGCACGACGCCATCGGAACGCGGACAGCCGGAAGCCACGCCGAGTGTGAACGGGTCGGTCGAAAAGCGCGGTGACGCATCAACACCGGCGAACCGCGTCGCGCAGCTCGAAAGCGTCGCCGCCGAAAGCGCGGCGAGCGAACCGGTGACAAAGCGCCGCCGCGCGAGGTCGATCGACGCGCTCATGTTTCCCTATTGCGATGCACGCGCTGCAGCCTCGCGCGTCGTTGTGGTTGCATGCTGTTGCCGGCCCCAGAATCCATCGACCGCAAACAAGGCATCGATCGCGCGATCGAGCCAGCCCAGCTCGTCGACGAGATCGAGAACGGTGTAGCGCCGCCGAATGAGTCGTGCGCGACGATAGTCCGCCGCGAGCTTTGGCAAGCCGATGCCCAAGTCGGCAGGATGGGCAGCACCGCCTGCGGCGCGCAAGCTTTGCTGCATTTGCGTCGCAGATGGCAACGACTCTGTCAGACGTGCGCGCAACTGCGGCCACCCTTGCGCCAGGCGACGCATGCGATCGCCTCGACGTCCGCTGCTCGTCTTTTCACGCATTTCGCGGTGCGCGCTTTCGACGATCGTTGCGTCAGAGAACGAACAGGCGATCTCGCGCTCCAGCGCAGCGTGATCCGTCGATGTCGCAACAGCACGTTCGATGTCGGTAGCGCCGATTGGTTGCTCGAGCAGCCATTCATAGAGCGCCAGCATCGCAACGCAGCCGATGCCGACACACGCACCGTGCGCAACGGGCACGCCGGCGATCGACACACCTTCCATTTCCCACAGGTGTGCGATCTGGTGATCGCTGCCGCTCGCCGGTCGCGAGTTGCCATGCGCCTGCATCGCAAATCCGCTGACCAGAAGCCCGGTGAGCAGGCGTCCGAACGCTTCGGGTGAACGCTCGTTGAGCCGCTGCGGAGAATCCAGCCACGCATGCAAGTGATCCTGCACCATCGCATAGGATCGCCGATCGATCTCGTCACAACCCAGCGCGTCGGCGATCGTCCAGTCCGCGCCCGCAATGAATTTGCCCGCCATGTCGCCGTACCCCCAACTCGCCATGCAAAGCGGCGCGCGGGCGAGGACGTCGAGATCCGCAAGCACTGCGACGGCTGGGTCACACTGGAACGTGCGCTTGAAGCCCGAATCGAGCAGCGCCGCTCCTGATGCTGCATATCCATCCATCGATGCCGCCGTCGCGACGCAGACGTACGGTCGCTTCACAAGCGCAGAGGCATATTTGACGAGATCGTTGATCACACCGGAGCCGACCGCAATGGCAACACTGTCGGTGTCGCGCAAGCGCGCGGCGATGCCCTCCGCCGTCTCGACCTTCGGCTTTAGACGCGGCGACTCGCTCAGGATCATCGGATCGGTGCAACGCAGATTGCTGGCGATCAGATGTTCGTTGGCGCGTACACCGGCAGCCGCGTAGGTTGCATCGTCCGCGACAACCTGCACACGCGCGCCGCCAAGACAGCGCGACGCAATGGACGGCAACGAGGACAACGCGCCGGAAGCCATGGCGACCTCTCGCGTGATGGCTGCGTCGCGCAATGCTGCCAGCAGGATCGGATCCTGATCGTGCATCGAAGCAAGAGTTGAGGGGTTTCCGCCGTCGAACATATGTATATTACTCCGATCATTTGTTCCGACACAAGCGAGCCCGCGCCGGTAAGATGCTATGGATCAATCAAGCCGGCGGAGAGCCATGCGTTACGTGGTCGGCATCGACGGAGGCACGGAGTCAGCGCGCGCGAACGTTTTCGACGGCGCGGGTCGCGACCTAGGCGGCGCGGCCGCAAGCTATGCCACGACGTTTCCTTCGCCAGGTCGTGCCGAGCAGGACCCGCGCGATTGGTGGCACGCCGTCGGCGAAGCGGTGCGTGGCGCGATCAGCGCAGCGGCCATCGAAGCGCGCGATGTTGCAGCGCTAGCCGTCGATACGACGTCCTCGACTGTCGTCGTCACCGATGCACGAGCTGAGCCGTTGCGCCCCGCGATTCTTTGGATGGATGTGAGGGCGGAAACGGAGGCGGCCACAGTGTTGCGCACAGGTGATCGCGCGTTGCAACTCAACGGCGCTGGCATCGGTCCCGTGTCCGCGGAATGGATGATTCCGAAGGCGCTGTGGTTGAAGCATCACGAGCGCGAGTTGTACGAACGCTCCGATGTGCTTTGCGAGTATCAGGATTTCATCGTGCGGCGCTTGACCGGACGCAGCGCTGCGAGCCTCACCACCGCATCGATTCGCTGGCACTACCGCAGTCGCGAGGGCGGCTGGCCGGATGATTTGCTCGCTGCGCTCGACTTATCCGAGCTGCGCGAGAAGTGGCCGCGCGAAATGGTCGCCGCAGGCGAAGTTGTCGGGTCGCTGACTCAATCAGCGGCGGAGCATCTGGGACTCACCACCTCGACACTGGTGGTTCAGGGCGGCGCCGATGCGTTCATCGGAACGCTTGGTCTTGGTGTTGCGCGCGCTGGCCAGGTTGCGTTGATCACCGGATCGTCTCATCTTCAACTCGCGGTCACCGACGCTCCCGTGCATATGAAGGGATTGTGGGGAAGCTACGCGGACGTCGTGTGTCCCGGACGACACATCCTCGAGGGCGGCCAAAGCGCTTCAGGATCGATGATCGCGTGGCTGCGGCGGGTGATTGGAACGGACATCGATTTCGATCGCCTCAATCACGAAGCCACGAAGATCGCGCCGGGCGCCGAGGGCTTGATCGTGCTCGACCATTTCCAGGGCAATCGCACACCGCACACCGATGCACAGTCGCGCGGCGCTGTGGTGGGTCTCTCGCTCGGACACGGTCGTGCGCACATGTTTCGCGCGATGATCGAGGGAATTTGCCTGGGGACGCGACAGATTCTCGCAACGATGGAAAGCGCAGGCGTTCGCGTGACCGAGATGGTCGTCGGCGGCGGCGCGACGAACTCGCCGTTGTGGCTGCAGATCCACGCCGACACCGCGAATGTTCCGGTCACCGTCACGAAATTTCCATCAGCGCCCGTACTCGGCTCGGCGATACTTGCAGCCGTTGGCGCAGGAATTTTTGCGAGTATCGACGAAGCGATCGCCAGGATGGTGACGATCGATCGCGTGATCGAGCCCGATCGGGCCAGTGTCGCGGCCTATCACGACATCAGCGCGCGCTACGACCGGCTGTATCCCGCCCTGAAGGCGTGGAGGAACGGCGTCAGCGCGTAAACAACGCGTTCAGTTCGGAACCTTGCGCAGCGTCGTGGAATCCGTCGAAGCGGCCTTCGGTCGCGAGCAATCGAGCAGCGCGGATGAAGCCGCCCCAAGCCGAGCGCGCGAGCGCACCGCCAACGCTTACGCGTCGAACACCGAGCTCGGCGATGTCAGCCATCGTGAGCTCGCTCGTCGATCCCACCAGGAGATTGACGGGCTTTGGCGCAACGCCTGCAACGACTGCCGCAATGTGCTCGCGCGTCTTGATTCCAGGTGCGTACAAACAGTCGGCGCCTGCATTCGAATAGGCTTGCAAGCGCGCAATCGTTTCGTCGAGGTTGGGTCGTCCGACGAGAAAGCACTCGGCGCGACCAACGAGTAGCGTGTCGCCACCCGAACGGTCGATGGCGTTGCGCGCGGCGCGCATTCGCTCGATTGCTTCGTCGATGCCGAACAATGGATCTGCAGCATCGCCGGTCGAATCCTCGATCGACAATCCCGCAACGCCGGTTTCCACCGCAAGACGAACACTCTCGGCAACACCCTTGGCGTCGCGCGCAAAGCCACTCTCGAAATCGGCGTTGATCGGAAGATCCGTCGCCGCGACCATCGCGGCGAGGTGCTCGATGACTGTGTCGCGCGACACTTGATTGTCGGCACATGCGTGCGACCAGGCAAACCCGGAACTCGTCGTCGCGAGCGCCTTGAACCCAAGGCTTGCAAGAAAGCGTGCGCTACCGAGATCCCAGGGATTGGGAATGACGAAGCATCCCGCTTCGTGCAGCTTGTGAAACGCGCGGCGCTTGTCGGCGAACGATGCGGTCATCACTAACGCGCGACTTAGACGACCTGCGCCTTCTCCAGCACGCGCGAGACTTGCCACGCCTTCGTCTTCGAGAGCTTGCGCGTCGCCTTGATCTCGACGAGATCGCCTTCCTTCACTTCATTGGTCTCGTCGTGCGCGTGGTACTTCGACGAGCGCGTGACGACCTTTCCGTAGATCGGATGCTTGACGCGGCGCTCGACCAGCACCGTCACCGTCTTGTCCATCTTGTCGCTGACCACGCGTCCAATGACCGTCGCGACCAGCGGCTCGCGCTTCGGCATGTCGGATTGCGCTTGCTGCTTCGACTGTTCGTTCATGCTTGATCCGTCTTCTGATTCATCAACGTGCGCACACGCGCAATGCCGCGCCTCACGTCTTTCAGTTTCGCCGAGTTGGTGAGTTGTTGCGTCGCCTTCTGCATACGCAGGCCGAACTGCTCTTTCAACAACGCATTCAACTCCTGGCCAAGCTCCGACTGCGACTTGCCGGAGAGCGCCTTTTTCGCTTCGGATCGCTTCATCGACGTCTCCCTATTGTCCGACGAGGCGATGCACGAACGACGTGCGCAATGGCAGCTTCGCGGCCGCAAGCGCAAAAGCCTCGCGCGCGAGCTTCTCGTCGACACCATCCATCTCGTAGAGCACCTTGCCGGGCTGGATTTCCGCGACGTAATACTCGGGATTGCCCTTGCCGTTGCCCATGCGCACTTCCGCCGGTTTCTTGCTCACCGGCTTGTCGGGGAAGATGCGAATCCAGATGCGTCCACCGCGCTTGATGTGACGCGTCATCGCGCGTCGAGCGGCCTCGATCTGTCGCGCCGTGAGCCGTCCGCGCGTCGTCGCCTTCAAGCCGTATTCGCCGAACGACACGCTCGCGCCGACCGTGGCAACGCCCTTGTTGCGGCCCTTTTGTTCCTTGCGATATTTTCGTCTAGCTGGTTGCAGCATTCTTCGCTCCCGAGCGGCGCGGCCGCGATGGTGCCGGGGAAGGAGCCGGCGCTTGTGCCGGCTCGGCGTTATGCGCCATCAGCTCGCCCTTGAACACCCACACCTTGATGCCGATGACGCCATAAGTCGTACGCGCTTCGGCAAATCCATAGTCGATATCGGCACGCAGCGTGTGCAGCGGAACGCGTCCCTCGCGGTACCACTCCGAGCGCGCGATTTCCGCACCGTTCAAGCGGCCTGCGCTCATCACCTTGATGCCTTGCGCGCCCAAACGCATCGCGTTTTGCATCGCTCGTTTCATCGCGCGGCGGAACATGATGCGCTTTTCGAGCTGCTGCGCGATCGAATCCGCGACAAGCTGCGCATCTACTTCCGGCTTTCTGATTTCCTCGATGTTGAGGCCGACTTCGCCGCCCATCATCTTGCGAAGATCGCCGCGCAACGTCTCGATGTCCTCGCCCTTCTTGCCGATGACGACACCGGGACGCGCGCTGTGCACGGTGATGCGCGCATTCTTCGCCGGACGCTCGATCGTCACCTTGGCGACCGATGCGTGCGAAAGCTTGCGGCGCAAATACTCGCGAACGCGGATGTCCTCGTTCAGCGTATTCGCGAAGTGCTTGCTGTTCGCGAACCACTTCGAAGTCCAGTTGCGGCTGACGGCGAGGCGGAATCCGGTTGGATGAATCTTCTGTCCCATATCTACTTGTCCATTGCCAATTGGCTTAGGTGACGCTCGTTGTTTCGTGCAGTTCTGCCGAAAATCGTGTGGCTTTGCGCCTCTGACATATTCCGCTGAACCGACCTACATACAGTCGGCGCACTCGGTTGCGCGGCGACGCGGCCTGCGGCCCTCCCCAAAGGGGCGCCGCGCTTCCCTCCCCACCGATTTTCGGGAAGCCCAACCGGCCAAAAGTAGGTTTGCACTTTTGGCCGATCACTTTCCGGGTGCGACTTTGGCCGATTTAGTGGCCACTGGCTTGGCGGGCGTCTCACGCGCACCGTCGCCGACAACAATTCGGATGTGACAACTCTGCTTGCCGATCACGTTGCCGCGGCCCTTCGCGCGAGGGCTCGTGCGCTTCAGCGTGTCCGCCTTGTCGACATAAATCGTCGTGACTTTGAGCTCGTCGATGTCGGCGCCGTCGTTGTGCTCGGCATTCGCGATCGCGCTCTCGAGCACCTTCTTGATGATCGCTGCGCCTTTTTTCGGCGAGAACGACAGCACGTCGAGCGCCTTGCCGACCGGCATGCCGCGAACGAGATCGGCGACGAGCCGGCCTTTCTGCGCCGACAGTCGCACTCCGCGTAGCGTTGCAATGGTTTCCATATCCGTTCTCCTACCTCTTCCCGCCGCCTTGCTTTTTCACCACAGGCGCCGCGACCTTCTTGTCGGCCGAGTGGCCTTTGAACGTGCGCGTCAACGCGAATTCACCGAGCTTGTGACCGACCATGTTCTCGGTCACGTACACGGGAATGTGCTGCTTGCCGTTGTGCACGGCGATCGTCAACCCCACGAAATCGGGCGTGATCGTCGAGCGTCGCGACCAGGTCTTGATCGGCTTCTTGTCGGAGGTCGCGCGCGCAGCGTCCACCTTGCTTACCAGGTGGCCGTCGACAAACGGACCTTTCTTGATCGAACGTGCCATTTGCTTATCCCTTGGCCGCGTGACGACGACGTACGATCATCACGTTCGTGCGCTTGTTCTTGCGCGTCTTGTAACCCTTCGTCGGCGTGCCCCATGGCGACACCGGATGCCCACCACCGTTGGTGCGTCCACCCATCGGGTGATCGACCGGATTCATCGCCCACGCGCGCACCGTCGGACGAATGCCGCGCCAACGCGATGCCCCCGCCTTCCCGAGCGAGCGCAAGTTGTGTTCTTCGTTGCCGACTTCACCGATCGTTGCGCGGCAATCGACGTGCACTTTGCGAATTTCACCCGAGCGCAGGCGAAGCTGCGCGTACATGCCTTCGCGCGCAAGCAACTGCACACCGGCACCGGCCGAGCGCGCGATTTGTGCGCCTTTTCCCGGCTGCATTTCGACGGCGTGAATCGTCGTGCCGACTGGAATGTTGCGAAGCGGCAGCGCATTGCCCGGCTTGATCGATGCTTCGGCACCCGACATCAATTGCGTGCCCACTGCGACACCGCGCGGTGCGATGATGTAGCGCCGCTCGCCATCGGTGTAGAGCAACAACGCGATGTGCGCGCTGCGATTCGGATCGTATTCGAGCCGCTCGACTTTCGCGCCGATGCCATCCTTGTTGCGTCGAAAATCGACGACGCGATAGTGATGCTTGTGTCCGCCACCCTTGTGGCGCATCGTGATGTGGCCGTTGTTGTTGCGTCCCGAGCCGCGTTTTTGCGATTCCGTGAGCTTGTCGAACGGACGGCCCTTGTGCAACGCCGAATTGACGACCTTGACGAGCGAGCGTCGGCCGGCGGACGTGGGTTTGACTTTGACGAGTGCCATGATGTGTCCCCGCTCAGGCTTCCTGGGCGAAATTGATTTCCTGGCCCGCCTTCAAACACACGTAGGCCTTTTTCCAGTTGCGACGCTTGCCCATGTTGCGGCCGAAGCGTTTTTCCTTGCCGTGCACGTTGCTGATCTGCACGCGATCGACGTCCACCTTGAACATGAGCTCGACGGCAGCCTTCACCTCAGGCTTCGTGGCATCCGGCGCAACGCGAAAGATCACCTGCTCGTGCTTGTCCGCGATGTACGTCGCCTTTTCGGAAATGACGGGCGCGAGCAGCACGGTCATCAAGCGTTCGGGGTTGTACGGCGAGCGCTTCGGTGCGTCGCCGGATTTGGCCGCTTTCGCGCGCTTGGCCGGCTTCGGCTCGGACTTGATCTCACGCTTGGCCGGCTTCGGCTCGGACTTGGTCGCCCGCTTGGCCGGCTTCGGCTTGACTTCCTTCTTGGGCTTGGCTGCCTTCTTGACTTTCGCGGGCTTCGGCGCAGCCTCTGTCGCAGCGACGCTCGACTTCTTCGCAGCTTTGGTCGTAGTGGCGTTCATCCGAGCATCTCCTCGAATTGCGAGACGGCCGCCTTGGTCAGCAGCACGTTCTGAAAGCGAACGAGGCTGACCGGATCGACTTCGCGCGTCTCCAGCACCAGAACGTTCTGCAGATTGCGCGACGCGAGATAAACGTTGTCGTCGAGCTTGTCGATGACGAGAAGCACCGTCCCCTCGCGTCCGTAGCCTTTGATCTTTTGCGCGAACTGCTTGGTTTTCGGCGCGTCGAGCGTAATCGCGTCGATCACCGCGAGCCGGTCTTCGCGCACGAGTTGCGAGAGGATCGACGCGATGCCCGCGCGGTACATCTTGCGATTGAGCTTCTGCGAAAAATTCTCGTCGGGCGACGAAGGAAAGATCTTGCCGCCTCCGCGCCATAGCGGGCTGTTCGCCTGACCGGCGCGCGCACGACCCGTCCCCTTTTGTCGCCACGGCTTCTTGTGCGACTTGTTGACGTCGCCGCGCGCTTTTTGTGCACGCGTACCCTGGCGAGCATTCGCTTGATACGCCGTCACGACCTGGTGGATCAGCGCTTCGTTGTAATCGCGCGCGAACAATTCATCCGACGCGCTGTGCGTCGCTGCCGATTGGCCTTTGTCGTCGATGATCTTCAAGTCCATCGTTCAGGCCCCTTTCTTCGCCGGGGTCTTGACCGACGCGCGCACGATCACTTCGCCGCCGTCGGCACCCGGCACCGCGCCTTTGATCAGCAACAGGCCACGTTCCTTGTCGACGCGAACGACGGTCAGCGTCTGCACCGTGCGCGTCACATTGCCGTATTGTCCCGGCAACTTCTTGCCCGGAAACACACGGCCCGGGTCCTGGGCCATGCTGATCGAGCCCGGCTTGTTGTGCGACAACGAATTGCCGTGCGAAGCGCGGTTGCTGCTGAAGTTATGGCGACGAATCACGCCCGAAAAACCGCGGCCCTTCGTCGTTCCCGTGACGTCGACCAGCTGCCCGACGCTGAACGTGTCGGCCGGCACGACATCGCCCGGCTTGAAGTTGCCGATGTCGTTCGCGCCGACGTGAAATTCCTTTAGCACGACGCCCGCTTCGACACCCGCTTTCGCGAGATGCCCGGCTTGCGGCTTCCGCACGCGCGATGCGCGACGCGTGCCGTACGTGACCTGCACGGCCGTGTAGCCATCGTTTTCAGTCGTCTTGACCTGCGTGACGCGATTGTTCGCGACGTCGACGACCGTGACCGGAACGGCAGAACCGTCCTCGGCGAAAACGCGGGTCATGCCGATCTTGCGACCGACGAGGCCTAATGACATCACATCACCTCTTCATGTTTGCCGGAGTGAACTCCGGTGCCGACTGCAATTGGCCGGCGGTGTTGCTAACGACGGGACGAGGATTTCGGATCGAGGATAGAGGGATTGAGGCAACGCGGACACCTGCGTTCTATTCCCTCGATCCCCGTTCCTCGCTCCTCGACCCGCCTTTCTCCACCACTACTGCAACTTTATTTCTACGTCCACTCCCGCCGGCAAATCCAGCTTCATCAATTGATCGACCGTCTTGTCGGTCGGATCGATGATGTCCATCAAGCGAAGATGCGTGCGAATCTCGAACTGGTCGCGCGACGTCTTGTTGACGTGCGGCGAGCGCAGAATATTGTAGCGCTCGATCTTCGTCGGAAGCGGCACGGGGCCCTTGACGACTGCGCCCGAGCGCTTGGCCGTCTCGACGATCTCGAGCGCCGACTGATCGATCAACTTGTAATCGAACGCTTTGAGACGGATGCGGATGCGTTGGTTTTGCATGAGTTTCCTCGATGTCGGATGTCAGATTTCGGATGTGAGTCCGACCCGCGACATCGTTACTCTTTGATTTTCGCGACCACGCCGGCGCCAACGGTGCGTCCGCCTTCGCGAATCGCAAAGCGCAAGCCCTCTTCCATCGCGATCGGCGCAATCAGCACCACTTCCATCGCAATGTTGTCTCCCGGCATCACCATCTCGGTCCCCGCCGGCAACTCGATACTTCCCGTCAC
>DATLOI010000060.1:0-65817 GCA_035536295.1 Casimicrobiaceae bacterium
CCAAAAGCAACGTCGCGATCATTTTGTTGCATGCGCTGAACCCCTACGGTTTCGCGCACTTGTCGCGCACGACCGAGGGCAACGTCGACCTCAATCGCAATTTTCGCGACTTCGCCTTGCGTGAAAGCAACGCGAAGTACGCCGCAGTGCACGACTTCATGGTGCCCTCGACCTGGCCGCCCGCGCGCGAGAACGAGGCGCGAATGATGATGTACGTCGCGGCCCACGGCGCGTTCGCGTTACAGCAGGCGGTGAGCGGCGGTCAATCGGACCGCGCCGACGGACTTTTCTATTCAGGCACCGAAGCGTCATGGAGCCAGAAGGTGCTGCGCGCATTGCTTCGCAAAAGTGTGGCGAGCAAGAAGCGCCTGGGCTGGATCGACATTCACACGGGCCTTGGACCTTGTGGTCATGGCGAAAAGATCTTCGCCGGCCCAAACGACTTGGCGATGCTCGCGCGCGCGCGTCGCTGGTGGGGCGCCGACGTCACGTCGATCTACGAAGGATCATCGACCTCCGCACTCGTCGAAGGAATGATTTGCTGCGCGGCGAAGGACGAGTGCTCCGACACCGAGTACACGGGCATCGCGCTCGAATACGGCACCAAGTCGTATCTCGACGTGATGAATGCACTGCGCGCGCGCCAATGGCTGACCAATCACCCCGACGCTGCGCCGGCGCAGCGCGATGCAATTCTTCACGCGATCCGCGATGCTTTCTACGTCGACACGCCCGCGTGGAAAGCGATGGTGTTCGCCCAGGCGCGCGTTGCTGCGCTACAGGCGGTCGCAGCGCTTGGTGCGCAGGCGTAGGAGCGAGCGATGGCAATGTTCGACGCAGCCGCCTTCGGAACCGCGCGATTGTGGTGGGACAGCGATGTCGCGTATAGCTTTCGCCGCTCACCGGTGGCAATCGTGTCGGCGATCGTGCTTGGAATTTGCCTGATCGCCGCGCTGTTCGCTCCCTTGATTGCGCCTCACAATCCCTTCGACTTGAAGACGCTGAATTTGACCGACGCGTTGACACCACCGGCATGGATCGAGGAAGGCAAGTCCGAATATCTGCTCGGCACCGACGACCAGGGCCGCGATGTCCTGTCGGCGATCATGTTTGGCGCGCGCGTATCGCTGTTGGTAGGTCTTGCGTCGGTCGCGCTCGCAATGGTGATGGGCGTGGGACTGGGCTTGCTTGCCGGGTACGTCGGCGGCAAGCTCGATGCGTTCATCATGCGCGTGGCCGACGTGCAGCTTTCGTTTCCTGCAATTCTGATCGCGCTTCTGATCGACGGCGTTGCCCGCGCTGCGCTGCCGCGCGATGCCCACGGCGACCTTGCGCTTTTCGTGCTGATTCTTGCAATCGGCGCGGCCAACTGGGTGCAATACGCGCGCACGGTGCGCGGCTCGACGATGGTCGAGAAGAACAAGGAGTATGTGCAGGCGGCACGCGTGATCGGCGCATCGCCGTGGGGAATCATGCGCCGCCACCTGTTGCCAAACGTGCTTGGACCGGTGCTCGTCTTGGCAACGATCAATATTGCCACTGCAATCATCACCGAGGCGACGTTGTCGTTTCTAGGCGTTGGCGTACCGCCGACGCAGCCATCGCTGGGCACGCTGATTCGCGTCGGCAACGATTTTCTGTTCTCGGGCGAATGGTGGATTACCATATTCCCGGGGGTCGCGCTGGTCACGATGGTGCTGTCGATCAATCTTCTGGGCGACTGGCTGCGCGACGCGCTGAACCCGAAGCTGCGTTGAGTACTGATAAAGACGCGTTGTCACTCCAACGCGCGCACGGGCAGGCTTCATCAATGTGAACCAGGGGACGAAGGAGTCGATGATGCGAAAGACACTCTTGCTTCTGTTTCCGATTGCATTCGCGGGTTGCCAGACCTGGGGCCCCACCTGGAGTGAAGTGAGCGGCGGCCGTTACTACAACCTGACAACGCTCAACCGTTCGGCGACGATCATCGAGCAGATCGATGGCCGCAGCGAAACGCCGCAGGGCTATCGACGCGCGATCTGGATCCAGCCCGGCCGCCATGTGTTGACGCTGCAAGGCGTTCCGCTGCGCCCCGGCTGGCAAGGCTATCTGCAGGAGTTCGTGCTCGAGGCGCAGCCCTGTCAACGCTACTACATCAACGCGCAGTTCAACGGCCCGCTCGTGCAATCGGATTGGCGACCGGTGATCGATTACGTCGAGCCGATTGCAGGCTGCCGTGTAATGACCGCATCGAAGTGAGCAACGCGCTCGCACCGTCGGGCCGGGGCACAACCGACCCGGCGAGCGAGCCGGTTTTGTCCGTGCGCAACCTGCGCGTCGAATTTCCGACGCGCCGGGGCACGCTCGTCGCTGTGCACGACGTGAGCTTCGACATCGCGCCTGGCGAAGTGCTGGGCGTCGTTGGTGAATCTGGCGCGGGCAAGTCGCTGACCGGCGCTGCGATCATCGGCCTCATTGATCCGCCCGGACGCATCGCCGCCGGGCAGGTGACGCTCGCGGGTCAGCGTGTCGACAAGCTCCCCTACGAAGCGATGCGGCGGCTGCGCGGCCGCGAAATCGGCGCGATTTTTCAGGATCCGCTCACCTCGCTCAATCCGCTCTACACGATCGGTCGCCAACTGATCGAGACGATACGCACGCATCTGCCGATGAGCGAGCGCGAAGCGCGTGCGCGCGCTGTCTCGCTTTTGGACGAGGTCGGCATTCCCGCAGCGGCTCGCCGCCTTGACCAGTATCCGCACCAGTTCTCGGGCGGCATGCGCCAGCGCGTCGTCATCGCACTTGCGCTCGCCGCGAAGCCGAAGCTGATCGTCGCGGATGAGCCCACCACCGCGCTCGATGTATCGATCCAGGCGCAGATCATTCAGCTTTTGAAAAAACTCGGTCGCGAGCATCGCACGTCGGTAATGCTGGTGACGCACGACATGGGCGTGATTGCGGAAACCGCCGATCGCGTTGCGGTGATGTATGCCGGACGCATCGTGGAGATCGGAGCGGTCGCAGACGTCATTCATCGCCCGCAGCATCCCTATACTATCGGCTTGATGGGATCGATTCCCTCGATCGTGCAGGACGTCGAGCGTCTCGCGCAAATCGATGGGACGATGCCGCGACTGACGGCGGTGCCGCCCGGGTGTGCGTTCCATCCGCGCTGTCCGCGCGCGTTCGTGCGTTGCACGCGCGATCGGCCCGAGCTGATGCCGGCGATGACGAGTTTTGCGGCATGCTGGTTGCACGATCCGGTGGCCGTGCTCGAATCGCATCAGCGCATTGCGCATCCAAAGCCTGAGACCGGCGCGGATCGAGACGATGCTTCCGTAGAACCGCTATCGATCGCCGATCCCGACCGAGCAGGACAGCGCGGCCGCGATGCCTTCGTTCCCTCCGACGACGTAGGCGGGACCGGTGACAGATCGTGACCAAAGACGCCGAAGTCCTCGTCGAGCTCGTCGACATCGCCAGGTATTTCGATGTTTCCGCGCCTTGGCTCAATCGCCTGCTCGAGCGCAAGGGTCGCACGATCCTAAAGGCCGTCGATGGCGTCGATCTTGCAATTGCGCGCGGCGAGACACTTGGTCTTGTTGGTGAGTCGGGTTGCGGTAAGTCGACGGTGGCGCGATTGATCGTCGGCTTGTATGCGCCAACGCACGGAACGATTCGCTATCGTGGCGTGGCGCTGGCAGGCGAGGGTGCTACTGCGGACGCGTCCGCGCAGCGTCGGGCGCGTCGCGGAATGCAGATGATTTTTCAGGATCCGTATGCGAGCCTGAATCCACGCTGGCGCGTCGGTGACATCGTTGCCGAGCCGATGAGAGTCAATCGAGTCGAGCACGCAGGCATCGATGCGCGTGTCGGAGCGCTGTTGGAGCAGGTTGGCTTGGCGGCGGTCGATCGGCAGAAATATCCGCATCAATTCTCGGGCGGTCAGCGGCAACGCATTTCGATCGCGCGCGCGCTCGCGACGCAGCCGGAGTTTCTCGTGTGCGATGAGCCGACGTCAGCGCTCGATGTGTCGGTGCAGGCGCAAGTGCTGAATCTGATGCGTGAGCTGCAACGCAATCTCGGCCTCACGTACCTGTTCATTTCGCACAATCTCGCGGTCGTGCGACACATCGCCGATCGCGTGGGCGTGATGTATCTGGGACGCATCGTCGAGCTCGCACCCACGCGCCGCCTGTTCGCGGTGCCGCAACATCCGTACACGCGGATGCTGCTAGCAGCCGTGCCCGATCTGGCGATGACCGGCAAGGCACGCACCGCGGTAGCAGGCGAAGTTCCCAACCCGCTCGACCCTCCGCCCGGATGCACGTTTCATCCGCGCTGTCCGTATGCGAACGAACGTTGCCGGCGCGAGGCTCCGAAGCTTCTAACGACACCCTCGGGTGGCGATGCCGCCTGTCATGGCGTCGAGGAAGGGCGGATTCCGATCGCCGAAGTCGTCGTTGCCTAGCTGTCAACCTATCATTCGATGACCTGATCCGCGCGTTGCAACAGCGACGGCGGAATCGTCACCCCGATCGCTCTCGCGGTCCTTTGATTGATCACGAGCTGAAACGTCGTGGGCTGCTCGACCGGCAGCTCGCCCGGCTTCGCCCCTTTGAGAATCTTGTCGACGTAAAGCGCGGCCCGCCGCACTTGCAGCGGAATGTTGGGTCCGAACAGCATCAATCCGCCCGGCTCGACGTTCATCCGGGCCCCTAGCATCGAGGGAAGGCGGTGCGCGGTCGCTAATTTACCGAGGATCAGCGCGTTCGAGCCGAACATCGAATCCGAGATGGTGAGGACCGCTTGTGCACCTCGCTTGTTCATCTCTGCGAACGCGCTTTCGAAGTCGCCGGGCGTGCGCGCCTCCACGATTTGCAGCGACAAGTCCAGCGACTGAGCAGCAGCCCTGATATTGCGTAGAGCGGTTTTATGACCCGGATTGCCGGGATTCGTGAGCACCGCCACACGCTTGACCGCAGGCACCGCCTCCTTCAACAGTTGCAGTTGCTTGGCATAGATGTCGAACGATGCGCTGAACGCCGTTCCGGTGACGTTCCCACCGGGTTTCGCGAAGCTCGCGATCAGGCCCTGCGCGACTGGATCGGCCACCGATGCCATCACGATGGGAATCGACTTGGTCGCGTCGCGCGCCGCGAACACCGCCGGCGTCGGCGTTGCCAGGATGACGTCCACCTTGTTGCGAACCAGTTCACTGGCAAGTCCGGGCAGTCGCTCGAACTGTCCCTCGGCGAAGCGATAATCGATCGTTACATTCTTTCCCTCGATCCAGCCAAGCTCCTGCATTCCCTCGCGAAATGCGTCGACCATAATCTGGTTTGCATCCGTCGTGCCGCTTGCGAGAAAACCAATGCGGGGAACCTTGCTCGACGACTGGCCATGGACCGCAAGCGGCATTGCAAAGCACGCGAACAAGAGCAATGCACGCCACAGGAAACCTGTCGATACGCTCGGTGTCCTATTGCGCATGGCCGTTAGCGAATCGCCCTGGGTGTTTTCCGCCACACATTGAGCAGCGAATCGAATTTCGCGTTGGGCCGCAAGCGCTCGTCGGATAACGATTCCAGGAAATCCGAAAGCCGCTTCGACTTTACGATCGTATAGAACGTCAAGGTCGTGACCGGCAACAGCACGACGACGAACCACGCGATTTTCTCGAACGCAGTCGCTTCCGACAGCGCGAAAAGGTTCATGCCGAGGAAGCCGGTGACGACCGTTCCGATCAGGCCGAAGCTCGTCACCACCGTCAGTCGCACGACGGTATTGGCCTGCCGTCGCAACGTATCCGTTTCGAGGTAGTCGCTCATGTCTTCGATCTCGTTACGAATCTCGGCGTAAAGGGAGTCGGTGCCCAGATGAGACGACGTAAGTCGATAGATCTCGCGCGCAGCGGGCTGGTCGGATACTTGGTGGAACCAGTAGCGATGCGTGAAGCGCAGAAACACTTCCAGTAGTTGCCGGATCGAGCGTTTGAACGCCTTGACCGACTCCGCGTCCTCGATGTCCAAATGATTGAGCGCCTCGACCATGCGATCCGACAGCATCAAAAGCGTTGCTTTGTGAATGTGCGGAATCAGAAACAGGAGGAAGTATTGATGACGGAACTGACCGAGCAAGCCGCCATCCTTGTCGACGAAAAAAGGATCCGCCGCATCGCCGACCAGCGTGAAGCCGTGGCCGCACGACATGAAGCGGGTTCCCGGCCGGCCCGAACGCTCCTCGTTCCAGTATTGATCGAAGCAGTAGCGCGCTTCAAAGTCGTGGATATACCGCGCCGAGTAGGGCAAGACATCGGAAGCGCCGGTACCGGTCACGAGTCCCAGCCGCACGAAGTCGGCACGCGTCAACGCGCGCGCATCGTCCATGGCGAGATAGGACAGGATCGGCATGCGCGCGTATTCGATCTGACGATAGCGAAGCAGCCCCGCCATCGATCCGTTATCGGGCACGAGCGGCTCCAAAAGCCACGTCCAGTGCGAGGCGAACCGCGGCGCGCGATGACGCCCGACGAATTCGAGATAACTCGTGCGCGCATCGTAGTCGGAGGTACCCAGGACGCTTCCGTCGCGTCCGATCCATTCGGCTTTGGCGAGACAATGGCCGCCGGCTCCCGACTCGGTCCAGAACGTCGGATAAGCGCGCCCGAATCGGTACATCGCGTTCTGTACGGTGGCAAGCGGCAGGTTGTCGGCAAAGAGCTCGACGACCAGGATCGCGACGTCGACGTCGTAGAAAAAGCACAGATCGATATGTGCGACGCGAAACGTGACCGGCGTATCGGAAGCGTCCGGGAACGTCATCCTCATGTCGGCGATGTCGCTGCGTCGAAACACGCGAATCGGGGACTCGGTGCCCGGCAGCGCGCCGCGCCCCTTGCCTTCGCCGTAAAGGAAGCGACGAACGTAGGGAAGGAAAGTGACGAACTCGCTGTAGTGTCGTTCCTGATACTGCTCGGGAGCGCCGCTGAATTCATCGCGCGACTCGCGCCACGGATGATCGCCTTCGGTGTGCTCGAGCACTTCCCAGGCCTCCTGCACGCGCGAACCGCTGCGGATCGGCATCATCTGCAGCGGCCAGATGCAGATCTGGCGAAAGTGGGAGACGAGCGCGGTCACGGTCGATGGATGCGATGCGTACTGATACGCATCGTACCTTTGGCCGGAGGGTAATGGGGGTCGTGGCCGAAACGACGCCTGCCCGAACGCGTATTGGTGACTTCCGCAACGCCTATTGCACGTCGTTTTCTCCTATTGCCCTAGCATTTCACGGCTCGACGTCGCGGGCGGCAATCATTCGAGGCAAGAAAAAACCCGCACCCGCGAGCAACCGCGTTTCGCGGTAGAGGCGAGTGCGGGTCGGAGGTAGGCTATCGCCTCGCGATTGCAATCTAGGCCGTCGATTAAGGAAATACGACGAGATCGCTCACCCTGATCGCGGTAATTGAGCTGCTCGGCGACGTGGAACGCGGGCTCGAGCACTCGACGCCGATCTCGTTCGCCGGCTGCGAAAGGGACGCCCGACTCATCAGCACCATGCGCACGCGAGAATTGGAGTCCGCGTCCGTAATGAGCACTTCCTTGGCGCTGCTGAGATCGGTGAACCGGCTCCTTGACACAATTGGCCCGGTTGTAATAAGGCACGCGCTAGCATTGTTAACGCCATCGTTGTGTTCGATATCCGCATGCGCGTAGATGACGTATTCGCCCGGTGGCACGAATGCCGTGACCACCCGCAAATACGGGAAGCCCTCGACGTTGAGGTTGGTCGATCCTGCCGAGTGCTCGAAAAGGGCGAAGCTGCGGTTCGCCTCCAGGGCGTTCACGGCGGTGCTGAGCGAGGTGATCCTCGTGTCGAGGCTTTGCACGGTCGCGCTGACGGTCGTCAGCTGACTCTGAAGTTTCGTGACCTGCGTTGAGAGCGCCGACAGACCGGAGTTCACCGAGGTCTGCAGCGCCGCAAGGGCCGTTTGCAACGCGTTGACTGCAGCTTGCAGCGCCGCGTCGGCGGCGCGCCTTGCTGCGGTCTCCTCGCTTAGGCTGGTCGTAAGGTTGCTCACGGCCGCCTCCAACGTCGTTACGCGCGCGTCGAGGGCGGGGACGCCGCCGGCTTGCGACTGCGCGTACGCGGGCGGTATAAACAGCAGCGCGGCCAACATCACTTTCGTTAGAAGTCTCACAATAGCTCCTGGGCAGGATTCGTGCGAAATGAGCGCGACGAAATGTCCGCTCTCGTCTACTCGTACGAAATCGCGCGCCGAGAAGTGACATGCGACGCGGATTTTGTCCGCGTCAGTGCACGGCTCGCCGGTTCGGAGCGCTACTCCGCTCGCCTCAAGCTGGCGGGAAAGCTGGAGCCCGCGGCCGCGTGCCTGGCCAGCGCTTCGGCCGCGCGCGCGGGGGCAAGAAATTGCTCGCCCAATGCGGCGTGTGCAGATTGGGCCTCGCGTGCCCGCGCAAGGAGTGGCAGCGCGTCGTCGCGACGCCCGAGCCGAAGAAGGCAGGTGGCCAGCGCGATTTCGGCCGCAGTCCGCCGCGGGCTCTCCGCGACCTGAACGCGACGGTATGCGCTTGCGGCGCGCTCGAAGTGGGGCAGGGCGGCGCCGTGGTCTCCCTTCGCCGTCAACACCCGGCCGAGCATCAGCTCGATCTGCGCTTGCGCTTCCACCCAGTGCATTCGTGCCGGTTCGCTTTCAAACGCCGCCGCCGCCGCGAGCGCCGTGCTTTGCGCCTGTTCTAAGTCGCCCGTTGCGAGCAATGCGGTGACGAATCCCGCCGCAAGTTCAACGCGCGCCGTCGCGAGTCCCGGAACTGTGGGAGGCCAGTAGCCCTGTTGTTCCTCGAGTGCACGCTTCGCGGCGGCCGCGTCGCCTTGCGCGAGCCAAAGCTGCGCTTCGCGCATCGCGTGATTACTGCGCAACAAGGATGCCCGTGGTAGCTGCAGGCGCTGCGCAATCCGCGCCGAGTGAGCGAGCGACGCGCCTGCCTCGGCGAAGCGCCCCTCGGCAGTCTCGACGGCGGCGCGATTGATCAACAGATCCGCATGCAGGAACGTGTCTCCTTTCGCGACGTGCGGATCCGCGAACGCCGCGTCGATCACCTCACGCGCGCCGCGAAGGTTGCCGTGACCCCAGTGGATTTCGAACAACACGCGCCGATTCTCCTGGACACCCCACGGCGCGGGACTTTCGAGCGATCGGTCGCCGACCAGCCGCGCCGCGTGCTGCAAGGCTTCGTCATAGCGCGAGGTCCACGCAAGATGGCGGGCGAGCGCCCGCCGTACGGAATGCGTCGCCGCGTGCTCTGCGCCATTCACCCGTTCCGAGATTGTCAGTCCCTCGCGCAGCAAGGCATCCGCTTCGTCGACGCGATCGAGGAACGCGTTGACCTCGCCGGCACGGTTCAACGGATGCACGAGCATGTAGTCTGGGAGGTGCTGCTTGCGCGTTACGTCCAGCGCCTCGGTCCATGCAGCGAGCGCCGCGTTCCTGTCGCCTTGGCGCATCCTGGCCTGGCCGAGCGCGGACAGCGCTCGCGAGAGTTCTCGATGGCCCGGATGATGCTCGCGATAGACGGCAACGGAACGCTCGCCATGCGAGGCGCCCTTTGCGATGGACCGCTCCGCATAGTGCATCGCCGCAAAGTAATGCAGCCGCGCACGCGTCAGGCTCGTCCGGTCGTTGCGCCGGTCGAGGATCGCCTCTGCTTCGGCAAAAGTCTTGTCGATCTCATCGAACGGCGGTTTGTCGCCTGCGTGGAGAAAGTAGGCGCGCAGGGCCAGGGCCTCCGCCACGCGGGGGTCGTCGTCGCCGTAGACTGATTTTGCAAGCTCTACCCGCTGCATGGAAAGCCCGGCTGCCTGCGGAAACATGCCGAGCTCGTCGTAGAGTCCGACCATCGTTTCCAATAGCTGAAGGCGTGCCGCTGGCTGCTCCGCGAGCCCGCGCGCGAGCCGCTCGCTGCCGCGATCAAGGAGCTCGCGCACCGTTGTCTGTCGGGCGCGGACCGGATCGGGCTGGTTGACGGTGTTGGCGCGAAAGAGATCCAGGACGAACTGCTGCACGGCGTTTGCGCGCGCTGCCTCCTGCCGGGCCTCTCCTGCCTGCCAGAGGGCAACCGACGCGCCGGCAATCAGCGCAATGGCGATAACCGCGGCCGCACCGAACGCCAGCCGATGTTTGCGGACGAGCTTGGCCGCCCGGTACAGCGAATGATCCGCGCGAGCCTCGATCGCGTCGCCACGCAAATGACGTTCGATATCCGCGGCAAGCGCGGCAACCGTCGCGTAGCGTTCCTCGGGCTGCTTCTTCAACGCCTTCAGCGCTATCGTGTCGAGGTCGCCCGCGAGCGCGGCAGCAAGTTTGCGCGCATTGGAAAGACCGCGCTCCGCCGCGCGCGCGTCGTTCGCATGGACGCTCGGGGGAATCGCATCGTCGCGGAGGATCGCCGTCTCGAGCGCCGCGCGCGAGTCGTCGACGAGGCGATACGGCCGCGCCCCACACAACAACTCGCAAAGGATGACGCCGAGCGAGTAGACGTCCGAAGCGATGCTAACCGACGTCCCCGACACGACTTCGGGCGCCGCGTAAGCCATCGTCATCGCCCGGCCTGCGATGCGCGTGAGCTCGGTCTCCTGCGTTTCGCCGCCTGTCGCGAGCTTCGCGATACCGAAGTCGAGCAAGCGCACTTCGCCGTCCGCTGTGACGAGAATGTTCGACGGCTTGAGGTCACGGTGGATGACTAGGTTCGCATGGGCATACTGCACCGCTCGCAGTACCTGCATGAACAGCGCAATGCGCTCGGCGAGGCCGGTCCGGCGCGCGTCGCACCAGCCCGTCAGCGGGGCGCCCTCCACGTACTCGAGCGCGAGAAAGGGCTGCCCGGTTTGGGTGACTCCAGCGTCGTACAGTCGCGCGATGTTTGGGTGCGCGAGCGTGGAGAGAATCGCGCGCTCGCGCGCAAAGCGATCGGCGAGCCCGCGGTGGTGAAGCGAAAACAACAACGGCAGCTTGAGCGCAACCGGGCGCTTGATCAGCCCATCGGTGCGTTCGGCGAGCCACACCACGCCCATGCCGCCCTCGCCGAGCTCTCGCAGCAGGCGGTAGGGTCCGATCGACTGTCCGGACGAGAGCTCGCCAACGGTTACGCCTTCGCCTGCAACGAGCTTGTCGAGGCGGGGTGGAATGCCGAGTAGCTGGGCCGTTGCCAGATGCGCATCGCGAGTCAACAGATCGCGAAGCGTCGGTGCGTATCTCGCATCCGGCTCGCCAAGCTCGTCGAGCCAGCGGCTGCGCTCCGCCGGCGGCAGCGACAGCACCTCATCGAGCAATCGGTCGAGCGCTGCGAGTTCAAGGTTTCCGAGCGTCATGGCTCCTCGGTCAACGCGGCCGAGTGGCCGATACTCCGCCCGATCATCCAGGTTCGCAAGCAGGATCGCTTCGGCCTGCAGCTGAAGCGATCAGCGTAGGAACGCACGCAGCAGCAACCGCGCCTTCTCCCAGTCGCGCTTCACGGTGCGCTCGGAGACGCCAAGCGATTCTGCGATCTCGCGCTCGCTGAATCCGCTGAAGTAGCGCATCTCGACAACGGAGACAAGCCGAGGATTGACGGCGGCTAGCGCGTCGAGCGCGTCGTTGATCTGCACGAGATCATCGTCGGAGGCTTGTGCGCGATCCGCAAACGCGGTGTCGAGCGTCACTTCGATGTGACGGCCACCATGGCGCTGAGCGAGGCTCCGGCGGGCGCTGTCGACGATCACCGAACGCATTACGCGCGCCGCGTACGCGAAAAAGTGGCGACGATCGGCCACCTGCATGCGTCCCGACGCAACCAGACGCAGGTAGGACTCGTGGACGAGCGATGTTGTCCCGAGCAACGTCATGGTTCGGTGATCGCGCAGCTTCGCATGGGCCAGGCGGTGCAACTCGTCGTAAACCAGTGCGAAAGCGGCGCCGGCCGCGTTCTTGTCGCCGTCGCGTGCAGCTGCAAGGAGGTCGGTGAGATCCTTCACTTCGCCGCGCCGCTGCCGATTGATTACTCGAGCTTTGCGCCCGAAATTTTCACTGCCCGGCCGCGCGCCTCGCGGTCTTTCACGATGAAAGCAGCAAACGTCTCCGGCGAGGATGCGACGAGATCGTAGCCTTTCTGCACGATTTCCTTCTCCCGAAACGCTGGGTCCTCGAGAATCGTCGCAACGTCGCGATAAATTCGGTCGACGGCGTTGCGTGGCGTTCCCGCCGGAACGAACAGCCCGAACCACGCGTGCGTCTCGACTTCCGGAAATCCCTGCTCGGCGAATGTCGGGATGTCGGGCATCAAAGGCGAGCGCTTCGGCCCGCCGATTGCCAGCGCTTTCAGCCGACCCGCTTCCACCGGCCCGCGCGACGATGCGATGCCGGCGAGCGTCAGTTGCACTTCATTGGCGATCGTCGCGGGAATCGTGAACGAAAGTCCCTTGTACGGGACGTGCACGAGGTTGATGCCCGCCTTGTTATTCAACATCTCGACGGCGAGATGCGGCTGGCTTCCCGATCCGTACGAGCCGTAATTCAATGTGCCGGGCTTCGCTTTGGCCAGCGCAACCAGCTCTGCCACATTCTTTGCCGGCACCGCCGGATTGGCGAGGAATACCTGCTGCAACAGAATGAGCTGCGTCACGGGCACGAAATCGCGCTCCGAGAACGGAAGCTTCGCAAACAAGTGCGGATTGATCGAGAACGTCGAGTCGGTGGTAAGAAGTATCGTGTACCCGTCGGCAGGCGCTTTGGACACGAGCTCGGCCGCGAGATTGGTCGTCGCACCCGGTCGATTCTCGACGATGACGCTTTGCTGCCATTGCGGCGATAAGCGCTCGGCGAGCTGACGTGCGAGAACGTCGATACCGCCGCCCGGCGGATACGCCACGACGATGCGAACGGGCTTGGAGGGGTACGTCGATTGGGCGAGTACGCCCGGGGGCGCAGCGATCAAAAGCGCTGCAAGCATTGCGATGCGGAATCTCATGGTGGCTTTCGTGAATGACGAATGACGCGTGGAATCTACTCCGCCTTGATTCCCGCCGACTTGATCATCTTGCCCTTGTAATCGAGATCGGTCTTGACGAACGCCGCGAACTCCTCCGGCGTGCTGCCCACCGACGTATAACCTTTGCCGGTGATTTCGCGCGCATCGAATTCCGGATCGGCGAGAATGCGCGCGACGTCGTTCCGGATCTTATCGACGACCGCTTGCGGCGTGCCGCGCGGCGCGAACATGCCGAACCACGAGCGTGGATCGACGTCCGGGAATCCCGCCTCGCGCAACGTCGGAATGTCGGGATACTGCTTCAACCGTTGCGCACGGCCTATCGCGAGCGGCTTCATGCGACCGCTCGCAATGTGGCCCGATGTGGTCGCGGCGCCGCCGAGCGTCATCTGAACTTCGCCTGCGAGTGTCGCCGCCAGCGCGGGTGCAATTCCCTTGTATGGAATGTGCGCAATCTGCGCGCCGGTCTGCACGCGCAGTGACTCGAACAAAAGATTCGGCTGGCTGCCCGAACCGTACGATCCGTAGTTGAGCGTTCCAGGCTTCGCTTTGGCGAGCGCGACCAACTCCTGCATCGTGTTGGCACTGACCGACGGATGCACGACGACCATTTGATGCAGGTCGATCAGTTGCGTGACCGGCATCAAATCCTTGATCGGATCGAACGGCAGGCTTGCGAACAAATGCGGATTGCTGGTGATGCTCGAATCGCTGGTGAACAAGAGTGTATGGCCATCTGGTGGCGACTTCGCCACCGCATCGCTGCCGATGATCGTGCTACCACCCGACTTGTTGTCGATGACGACTGGCTTGCCCCAGATGCGAGACAAGCGTTCGGCGATCGGCCGCGCCATGCCATCCACGCCGCCGCCGGGTGGATAGGGCACGATCAGGCGCACCGGGCCCGAAGGAAACTCCTGGGCAGCAGCGGATCCGAAGAGGACGATCGCAATCGCCGCAAGGACAAGACGAATAACACGCATGGTTTTACTCCGACGAAAGAAAATCGCGAATCAGCTCGATCGTGCGCTCGGGCGCCTCGAGCTTGCTGAAATGTCCGACGCCGTCGAGCACGACGAGTTTCGAGTTTGGAATTGCAGATTCGATCGCGCGACTGATCTCGGGTGGGTTGACGCGATCCTCGCTGCCAACGCCGATCAGCGTCGGTGCACGAATCTGTGATGCGAACTCGATTACATCCGTGGCATCGCTACAGCGCGCGGACTGCATCATGCCGCGCGGATGCGTCGCGCCAAGCACTTCCTTGACGAGCCTGATCGCAGTCTCCGTCGCGTTTGGCGCGACGAGATTGGACCAGCGCCTGTCGGCGAGCGCCATGCCGCCATCACGAATCGATGCGGCCCGCATTTCGAGCCGGCGCGCACGCTCTGCTTGCGGCAGCCACGCTTGTCCGCGGCTCGTGCCCAGCAGCACCAGCCGATTCACGCGTGTGGGAAAGCGACTTGCGAATGACGCGGCGATGAGCGAACCGAACGAGCTTCCAACGATGTGCGCCGATGCGACGCCGAGCGCATCCATGAGCGCCGCGAGCGCATCCGAATAGTGCGAATGCGAGGGCGATTCCGTCGCAATGTTGTCCGAGAGGTAGTAACCCGGCGCATTCCAGGCGATCACGCGATAGCGAGCAGCCAGCGCGGGCATGACATAGCGCCAGCCGGTGGAGTTTGAGCCGATGCCATGCAAGAGCAAAACCGTGTCACGGTTCGTCGACCCGGTTTCCATGTAGCTCACGCGCGTACCCTCGAGTCCCGCTTTGCCCGCGTCGACGGCGACGAGCTCCAGTTCGGGAAGCGCGGGGATCGTGGATCGGTCAACGGTCATTGCGGATTCTCGAAGACAACAGCGACTCCGCTCGCAAGCTCGGCCGGAACGATCACTCGATTGCCTGCGTCGGTTGCGTAAATGCCGGCTTCGCGCAAGCGCTTTCGTTGTGCCGAGACGTCAGGACAAAGAAACGCCACGGCCGCAATGCCTGGCAGCGGCGGATACAGCGTTGCGGGGAGCCGTTCGAGCGCGCGCTTTGGTGTCATGATCGTCAGCGCACCTACGAGCGGGAAGCGAATTTGCGCGACGTTGCTATCGGTTTGTGCCTTCAATCCTGTGTAGCGCTCGTACCGCGATGCATACGAGACAACGTCGTCGACGACCAGATAGACATCCGACAGGGCCGTGCAGCCGTTGGGATGCTCGATATAGCGGCGTTGATAGACGTAGTCGGGTGTCAAATGATGCGCGGCCTGAATGTAGCCTTCCGGCGAATCGTCAGGCGCGAACTGCACGCGCTCGAATTTCGCGGTGCGCACTCCCTGGGGTGTGTCGACGTCACGCTGCAGCGGGATCACGCCTGAGGTTGACACGCCGCTCGTGCGCAGCCGATCGTCGACCGCCTGCAGACGCTGCGAGCCGAAGCAGATGATGTGCGCACCCTGATGATGGCGAAGGTAGCCTGCGAGCCGCTCGCTGAGAATGGCCGGATCGGCGTTGGCGAGAATTTCGAGATAGCTCGACGCGAACATGACGCAGCGATTGCCCGATCCGAGCGGCTTGATCGTCTCGCCGGGCTTCCACGCGCCGGAATGCGGCGAGAACGGCGTCAGCCCGAATCCCATCGCTTCGTAGCGGTCGACGGTGGCCGCGAGATCGCGCACCACGATGCCGACATGATTGACGCTGTCGATGTCGTTCACGTTCCCGTTGCTTCCTTCAGCGATTGATGCCATGCCTGCCAGTCACGTCCCGGATGAATCGTTCCGCACGCGTTGCAACGCCTTGCTTCCTCACCGCCCGAATAAAACGCCTCGAACACTTTGGGCAGATCGGTGACGATGCTTTGCAGTTGAATCTCGGCGCGATGCACGCGCGTAGCACAAGCCGCGCAGTACCACTCGAACGCGTCGATCTCGCCCGGTGGTCGTGCGCGCTCGATGACGAGACACCGGCTGCCTGCTTCGGGGCGCTGGGGCGAATGACGCACGTGACCGGGCAACAGAAAGATCGCGCCTTCGTTCAACGCGACGCGCTCGATGCGGCCGCGATCGAGCACGAGGATGCTCGCGTTGCCGGTCATCTGATAGAAAAACTCCTCGAGCGGATCGTCGTGGAAGTCGGTGCGCTGATTCGGCCCACCGACGACCGTCACGATCAGATCGCTGTCCTGCCACACCTGTTGATTGCCGACCGGCGGCTTTAGTCGATCCGCGTGATCGGCAATCCACTTGCGAAAGTCGAGCGGCGGACCGTAGGTCATCGTGCCAGCACCTCCGCACGCGTGTCGCGCGGAGCGACCAATCCGCTGGCTGCGAAAGCCGCGCGTACACGTGCGCGGTCGGCCTCGGTCAGTTGCAGCAACGGTCTTCGCACCGGACCGCCGACCTGGCCCAACAGCTCCTGCCAGTATTTCTGGAACGCCTGCGGCGTGCCCGGCGGGCGCGCGGCTTTCAATGCCGTGCGCACGGGTGCGAGGCTCTCGCTCACCCGCCGCGCTTTGTCGATCTCACCTGCCATCGCAAGTCGCGTGTATTCATTGATCCGCTTGTCGTGCGGCGTTTGATAGAGCAGCGGCGGAATCGAGCACAAGTACACCTGCCAGTCGAGCTCGACGATGTTGTCGAGCCATTCCTCCTCCGACGCGGTGCTGACGATCAAAGTTCCTTCGGTCATTCGCGTAAGCCGCACATACATGTCGCGCGGCACGCTGTACTTGATCGCCACGATGTTCGGAATCTCGGTGGCAATGCGCGCGCACAATTCCGGGCTCATCAGATATCCGGCGTCGGGGTGGCTCCACATCGCGATGCCGATGTTCACCTGCGCCGCGATGTAACGGTAATACTCGTACACGGTGCTGTCGATGTCCTTGCCGAAGTGCAGCATCGGCGAGTGCACGACGATGTAGTCGGCGCCGACCGCTTCGGCGTGCTTGGCGAGCGCAAGCACGGTATCGAGATTCTGGTCCGAGCACGACATGATCGTCCCGCTCCGGTTGCCGAGCGCCGCGGTTTCATCGACGGTGATCTCGAACGTACGCTTGCGTTCGGCTACCGACATCGAGAAGAACTCGCCCTGCTTCCCGGAAATGAACAATCCGCCGACATCGAGCGCGCCGATCCAGTGCTTCAGGTTCTGGCGCAGTCCCGCTTCATCGAGACTGAAGTCGTCCTTGAACGGCGTGGGAGTCGCTGCCCACACGCCGCGCAGGTGCGCGCGCGCATAGGCTTTGGCGTCGCTGCGGTGGTATTTCATGAGTCAGCTGTTCTTTCGTTGGAAAAGCGTGCTTTGATGATGGCTCGCCACAACGTCTCGCTCGTCAGCGGCAAAACGAGATCGGTGACACCAAGCGGTGCGAGCGCATCGATCGCCGCATTGAGAATCGCTGCAGGCGCGGCAATGCAACCCGATTCACCGACGCCCTTCGCGCCAAGCGAATTGGCATTGGTAACGCTTGGAAAATTTACGAGCGTCATCGACGAAGGTATGTCGGCGGCACGCGGCAGCGCGTAGTCCATCAGTGAGCCGGTGTTGATCTGTCCATCCGCGTCGTAGTGGATCCGCTCCATCAGCGTCTGACCAAGACCCTGCGTGAATCCACCCTCCAATTGGCCGTGCGCAAGCAGCGGATTGACGATGACACCTGCATCGTCGACCCAGACGACGTTTTCGACGGCGAGCACTCCGGTGTCGGGATCGATGTGCACGGCGACGACACAGCAACCCGCGCTCCACGCTTCCCCCGCCGCCGTATAGACCATCTCGGTCACGATCGACTCGACGCTTCCATGCGCGCGCGCTGCGAGTTCATCCTTCATTTTTTCGGCCGCAGCTTTCACGGCACTCCCGCCGATTGCCATGCTGCGGCTGGCCAGCGCACCGACGCCGCGCGGGGACGAGGCGCTGTCACCTTGCACGACTTCGACGTGCTCGATCGGCACGTCGAGCACCGCCGCGGCGACTTGCGCATACGCGGTGCGATGGCCCTGGCCTTGCGCGGTCGACCCACTCGCAACGACAAAGCGTCCATCGCTGTTGCGTGTGATCCGCGCACTCTCCCAGCCGCTTCCACATGGCTCGACATAGAGATTGATGCCGATGCCGACGAGCTCACCTCGTGCGCGCCGGCGCGCTTGCTCGGCTCGTAACGACTCGTAGCTCGCCATCGCGAGCGCGCGATCGAGAAGCTCGCTGTACGAACCCGAATCCAGCGTCTGTCCGGTGGCGGTTCGATACGGCATCGACGCAGCGGGCACGAGGTTGCGCCGTCGGATCTCGGAGGCATCGAGATCGAACGCGCGTGCAGCCGTCTCCATCACGCGCTCGATGACAAGTGCGGCTTCGGGTCGGCCTGCGCCTCGGTAAATTCCGATCGGCGCGGTGTTGGTGACATAGCCTCGCGCGCGAACATCGATCGCGTCGACGCGATACGGGCCGGGAAGAATGCGCGCGGCGTTGATCGCGGGCACCACCGCACTGAACGTTCCCCAGCTGCCCAGCGCACACTCGACATCGGCTCGCAGCGCAAGCAGCTTGCCGTTGACATCGAATCCCGCGCTGGCCTCGATTCGACTACCGCGCCCGTGCGACGCCGAGATCATGTCCTCGTTGCGCGTCGCGATCCATTTCACGGGGCGCGACAAGCGCATTGCGGCGTGCGCGATGGCGACATCTTCAGGATACAGCGACGCTTTGCCGCCGAACGCTCCGCCGACATCCGGCGCAATCGTTCGCACCGCTTCGACGTCGAGCCCGAGCAATAAAGCGAGATGCTCGCGCGCGCGATGCGGTGACTGCGATGGAATCCAGACGGTGAGCCTGCCTTCGCGCCAAGCGGCGACCAGGCCACGCGTTTCGAGCGGCGCCGGCGCAACGCGCGGGCAGTCGATGACGATGTCGACGACACGATGCGCATGCGCGAATGCGCTCGCGACGTCACCGTCGCGCCACCGCTTCTCGAACGCGACGTTGTCCGGCCAGCCCGCGAGCAGCGAGTCCCCGTCGCGCGCATCGCTGATGTCGACGAGCGCGGCAAGCGGCTCGCAATCGAGCTCGACCGCTTCGGCAGCGTCGCGCGCGCTCGCCAAGTCGTCCGCCACGACCAGCGCGACCGGCGCACCGACATGATTGACGCGATCCAGTGCAAGGATCGGGCTTTCGAACCTGCGAATGCCCTCGATGATGGGGTTCACCGGCAGCGACGCGTTCGATTCGATCATCGCCCCGGTCAGGATCAGACGCACACCGGGCATGCGCTCCGCACGGCTCGCATCGACGCGCAGCAGCCGCGCGCGCGCATAAGGGCTGCGCACGAACACCGCATGAAGACACCCGGGAGGCCCGATGTCGTCGACATAGCGGCCTCGGCCGCATAGGAGCGCCTCGTCCTCGCGACGCGTCAGCGCAGCGCCGATCCAGCGGCGCTCGGCGATAGGCGTGTCGGGTGCGGTCGAGCCGAAGGGCATGCGGAGGGGCAAACAAGGAACACGCCATTACAGCCGATCGCGTATTAGAATACAAACGGTTTTATTTTATCGATTCAGTGACTTTTACGATGAATGACGTGACCTTGCGACAGATGACCGCGCTGATCCAGGTCGCGCGTCACGCGAGCTTCACCAAGGCGGGCGCGGAATTGCACCTGACCCAATCCGCCACCAGCGCGCTCGTCAGGGAGCTGGAGCGGAAGCTGGGATTGCGGCTCTTCGACCGCACGACCCGCAGCGTGACGCTGACGCGCGCAGGCGAAGAGTTCTGCGCGCGCGCCGAGCGGATCGTCGCCGACGTTGCGCATGCGGTGTCCGACACCAAGGATCTCATCAACAAGCGTCGCGGCCTAGTCTCGATTGCCGCGTCACCGCTCGCTTCCGCGACGTTCCTCCCTCATGCCATCGCCGCATTCTCGAAGTCGCATCCGTTCGTGCGCGTGCAGCTCCACGACATGCTGACCGACGGCATCATCGGCGCGGTGCGTAGCGGCACCGCGGAGCTCGGCATCGGAACGTTTCGCCGCTCGGTGAGCGAAGTCGAGATTGTCACGCTGTTCGAAGATCGCCTGGGCGTGGTGATGCCGGCGTCGTCTGCGCTCGCCAGCAGGCGGCGACTGACCTGGCGCGACGTCGCCAATGGTTCACGGATATCGCTGTCACACACGAGCGCGTTTCGTCCGCTGGTTGACAACGTCTTCGCCTCGCTCGGTATTTCCCCGGCAGCGCCCCGGTTCGAGGTGAGCTACATGGGAACCGCAGTGGCACTGGTCGAAGCGGGTCTCGGCGTGGCGATCCTGCCCGAGCGTGCCGGCTCGCTGGCCAGAGCCGGCGCGACATTCTGGCGCCCGCTCGCCAGTCCGGTCGTTGCGCATTCCTCGACGCTGGTGACGCGGGCTGGCCGCTCGCTGTCACCGGGCGCGCGAGCGTTCGTCGAATTTCTCGCAGATCAGTTGAAAGCGAAACAGCGCAGCTGACGCACATTATCGAATCGCGCATCGTCGCCGGGGCTTTTCGCTCGGCTATAATCGCGCGCTGGTTCACGCCGCGCACTGCGCACCTTTGGTTCCACGTCCCCTCGCTTTTTCGTGCGCCTAAGAGAGATCAAGCTCGCCGGCTTCAAGTCGTTCGTCGATCCCACGGCCATCGGCATACCCGGCCAACTCGTCGGCATCGTCGGTCCGAACGGGTGCGGCAAGTCGAATGTGATCGACGCCGTGCGCTGGGTGCTCGGCGAGTCGAAAGCCTCGGCGCTGCGAGGCGAGTCGATGCACGACGTCATTTTCAACGGCGCTGGTGATCGCAAGCCCGTGGGACGCGCATCGGTCGAGTTGCGCTTCGATAACAGCGCGGGGCGCATCGGCGGGCAATGGGGCCAGTACGCGGAGATCGCACTCAAGCGCGTGCTGTCGCGCGACGGCGATTCGAGTTACTACATCAACAACATTCCGGTTCGACGCCGCGATATTCACGATCTGTTTCTCGGAACCGGACTCGGACCGCGGGCATACGCGATCATCGAGCAGGGCATGATCTCTCGGGTCGTCGAGGCGAAGCCGGACGAATTGCGTGTCTTTCTCGAGGAAGCGGCGGGCGTATCGAAATACAAGGAGCGGCGCAAGGAAACCGAAGGTCGGCTATCCGACTCACGCGAGAATCTGTCGCGGGTCGAGGACATCCGCATCGAGCTCGGCTCGCAGCTTGAGAAGCTCGAGCATCAGGCGAGGGTCGCGACCGAATACCGCGAGCACGAGGCGCGCCTTAAAGCCTCGCAGCATCTATTGTGGTTTTCCAAGCAGCAGGACGCGCTCCGTTCGCGCGAGCGCGTGGCAGCCGAGATCGCCACGCTGACCGTCGCCCTCGAAAGCCTGCAGGCCGACGTGCGTGCAGCCGAAGCGAAGATCGAGAAGCTGCGCGCCGACCATTACGCGGCCGGCGATGCATTGCACGAGCGGCAAGGGGGCTTTTACGCGGCCAATTCGGAAGTCACGCGGCTCGAGCAGCAGCTTGCGTTTGCGCGCGACAGCGAATCGCGTATCGGCGCGCAAGCCGCGCAGATCAGCGAGCAGATCGGCGCGCTCCAGGCGCAATCGGCAGCGCTCGACGCCGATTCCGCGACGCATGAAGCCGCGCTCGAGCAAGCGTTGGCAAATCGCGAACGCGCGCTTGAAGAGGAGCAGGCGGCACGCTTAGCGCAACCGGCTCTCGACGATGCATTGACAAAAGCCGCGCACGACTTCGGCGAGCTCGCGCAGGCAATCAACGAACTCGAACAGTCGGTCCGCATCGCCGAAACGCGGCGCGAAAGCGCAGCGCGAGCGATCACACAGCTCGACGCGCGACGTACGCTGCTCGAAGGCGAGATCGCGTCGCTTGCAGCGCCGGCAAGCAACGCGATCGCCACCGTCGAGGAGCAACTGGCGTTGGAAACCGGCGAATTGTCAGGGCGGGAAGCCGCGTTGACCGCGCTTCAGTCGACGCTACAGGAGTTGCAGGAGAGGCAGCGCGCCACCTCCCAAGCGTGGCAGAGCGAGGCGCGGCGGCTGGCCGATCTCGAAGCGCGCGAACAGGCGCTGTCGGCGCTGCAGGCGCGGGTCGGCCATGGCAAGGACAAAGAGGCGTGGCTTGCCAAAGTGAATCTTGCCGATGCGCCGCAATTGTGGCGTGCACTCGACGTCGATCCCGGTTGGAACGACGCGCTCGAAGCGGTGTTGCGCGAGCGTCTCGAGGCGCTGGAGCTTCCCTCGCTCGCCGACGCCACGCGCTGGGCGCAAGGCAGCGACGCACCACCGGTTCGAATCGCGCTCTTCACTGGAGCGCCTTCGCAGCAAGCATCGTCGGTAAGCGACGATGCACTGCTTGCGAAGGTGGCGATCAAACGCGCAGAAGTAGCGCGCGTCATCGTCGATGCGTTGCACGGCGTGCGTTGTCGCGACTCGATCGAGCAGGCGCTCGCCGACCGTGCGAAGCTTCGTCCCGGTGAAACGTTCGTGACTCCCGCCGGTCATCTCGTGGGTGCGCAAAGCGTCACGTTGTTCAAGCCGGATGGCGAAGTGCACGGAGTGCTCGAACGCCAGCGCGAGCTCGTGACACTCGTCGTCGCAGGCGTATCGGCGCGCGCAACGGTAACCTCGGCACGTGCTGCGCTCGATGGCATCGAAGCAGAGCTCGCTTCGCAGCAGCAGGCGTATCACTCGGAAAGCGCTGCGCTGCAGTCCCAACAGCGGCGCTGTCATGATCTCGAGCTCGAGCTGGTCGAGCTGAAGCAAACCGCGCAAGCGGCAGAGAAGCGTCGCGCGCAGCTTCTTGCCGATCGCGACGGCCTCGGGCGCGAGCTTGGTAGCGAACGATGTCAACACGAGTCGATCGGCCGTGAGATCGCCGATCATCAATCGCGCCTGCACGATCGGTTTGCATTACGCGACAGCGCGCGGCATCTTAGCAACGAAGCCGAAGTCGAAAAAGAGCGGGGACGTGAACGCGTGCGAGCTGCCGAGCGTGCGGTGCAGGAAGCGCAATTCGCCGAGCGCAGCACGCGCGACCGGCTCGCCGATCTCGCGGGGCGCCGGGAAGCGCTCATGACGGCGATCGATCAACAGCAACGCGCACTCGCGCAGCTCGCCAGCGAGCGACAAGCGATCGACTGGACGCCGGTCGAGGAGGCGTTGCAACGCCAGTTGACGACACGCGGTGAAGCCGAGGGCGCACTCGCTGCTGCGCGCGATTCCCTCGAATCGCTCGGCGCGGAGCTGCGCGCGGCCGAAGAGGGCAAGCTCGCTTGCGAGCATCGCATCGACCCCGCCCGCCAGAAGATTCTGGACACGCAGATGAAGGAGCAGGCGGCGGCGATGACGGCGCAGCAGTTCGCCGATCAGCTCGCCGAGGCCGGCGCCGACGTCGCAACCTTGCCGGATGCGTTGAAAGCTTTCGGCAGCAAATCGCAGTTGCCAGGCGAGATCGAGCGGCTGCAGCAGGCAATCGCAGAGCTTGGGGCGGTCAATCTCGCTGCCCTCGAAGAGCTTGACACTGCGCGGGAGCGCAAGGCGTATCTCGACCGGCAAGCGGCCGATCTTACCGAGGCGATGACGACCCTCGAATCGGCGATTCGCCAGATCGATCGCGAGTCGCGCGAGCTTCTGCAGCAGACATTCGACATCGTCAACGAGAATTTCGGCAAGTTGTTTCCGGCACTGTTTGGCGGAGGTCAGGCTCGACTCGTGCTCACCGGCGAGGAGATTCTCGATTCCGGAGTGCTCGTCGTCGCGCAGCCGCCGGGAAAGCGCAACACGTCGATCCATCTGTTGTCGGGCGGGGAAAAGGCGCTCACCGCCACGTCACTCGTGTTCGCGTTGTTTCAGCTCAATCCAGCGCCCTTCTGTCTTTTGGACGAAGTCGACGCACCGCTGGACGACAGCAATACCGAGCGCTTCTGCTCGATGGTGCGCGACATGTCGAAAGAGACGCAGTTCCTGTTCATCTCGCACAACAAGATCACGATGGAAATGGCAGGCCAGCTCGTCGGCATCACGATGCCTGAGCCGGGCATATCGCGCGTGGTCGCAGTCGACATTGCCGAAGCAGTCGAGTTGGCCGGTGCGAAAGCGCCTGCGCACTTGGCCGCGTGATTTACAAGTCGCGCGCGAGGCTGGCCGCGCCGTTTATCGTGAATGCAGCCGCTATAATCGAGCGACTATCAATGTCGGTCGCAGGTGTCGCCGTCGTTGCTGATACCTGATCCTTGTTCCCTGACAATGACTTCGCTGCAACTCGTCCTCGTCATCGCCGGTGTTCTGCTGGTCATCGGCGTCATTGTCTACAACGTCTGGCAGGAACGTCGTCTGCGCGAGCGCCTCGGCGCACGCGAGCGCGAAACAAGACCGACTATCGATACACCCTCGCGCGTCGAGCCTACGCTCGCGCGCGATGCATCCACGCAACCCGCGGGCACCAGGGTTCCACCCACGATCGCGACGCCGAACGCCGACGTTGCGCACGATCCCGAATGGAACGTGCCGATGGATGGCGTCGTGCGGCTGCCCGACTCCGACGATGCCGAGCAAACCACTGTCGAAGTTTCCAATGAAGCGCTGAGTCCGCCCATCGAGCGTGTGCGACGTGGGCGCGTGCAACCAGCAGGCGCAGTCGCGGCCCCCGATCCTGATATCGAGACGATTGTCATGGTGCAACCCTCGCGCGCCATCGGAGCGAGCGCATTGGCGGCGGGATTGCACGCGCGATTGGGCAAGCCCATTCGCTGGTATGGACGCCGCCAACCCGGAGAGCCTTGGCAGCGCTTGGGCAACGATAGCCGCGGCGAATACAACGAGCTCGCGGCGTGCATGCTGCTCGCCGATCGCAACGGTCCGGTGACGCAAGTGCAGATCGAATCGTTTCGCAAGCTCGTTGGCGACATCGCGGCGCGGTTGCCCGGCGCTTCGTCGGCGCCGCCTTCACCCGATGAAGCGCAGCGCGCGGAAGCACTGGACCGGCTGTGCGCGGACCTGGATATGCAGATCGGACTGACGGTTCGCAAGGCGCCGCCCGCGACGATCGCGGGAACGCGACTGCGCGGCGTGGCCGAAGCATCGGGATTTCGTCTGGCGCCGACCGGACGCTTCGAATGGGTGCAGGACGACACCGGCGCAGTCTTGTTCACGCTGCAGAACGTGACCGATGAAGCGTTCACCACCGAAAGCCTGCGCCACGCGGCAACGCCGGGTGTGGTGTTTCTTCTCGATGTTCCCCGCGTCGCCGATCCGCCGCGAGCGTTCGACCAGATGAAGCTCGCCGCCAAGCGCATGGCGCAAACGGTCGGCGGCGAGCTCGTCGACGACAACGGCCGCGCGCTGAACGACGCAGGACTCGCGGCGATCCGCGAGCAGGTCGCCGCAGCCGACGCGGCGCTGCGACGCTACAACATCGAGCCGGGCAGCCCGCGCGCGCTGAAGCTCTTTGCGGCATGAATGTACGACCCCAACCCCCCAGAGGGGGCGCAACTCGCGCCTTGGGGCGGCCCTGCGGCGCGAGTGCCGTGCTGACGTGAGTTCGGCTACGCGCGCCAAGGCCGCGACCAAAGGCGCCGGTAAAGAAGCGCGTATCAACGCATTGCGCAATGCGATCGGCGCGCACGATCATGCCTACTACGTGCTCGATGCTCCGACGGTGTCCGATGCCGAGTACGACGCGTTGTTTCGCGAGCTTGTCACGCTCGAGACCGATCATCCCGAGCTCGTCACGCCGGACTCGCCGACGCAGCGCGTCGGTGGCGCGGCGGCGTCGGTGTTCGAGGCCACGCGCCACCGCATCCCGATGCTCTCGCTTGCCAACGCATTCAACGATGTGGAAGTGGAGGCATTCGATCGTCGCGTGCGCGAAGCGCTGCGACTCGAGCGCGTGCGCTACGTCGCCGAGCCGAAGTTCGACGGACTCGCGATCAATCTCACCTATGAGCAGGGCCGCTTTGTTATCGGCGCGACGCGCGGGGACGGCAGCGAGGGAGAAAACGTCACGGCAAATCTGCGCACGCTTCGCGCGATTCCGCTTACGCTCGCCGGCGGCGTGCCCCGCTTTGTCGAAGTTCGCGGCGAGGTGCTGATGCGACGACGTGATTTCGAAAAGCTGAACGCCGCACAGACCGAGCGTGGCGCGAAGCTCTACATGAATCCGCGTAACGCCGCCGCCGGCAGCTTGCGTCAACTCGACGCACGCATCACGTCGAGCCGGCGCCTGACTTTTTTCGCGTACGGCATTGGCGAGGTCGATTGGGGAAACACGGCACCGCCGCGCACGCAGGCAGCGTTGCTGGAGTTGTTGGCGCAATGGCGCTTTCAGGTGACCGACGAGCGCGACACCGTCGAAGGCGCAGTCGGCCTGCTCGACTATTACCGACGCATCGGTGCGCGTCGCACGAACCTTTCTTACGATATCGACGGCGTCGTCTACAAGGTCGACGATCTCGACGCGCAGCGACGACTGGGCTTCGTGTCACGCGCGCCGCGCTTTGCGATCGCGCACAAGTTTCCCGCCGAGGAAACGACCACGGAAGTCGTCGACATCAACGTGCAAGTGGGACGTACGGGTGCGATCACGCCGGTGGCGAGGCTTGCACCGGTGTTTGTCGGTGGTGTCACCGTCGTTAACGCGACTTTGCACAACGAAGACGAAGTCAAGCGCAAGGATGTGCGCGTCGGCGACACGGTCGTCGTGCGACGCGCAGGGGATGTGATTCCTGAAGTCGTGCGCGTGGTCAAGGAGAAGCGTCGGCGCAACGCCCGCGCGTTCGCCATGCCGACCGCGTGTCCCGAATGTGGCTCGGCGATCGTGCGTCTGGAAGGCGAAGCGGTCGCGCGCTGCACCGGCGGGCTCGTGTGCCCTGCGCAGCGCAAGCAATCGTTGTTGCATTTCGCGAGCCGGCGTGCGCTCGACATCGAGGGCCTTGGTGAAAAGCTCGTCGACCAGCTCGTCGACGCAGGGCTCGTTCGCACGCCCGCCGATGTGTACCGACTCGGTGTCACCAATCTCGCCGCGCTCGAGCGTATGGCCGACAAAAGCGCCGCGAACGTAATCAGGGCGATCGCAAAGAGCAAGTCGACGACCCTCGAGCGCTTCATTTACGCGCTTGGCATCCGCCACGTGGGCGAGGCGACGGCGAAAGATCTCGCGCGACACTTCGGCAGCATCGACGCGTTGCTCGCAGCCGACGTCACGGCACTGCTCGAAGTCCACGACGTCGGTCCGGTGCTCGCCGACAGCATCGCCGAGTTTCTCGCGGAAACACACAATCGCGAGGGCATCGAGCAGTTGCGTGCGGTCGGTGTGCATTGGCCCGAGCACGCGCCGCAACGCACGGCCGCGAAGTCGCTTCCGTTTGCGGCCACGACCTTCGTGCTCACCGGCACGCTGCCCACGCTCACGCGCGATGAAGCCAGCGCGATGATCGAAGCGCTCGGCGGTAAGGTCGCCGGCAGCGTGTCCAGGAAGACGAGTTATGTCGTCGCGGGTGGCGACGCGGGCCAAAAGCTCGCCAAGGCGGCATCGCTTGGCGTGCAGGTGCTTGACGAAGCGGCTTTTCGCGCGCTCTTGAATTCCGCGCAAACTCAAACCGAAGCGAGCGAGCAATGAAGATCACCAAGGCGGTTTTCCCGGTCGCGGGGCTAGGCAGCCGCTTTCTGCCCGTCACCAAGGCGAGCCCGAAGGAAATGCTGCCCGTCGTCGACACGCCGCTGATCCAGTACGCGGTCGAGGAAGCGGCGGCGGCCGGTATCACCGACATGATTTTCATCACCGGTCGCAACAAGCGCGCGATCGAAGATCACTTTGACAAGGCCTACGAGCTCGAAACCGAGCTCACGCTACGCAACAAGACCGCGCTCCTCGAAACCGTCCAATCGGCAACGCCGCGCGGCATCAATTGCATCTACATTCGCCAGACCGAAGCGCTGGGATTGGGGCATGCCATCCTCTGTGCCAAGCCGGTGATCGGCAACGAGCCTTTCGCCGTGTTGCTTGCCGACGATCTGATCGACGCGCCCGTGCCGGTGATGAAGCAAATGGCCGACATCGCCGCGCGTGAGCGCGTGGCGACGATTGGCGTGATGGAAGTCGCGCGTAACGACGTCGGCAACTACGGCATTGTCGAAACCGCGGGCGTCGAAGGCGAAGTGTCGCGCGTCCTTCGCATCATCGAAAAGCCCAAGGAAGGCGCTACGCTGTCGACCCTGGCGGTCGTCGGCCGCTACGTTTTGACCCCGCGCATCTTTCATCATCTGCGCACGGTGCCTCCGGGCGCCGGCGGCGAGATCCAGCTCACCGACGCAATCGCGCGCCTGCTGGCCGAGGAACGCGTCATCGCGTATGCGTTCGACGGGCGTCGCTACGACTGCGGCAGCAAGCTCGGCTATCTCGAAGCGACGGTCGACTTCGGCTTGAAGCACCCCGAGATCGCCGACGCGTTCGCGCATTTCCTGATGAGTCGCTGGGGCTCCGCTTTCAACGATCCGCCGGCGTGACGTGACCTTCAACGAGTTGCGCTACATCGTGGCAGTCGCCCAGGAGAGAAATTTCGGGCGCGCGGCGACGAAATGCTCGGTGTCTCAGCCCGCACTCTCGGTCGCGATCCAGAAGCTCGAGGAAGAGCTCGGCGCGCCGCTGTTCGAGCGCGGCAAAAGTGAAGTCACCGTCACCACGCTCGGCGAGCGCATCGTCGAGCAGGCGCAACGCGTGCTCGAGGAAGCCGCACGCATTCGCGAGATCGCGCAGTCGGGCCGCAATCAGCTCGTCGGCGTGCTGCACCTCGGCGTGATCTTCACCGTCGCGCCTTATCTTTTGCCCGACCTCATTCCGGTGCTGTTGGAGCGCGCCCCCCAGATGCCCCTCGAGATCGAGGAAAACGTCACCGAAAGCCTCGAAACCTCGCTCAAGACGGGCCGCATCGACGCTGCGATCGTTGCGCTGCCTTTTGCACCGCCTGGCGTGATCACGACTTTTCTGTACGAAGAGCCCTTCCAGGTGGTCGTGCCGCTCGGGCACAAGTGGGCGAAGCGCAAATCGGTGCAGCCCGCGGAGCTCGCCGACGAGCACACGATTCTCTTGTCGGTCGGGCATTGCTTTCGCGACCAGGTTCTCGATAGCTGTCCCGAGCTCAATCGCCCCGACGCGCGAGTCACGCGCACCAATTCACTGGAAACCGTGCGCAATATGGTGGCGTCGGGTCTTGGCATCTCAGTGCTGCCGCGTGATGCGCTCACGCCGAAATACCACAGCCGGCTCGTCGTGCCGGTCCCGTTCGCCAGGCCCGCGCCGACACGCCGCGTCGCGCTGGCCGCGCGGAAGAGCTTTCCGCGTCCCGAAGCAATTGCCGCAATTCGCGATGCCGTGCTCGACTGTCGGGTTTCGACGGCGCGCGCGCGCTCGGCGTGATCGACGCGTTTTTAACGGACTTCGTCGAGTGAAGCCACGACGTGATCAGGTGCGGGGCCATGCCGATCGATCGGAGCGCCCGCACGGTTGATCCACCACACGGTAAAGCCGAACGCCTTGGCGCCGATCGCGTCCCAGCAATTCGCCGAAACGAAGCCGATCCGATCCGCTGGCAACCCGAGCGCAGAGGTGGCAAGCTCGTAAACGCGCGGGCTGGGCTTGTAGATGCCTACTGCATCGACTGACAACACGCCGTCGACGCTGGACGCAAGACCCGAGCGCTCGAGCAGCGGCCTCAGCATATCGAGCGTTCCGTTCGAAAGAATCCAGCGCGGCGCAGGGCGCAGTCGCTCGAGTGTGGCGCGAGCATCGGGAAATGGCGCCAGGTCGAGCCACGCATCAACCAGCGCTTGCCGCGCCGTCGCATCGAGCGACAGTCCGAGCGCGGCCAACGCGTAATCGAGCGCTCGCGTGGTCACTTCGCGAAAGTCGATGCGACGCTCCATGAGGCTCGTTTGCCATGTGTACTCGAGCTGCTTGACGCGCCAAAGCTGCGACAAGGCAGCGCCGTGGCCGGGAGCCAATGCTTCACCGAGACGCGCCACCGAGTGAACGTCGTACAGCGTGCCGTACGCGTCGAAAACGAATGCATCGGGCATCGTGCTCGTCCTGTCCAAGGTATTCACCGATTGCGCGGCCGCCACCTTCCCGGCACTCTATCGGTTGCGCACGAAGCGCAGGCAAAAAAAAGGGTCGCACGTTGTGATGTGCGACCCGCGGTTCATGTGGTGGGCGATACTGGGTTCGAACCAGTGACCCCTGCCGTGTGAAGGCAGTGCTCTACCGCTGAGCTAACCGCCCGCGAACCCAGACAGGAGCCGCGATTTAAGCATGGGGTCCAGGAGGGGTCAAACCGCAGCGCGGAAATTGTCCAGCGACGTCCTAGACATTGACGCACCGAAAAGATGCTAAAGTAGCCCCGAGTTGGTGCGTAAAGGCGTCTCAAGATCTCAACTCTTTGCCGCAGAACGGATCACGCCGTGGCGCGCGGCTTGCGAGCCGAGTTTAGTTCCTACGTTTATTTCATGACCAGTCCACGCTACGACGAGATGCAGACTCCCGACGGCGCCGTCCGGCCGCACTACCGGGCGTTTGCGGACTGGCTCGCACGCACTCCACCGGATCGCATCGCGCAGAAGCGTGAAGAAGCTGAACGGGCATTTCATCGCGTCGGCATCACGTTCGCCGTGTATGGAGAAGAGGCGGGAACCGAACGGCTGATTCCGTTCGATCTCATCCCTCGCATCATCCCGGCGCACGAGTGGTCATTGCTCGAGCGCGGCCTGACGCAACGCGTTGCCGCCCTCAACGCGTTTCTGGGCGACATCTATCACGAGCAACGCATTCTCGAAGCCGGCGTGATTCCGCGCGAGCGCGTCCTCGGCAACACTCAGTACCGTCGCGAGATGCTTGGCATGAAAGTGCCGGGTGGCATCTATGCGCATATTGCCGGCGTCGATCTGGTGCGCGCGGGCGAGGGCGTGTTCTACGTGCTCGAAGACAACCTCCGCGTGCCGTCGGGGGTGTCGTACATGCTCGAGAACCGCAAGATGATGATGCGGCTCTATCCGGAGCTCTTCGCGACGCAGTCGATTCGCCCGGTGCAGCATTACCCGGACATGCTGCTCGAAAACCTGCGGGCGGTGTCGCCCGATAGCGGCGATGCACCGACGGTCGCGGTGCTGACGCCGGGCCCCTACAACTCGGCGTATTTCGAGCACAGTTTTCTCGCGCAGCAGATGGGCGTCGAGTTGGTCGAGGGACTCGACCTTTTCGTGCGCGACGACACCGTCTACATGAAAACCACGCGCGGGCCGCAACGCGTGCATGTGATCTACCGGCGTGTCGACGACGACTTCCTCGATCCGCTTGCGTTCCGGGCCGACTCGATGCTCGGCGTCCCCGGCTTGTTCTCGGCGTATCGCGCTGGTCGCGTCACGCTCGCCAACGCGATCGGGACCGGAGTCGCCGACGACAAATCGATCTATCCGTACGTTCCCGAGATGATCCGCTTCTATCTCGGCGAAACGCCGGTTTTGAACAGCGTGCCGACCTTCAAGTGCCATCAGGCCGAGGAGCGGCGCCACGTGCTCGACAAGATTGCGGAACTCGTCGTCAAGGAATGTCACGGCGCGGGTGGCTACGGCATGCTGATCGGTCCTGCCTCGACCGCTGCGGAGCGCGAAGAATTTCGCCGACGCATCGAAGCGAACCCCGACCGCTACATCGCGCAACCGACGCTCGCGTTGTCGACCTGTCCGACCTTCGTCGCGGCGGGTGTGGCGCCGCGTCACATCGATTTGCGGCCGTACGTGCTGTCGGGGAAGACCGTGAACCTGGTACCAGGCGGATTGACGCGCGTCGCGCTGCGTGAAGGTTCGCTGGTGGTCAATTCGTCGCAAGGCGGCGGCACCAAAGACACCTGGGTCGTGGAATAAGGGTCCCGTAAACGCTATGGACAATCGCGTTGCGCGAAGCCAACAAGGCCCAGGCGCAAGGTCGAAGGCGGCCCGCCACCCGGCGAGGCCTTGCAACAACACGCACGGCCTTTTTGGCCGCAAACCGGAGGGAAAGCGTGCCAAAAGCCGCCCCTCATGGTTGCTCGCCTTGCGAAGACGATGGCTATCTGCTGCGCCGAGCGCCGCGATGGACAGCTTTTGGCACCCGGTTCGCGAATGCGTCCCCAGCGTTTAGAGAGACTTTAGAAAGCAAGCCACGGCGCAAATGCGGCGAAAGTCCACTGCCCGCGCCGCACGCCGAAAGCTACATCTGCAGCGTTCTCTCACTGCGCGACGGAGCTCTGTCTAGGCCACGGTTCTAGGATGATAAATCGCCGCACCAGAAAGGTCGCCGCTGTACTTCGAGTCACGCTCGCGGTCTCCGCAACACTCATTGTGAGCGGTTGTGCAACGAAGCCAAGCGGCACGATCGAACCCACCCGCGACGGCACGATTGCGCGCAGCACTGTTCCGCGTTCGCTCGCGCTTGACCGGGCCTTGGAAGAACGCATCCTCGCGCTTGATCCAGAGCGCATCTCCGATCATGACGTAAGGTCGACATTGGCCGCTGGGCCCACGCCTCGAATAATCCTGGTGCATAGCAGTATCTATCCGGGCTACTTGCTCATGACCTCGTTCGCGACCTTTCTCGAGGGCATGGGCTACCCCAGCGCGAAGCTCCGCGATCCTGTCGACGGCGCTTACTCGCAGAGTCCCTATGGAAGTAGCGCTCGGTTGGCCGGCCAGATCGCGTGGTATTACGAACGTGAGGGCGTGCGACCTCTGATGATCGGCCACAGCCAAGGAGGAATGCAGGCAATTAAGGTGCTCTACCGGTTGGCCGGCGCCTTCGACCCTCAGGTCGCTGTGTGGAACGCATCGACCGACAGGCCCGAGAGCCGATCTACGATCATCGATCCGCTGAGCGGCGCGGAACGTCCGGTGGTGGGACTATCGGTTGCCTATGCGGCCGCAGTCGGCGCGGGAGGCGCCGCTTTTCTCTTGCCCAACCAATGGGACATGCTCTTCCGGCTGCGGAAGATTCCCAATACCGTCGATGAGTTCACTGGCTTCGCGATCCAGGGCGACTTGGTCGCCTGGGACTTTCCCGGCGTATTCGATATGAGCCAGTATCGGCGCGCCGGCGTGGCGAAAGTGCGCAACGTCGTGTTGCCGGTCACATACAACCACATCATGGTTCCGATCACGCACAGACTGGCTGCCGATTCAAAGACGCGAGCGTGGATCAATGCGTACGTCCCGGGCGCTGCCGATGAGCCAACGCTCCCCGCCGCCGTAGGCGGCTACAACATACTGTGGGCAGCCGATGTCTGGTTCAGCATCAAGAAGCACTGGTGCCTGGAAGCGCAGCGGTTGATCCGCGCAAAGCGCGCCGCATCCGAGAAGGGTAACTGACCGGGCCGCCGCTCTTCGACCCAAGAAAGTGCAAATCAGTCTGAGTGAGTCTCGCCACATGTGTCACGTTTGCCACGCAATTCTGTGCAGGTCGGCGGACAGAGGCGTGCTGCGGTCAATGACGTGGTGCGCTGCGAGTGAGAGCACCCAATCGGCTGTCTCTTTGCGCGATGCCGTTCCGATCACCCGTCATGCCAGTAAGCCGTCGCGCCAACTGGATGAGAATCGAACCGACACCGCCGGCTGCCTCGATGATCGAAGCGAGTCGTCGCTCGCGTGCACTCATTCCTCGTTGTAGAGCCGTAACAGTTGAACGTCCGCTTCGGCAAGAGCAGAAGTGGCGCGTTCTGAGTTCTAGCTAAACTAGACGCGTTCTCGCCCTCAACCGCCCGGAGACAGTTGGGGTGGTGGTGCGTCCGATTTTCGGTCAAGCTCTGAATCTTCACCGGATAAGACCCAACCATTACAACGATCGCTTCAAAGCGGCGGCCCATTTCAACGAACTGCTAATGCTCTCGCGCGTTGCCAACGAGCTGTACTGGATCGGACGCCACGTCGAGCGGGCGGAGAACACTGCGCGTCTTCTGGATGTTACGTATCGCACGTCGTTGTTGCCCTATCACCTGGAAGAGACAGGGCTTGCCTGGGCTGCACCGTGGGCGGTGCCGCTGATTACGACCGGGCTCGCCACGGGCTTCTACGAGAACTACCCGACGCTCTCGGCGGAGAACGTGTTGCGCTACATGATCTTCGACGAGTCCAATCCGTCGTCGATCCACACCTGCGTGCGAGCCGCGCGCGAGTCCGGCCGCAGCGTTCGCGGCGGCGTCACCTCCGAGATGTACGAGGAGCTGAACAGCTCCTGGCTCGAGATGCGCACCTACGATTACGAGCGGCTGCAGCGCGTCGGCGTGCAGGAATTCTGCGATTGGGTGAAGATGCGCTCGCATCTTTTCCGCGGCATCACGTTCGGCACTATGCTGCGCGGCGAGGCGTATCACTTCCTGCGGCTCGGCACCCACCTCGAGCGCGCCGACAACACCGCGCGAATTCTCGACACCAAATATCACATCTTGCTGCCTTCCGCGCATGATGTTGGCGGCGCAGTCGACTACTACCAGTGGCAGTCGCTGCTAACGTCGGTATCGGGCTTCGAGGCGTATCGCCGGATCTACAGCGACGTCATCACGCCGCTTCGCGTCGCCGAGCTTCTGATCCTGCGTCGCGACATGCCGCGCTCGCTGCACGCCTGTCTCGGCCTCATCAACGAAACGCTGAAGCTTTTGTGCAACGACGACAATTGGGAGCTCGAGCGCATGGGCGGCGAGCTGCACGCGAGGCTCGAGTTCGGCAAGACCGACGAGATCATGCGCTTCGGCCTGCATGAGTATCTGATCGATTTCCTCGAGCGAGTGTCGCTTCTCGCGGGCGAGGTCACCCGACGCTTCCTGGTCCCGACCTACTGAGGCGCTCGCTGCGAAGCGTCATTGTTAATATTGCCGCTTCGCCTTGATTGCATAACTCGATGACCTATTGCGTCTCGATGGCGCTCGACGCCGGCATGATCTTCGCCTCCGACTCCCGCACCAACGCCGGAGTCGATCAGATCGCCCGCTATTCGAAGATGCACGTGTTCGCCAAAGACGGCGATCGGATCATCGTCGCCCTGACGTCGGGCAACCTGTCGATCACGCAAAACGCGCTGTCGATGCTGGAGCAGCGTGCGCGCAGCGGCGACGACGAAATGCACTTCTACAACGCGCGCTCGATATTCGACGTCGCGCGGCTGGTCGGCGACGCGCTGCGTGAGGTGAAAAGCCGCGATGGGGCGTATCTCGTGCAAAACAACATCGACTCGTCGGCGAATTTCATCGTCGGCGGGCAGATTCGCGGCGAGCCGGGACGATTGTTCCACGTCTATAGCGAGGGCAACTTCATCGAGTCGTCGCCCGATACGCCGTACTTCCAGATCGGCGAGACCAAATACGGCAAGCCCATCATCGATCGCGTCATCAAGCGCAGCACCAGCCTCACCGACGCCGTCAAATGCGTGCTGGTGTCGTTCGATTCGACGATGCGAAGCAATATCTCGGTCGGCCTGCCGATCGACATTCTCGTCTACGACACTGATTCACTGCGGATCAAGCTGCAGCGGCGTATCGACGACACCGATGCGTATTTCGCGATGATCCATACGCAGTGGGGGGAGGGACTCCGTCGAATCTTTGGTCAACTCCCTGACCCCGATTGGATCTGATACCTCCCATCTAGATGGCGATAAGAGTAGCGCTCCAGCACCGCACCACCTACCGCTTCGACCGGCGCGTCAATCTTTCGCCGCATGAGATTCGCTTGCGGCCGGCGCCGCATTGCCGAACGCCGGTGCTCGGCTATTCGCTGAACGTTTTGCCTCGGCAGCACTTCCTCAATTGGCAGCAGGATCCGTACGGCAACTGGCTTGCGCGCGTCGTGTTTCCCGAGCCCGCCGATCATCTCGAGATCGTCGTCGACCTCGTGGCCGACATGACGGTCATCAATCCGTTCGACTTTTTCGTCGAGCCGTATGCGGAGCGTTTTCCTTTCGATTACGCGACTGCGCTTCGCAAGGACCTCGCGCCGTTCCTCGAGCGTGCCGACGCGGGGCCGTTGTTGAGAGGCTGGCTCGATCGCTTTCGCGCATCGATCACTCCCGGCGAGAACACCGTACTGCTTCTCGTGCGTCTGAATCAGGAGTTGCAACGAGAAGTGAAATACCTGGTTCGCATGGAGCCGGGCGTGCAAGCGCCCGAGGACACGCTGTCGCGCGCGTGCGGATCGTGTCGCGACTCGGGTTGGCTGATGGTTCAGATACTGCGTCATCTCGGCCTGGCCGCTCGCTTTGCGTCAGGCTATTTGATTCAACTCACTGCCGACGTGAAGGCGCTCGACGGACCGAGCGGGCCCGACCGCGATTTCACCGACCTGCACGCGTGGGCAGAGGTGTATCTGCCGGGCGCGGGCTGGATTGGGCTCGATCCCACCTCGGGCCTGCTGGCAGGCGAAGGGCACTTGCCGCTTGCATGTACCGCCGATCCCGGCAACGCAGCACCGGTGATCGGATTCACCGACGTTGCCAACACGCAATTCGACTTTTTGATGAAGGTGACGCGCGTTCACGAGGACCCGCGCGTCACCAAGCCGTACAGCGAAACGCAATGGCAGGCCATCGATGCGCTTGGGCTGGCAGTCGATCGCGATCTGGAGCATTTCGATGTGCGACTCACGCAAGGCGGCGAGCCGACGTTCGTGTCGATCGACGACATGGAAGGGGTGGAATGGAACACGACCGCCGATTCGCCGAAAAAGCGCTCGTTGAGTGAAGCGTTGCTACGGCGGCTAGCAGCGCAATTTGCGCCCGGCGGTCTTCTGCACGATGGGTTGGGCAAGTGGTATCCAGGCGAACCGCTACCGCGTTGGGCGCTCGGCGTGTTCTGGCGCAAGGATGGCGAGCCGTTGTGGCGCGATGCATCGCGATTCGCCGACACGACGGGCAAAGGTGGCGCGACCTGCGAGGACGCCGCGCGTTTCATCGATACGCTCGCGCGCCGTCTTGGTCTTGGAAACGACAGCGTCATCACCGCTTATGAAGACGCGCCGAAGGCGTTGCGTGACGAGTCGGCGCTGCCATCGAACCTTGATCCGCTGCAAGCCGACTTATCAATTCCCGGTGAACGTGCGCGACTCGCGCGTTTGTTGCAGGCCGGTCTCGAAAAACCGGCGGGTTTCGTGCTGCCGTTACGCGCTGTACCGGCGAGCACGGACAGTGGCGCAACCAGCCATTGGACATCGAGTCCATGGCCGCTTCGCCGCGAGCGCTTGTATGCGGTCGCCGGTGATTCGCCGCTCGGCTTGCGCCTGCCGCTTTCCTCGCTTCCGGAAACGCTGCCCGGAGAAGAGGACATCGATCCGGGCGTCGATCCGTTCGCACCCCGTGACGATCTCGCAGCGCGTGATCGGTTGCGCAGCGCCGGTGGGGGGCGTCGTGGCGCTGCGCCGCGCGAAGTCATCAAGACGGCGCTGGTCGTCGAAGCGCGCAACGGGCATGTGCGTGTATTCCTGCCGCCGGTGAAGCGCGCCGAGGACTACGCTGCGCTCGTCGCGGTCGTCGAAGACACCGCGGTCGAGGCCGATCTGCGCATCACCATCGAAGGGTATGCACCGCCGCGCGATCCGCGCTTGTCGGTGTTGATGGTGACGCCCGATCCCGGCGTCATCGAAGTCAACGTGCATCCCACATCGAGTTGGCGCGCTCTGGTCGATCTCACGCACACGCTGTATGAAGAAGCGCGGCAGTCGCGCCTTCGCACCGAGAAGTTCATGCTCGACGGGCGGCACACGGGAACCGGCGGTGGCAATCACGTCACGCTGGGTGGCGCAACACCGGTCGACAGTCCGCTGTTGCGACGCCCCGATCTGTTGCGAAGTCTCATCACCTATTGGCAGAACCACCCGTCGCTCTCGTATCTTTTCTCGGGCGCCTTCATCGGTCCAACGAGCCAGGCGCCGCGGGTCGACGAGGCACGCGACGACCGCCTCTACGAGCTCGCGATCGCGTTTCAGCAAATGGAGCAGCACCATCAGCGCGGCCGCGAAACGCCGCAACCGTGGCTCGTCGATCGACTGTTGCGGCATTTGTTGACCGACCTGACCGGCAACACGCATCGCGCCGAATTCTCGATCGACAAGCTGTATTCGCCCGACAGCGCGGCGGGACGATTGGGTCTACTCGAATTTCGCGCATTCGAAATGCCACCGCACGCGCAGATGAGCTTGGTGCAAATGCTGCTCTTGCGCTCGCTCGTCGCTCGCTTCTGGCGCGAGCCTTATCGCGGTGCGCTGATTCCCTGGGGAACGGCACTCCATGATCGTTGGCTGTTGCCGCATTTCGTCGCCGATGATATTCGCTACGTCGCTGAGGATCTCGAGCGTGCAGGCTATGCATTCTCGTCGGCGTGGTTCGATCCGTTCGTCGAATTCCGCTTTCCGCGCTTCGGCACGGTGAGCTATGACGGCGTGTCGATCGAGCTGCGACAGGCAATCGAGCCTTGGCACGTGCTGGGCGAGGAAATGAGCGGCAGCGGTACTGCCCGTTACGTCGACTCGTCGGTCGAGCGCTTGCAGATCAAGGCGACCGGCATCACGCAAGGTCGTCATGCGATCGCGTGTAATGGACGCGCATTGCCGCTGGTCCCGACCGGCATTCCGGGAGAATTCGTCGCGGGCGTGCGCTTTCGCGCGTGGAATCCACCGTCGGCGTTGCATCCGACGATCGACGTGCAGGCGCCGCTCACGTTCGATCTCGTCGATGAATGGGCCGGTCGTGCGCTGGGTGGATGCACCTATCACGTCTCGCATCCCGGCGGCCGCAATTACGACACGTTTCCCGTGAACGCGAACGAAGCCGAGGCGCGTCGCGTTGCACGCTTCTGGTCGTATGGTCATACGCCGGGACCGATGAAGCTCGTCAAAGAAGCGCCCAATCCCGCGCTGCCCGCCACTCTCGACTTGCGCTGGCAGCCATGAGCGTCCGCACACGCTTCGCGCCAAGTCCCACGGGCTTCATTCATCTTGGCAACATCCGCTCGGCACTGTTCCCGTGGGCATTCGCGCGTCACTTCCAGGGCTCATTCATTCTGCGCATCGAAGACACCGATACCGAGCGCAGTACGCCCGAGGCGACGCAGGCGATCATCGATGCGATGCGATGGCTCGGCCTCGATTACGACGAGGGGCCGACGTTGCAATCGCAGCGCATGGAGCGGTATCGTGAAGTTGTCGATTCAATGCTTGCGCGCGGGCTTGCGTACCGCGACTACACGACACCCGCAGAGCTCGAAACATTGCGTGAAGCGCAAATCGCGCGCGGCGAAAAGCCTCGCTACGACGGTCGTTGGCGTCCCGAGCGATCGCAAGGAATGGCGCCGCCGAAGGACGTTGCGCCCGCGATACGCTTTTGCAATCCTGATGAAGGCAGCGTCGTTTGGGATGATGCCGTCAAGGGCGTAATCGAGATCGGCAACGACGAGCTCGACGATCTCGTGATTGCGCGCAGCGACGGCGCGCCGACGTACAACTTTTGCGTGGTCGTCGACGACATCGACATGGGCATCACGCACGTCATTCGCGGCGACGATCATGTCAACAACACGCCGCGACAGATCAACATCATGCGCGCGCTCGGTGCGACGCCGCCGGTGTATGGGCACTTGCCGACGGTGCTGACGCCGGAAGGCGAGAAATTGTCGAAGCGCCATGGCGCGCGCGGTGTCCTGCAATATCGCGATGACGGTTACCTACCCGAAGCGATCGTCAACTATCTTGCGCGTCTCGGTTGGTCGCACGGCGATGCGGAGATTTTCTCGCGTGACGAGCTGTTGCGCTGGTTCGATGGGCGAGGACTGTCGACGTCGGCGGGCCGCTTCGATCCCGACAAGCTGCGCTGGGTCAATCACGAGCACATCAAGCGCATGCCGGCAGATGAGCTTGGCGCGAGTCTCGCCCCGTTTCTCGAGCGAGTGGGAGTCGAAGTAAGCACGGGCCCTGACATCGTAGCGGTCGCCGACCTGTTGCGCGATCGTGCCGCGACGCTCGTTGAAATGGCCGACGCGGCGCGCTACTTTTATGCGACGGTCAACGCTGCTCCCGAACTCGTCGACAAGCACGTCGCTGCGCCTACGCATCAAGCTTTGAGGGAGTTCTATGTCGCGAGTGAAAGTCACGCCTGGACGCGCGAAGCGATCGCGACCTTGTTGAAAGAAACGGCGGCTCGACATGGGTTGAAGCCGCCGCAACTCATGATGGCTTCGCGCGTGCTCGTTGCCGGCACGACGCAGACTCCGGCGATCGATGCGGTGCTCGCATTGCTCGGCCGCGAGGAGACGCGCTCACGGATCGCGGCGGGTTTAAAAGGTCTGTGAAGATAGATGAAGCGGGCGGTTACTGTAAGCCGAAAAAAAAGGGCCGACGTTCGCCAGCCCCTTGATCCCCAAAATGCTTCTCAGATCCGGCGGCGCATCGCCGTGATGCCGAACAAACCGAGCGCGATTAGCGCAAGACTCGCGGGCTCGGGAACAATGACAGCGCCGGTTTGCGGTTGAATGATTCGATCACGTAGCGTCCGGCGGCAACTCCGTCGATCGAAAAAGCCGCTCTATCGATGTCCCTCAGAAACGCGGGCGTCGCCAGGGGACCGAACGATGAGTACAAAAAATCGAGGTTCGCATCGCCGCCCCCAACTGGTAACGTCGCCATCAATTGACACCACCGGTCGAGGAAAACAACTCGACGGTCACGGACGGACTGGCCGAGCTGCCGGGACCGAAATTGAGCCGGACGCGATCCCAGTCGGCGATCGACATCGGAATGTCGAGAAAATTCGCGTTGAGGTCCCCACCTTGCCCAATACCACGAAGAAAAAGCCCGCGCTGCTGGTCGTGTAAATCACCGCGTCGTCGTCGGCGCCGGTTGGCAGCAACGTCGCGTTCCCGGTATTGGTTGCAGCACCGGTCACGCCCAAGACGACATCGCGCCGGCCGCCGAGGGTCGTAAGCTGCTCAGCCCTTCACCGTTTCGAGATACAGCGACGTGTCGAAGTATTTCGACGCCGGCACCGCGTTCTGGATGTTGCCGAAGCGCACGAAGAAGTCGGTGACCTGTTGCAGCCAAGCGGTCACCGTGCCGTCGGCGTAGAGTTTTCGCCACTCAGAGGACGTGAACATCCGCTGCGCGCGATACTGTTCCTTCAACTCGGCGAGCGGCACCTGGTCATAGCGCTTCGTTTGCAGCGCTTCGAGCGCCGCGTCGGAGTTCGCGATGATGTAGTCGTTCGCCTCCGCCCAGCCGCGAATGATCGACGCACACGTCGCGCGATTCTTGCCATAGTAATCCTCGCGCGCTGCCCAGCCGCCAACGATCGCGGCCTTGGGATAGTAGGCGGATGCGTCGACGAGCATCTTTGCCGAGGGTACCTTGGCCTTGACCGCGAGATTGAAGGGAACCCACAGCGCCACAGCAGGCACCGCGCCAGAGATGAATGAGGTGACCGCTTCGCTCATGCGCTGATTGACGATTTCAACGTCGCTCGCGCCGATGTTGTTCGCTCGCAACGCGTTGTCGAGAAACACATGCGCGGTCGTTCCGGTCGTCGTCGAGATTTTCTTGCCCTTGAGGTCGGCGAAACTTTTCACGCCCTGGTCTTCGCGCACCCAAAGCTGCGCGGTCGCGAACTCGACGTTGTTGACCAAAAACATCCTGCCCTGGCCGCGTGCCGGAAAGTTCGAGATCACAGCACCCGTGGCCAGCATGTCGATGCTGCCGCCGATCATCGCTTGAAACAGCTCGAGTCCGGTCGTGAATTGCACGGGCTCGAATTCGACGCCGTGCTTGGCAAACATGCCGCGATCGATTCCGGTCCAGATCTGGCCATCAACGGCGAGCGTGTGCAAGTAGCCGAGCTTCACTTTTGCGCGCTGCTGGGCAATTGCTGGAAACGTAATTGTCGACGCGGCAAATGCTGCGCCGGCTTTGAGAACGGTACGGCGGTCGTAGCTCACTGGTGTTGCCTCCTCATGAATGTCCTATTGTTTGCGCGGACTGCTTAGCCTGCAAAGCGTACTCCTTCATCACGAGATCGCGAAGGTGCGAGCGCAGCTCGTTGAATTCGCGTGTTTCGTGCAGCGACTCGTTGCGCGGATACGCGAACGGCACTTCGACGATCTCACGAATGTGCGTCGGCCGGGCGCTCATCACCACGATTCGCGAGGAAAGATAAATCGCCTCCTCGACCGAGTGGGTGATCAGCATCACCGTCTTGCCTTCGGTTGCAAGCACGGCGAGCAACAAATCCTGCATCGCCGTGCGCGTCTGCGCGTCGAGTGCGCCGAAAGGTTCGTCCATCAGCAGAAACTGCGGGCGGACCGCGTATGCGCGGGCCAGCGCAAGGCGCTGGCGCATGCCGCCCGAAAGCGTACGTGGCCACGCATCGGCGAATTCGGTGAGGCCCATCAGACGCATGTAGCGCGTCACGATTTCGTCACGCTCCTTGATCGGCGTGCGATTGGCTGCGAGCGTCAGTCCAAACGCGATGTTGTCGCGCACGGTAAGCCAGGGAAAGACGCCGTACTCCTGGAACATGACGCCGCGATCGGGTCCGGGTCCTTCGATCGGCGCACCGTCGAGAAGCACTTGACCCAACGACGGCGTCACGAATCCGGCAACGATATTCATCATCGTCGTCTTGCCGCAGCCCGATGGTCCGATGATCGACACGAATTCGCGATCGCGAATTTCATAGCTCACGTCGTCGACGACGCGCATCGTGCCCTTCGCCGTTGCGAACTCGACCGACACGCGGTCGAACACGATTCGCGCTGGCGCGGTCACGCGATGCGTTCCTGCCAGGCCACCAGACGCCGCGTTAACGTCCGCAGAGCCAGGTCCATGCAAAGCGCGATCACGCCGATGCAAATGATGCCGACGTAGATGATGTCGAGCTGAAAGAACGACGACGCGTTCTGGATCAGCGCGCCGAGGCCCTGCTGCGCAGCGATCAGCTCGGACGCGACCAGCGTCGCCCACGCGACCCCCAGCGCGACGCGAAGCGCGGTCAGCATGTGCGGAACGGTCAACGGCACGATGACTTTGCGAAAGATTTCGCCGTCGGTCGCGCCGAGTGTGCGGGACACGCGTACATAAATCGGGCTGATCTGCGCAATGCCTTCGTACATGACGATCACCGCAGCGAAGAACGATGCGTAAAAGAGAATCACGATTTTCGCCGGCTCGCCGATGCCGAAATAGACGATGACCAGCGGAATCAGCGCGATTGGCGGCAGCGCGCGGAAGAAATTGAGCAAAGGATCGATGAAGCGGCGCACGTTGCGATACCAGCCAAGCACGAACCCGACGGGAACCGCGAGAGCCGTCCCGAGCGCGACGCCGATGAACACCCGCTGCGTCGACATGACGATGTCGAGCGGAAGCCGCGCCCGCGTCAAAAGTTCCCAGAACTTCGCCGCGACGGCGTGCGGCGTGGGGACGAGCGACGGATTGACGACCCCCGACCATGCGACGCCGTACCAGAGCAGCACCACGACTGCCCAAGGCGAAACGATCAACAACGCGTTACGGACAGTCGACACGAGCGATGGACCGTGAGCAGATGCGCGTATGGCGCCGATGCAACGAGGTGCGCGCAATTATGCATGCCGACAAACGCGACGCCTGAAAGAGCGCTCGAAATTCCGGTAAAATAGAAATTTCCAAGAGAACTTTGTCCATGACCAAGTTCGTCTTCGTGACCGGCGGGGTTGTTTCCTCGCTCGGTAAAGGGATCGCCGCCGCGTCGCTCGCGGCCATCCTCGCCTCCCGCGGCGTTCGCGTCACCAATCTCAAGCTCGACCCGTACATCAACGTCGACCCCGGCACGATGTCGCCGTTTCAGCACGGCGAAGTGTTCGTGACCGACGACGGCGCCGAGACCGATCTTGACCTCGGGCATTACGAGCGCTTCACCGACGTGAAGATGAGCAAGCGCAACAACTTCACTACCGGACAGATCTACGAAAGCGTCATTCGCAAGGAGCGCCGCGGCGATTATCTCGGCGGCACCGTGCAAGTCATCCCGCACATCACCGACGAGATCAAGGCATGGATCGCTGCCGGCGCTGGGGATGCGCAAGTGGCCGTCGTCGAAGTCGGCGGAACGGTCGGCGACATTGAATCACTGCCGTTCCTGGAAGCGATCCGGCAGATGGGAATCACGCTCGGCCGCGACAATGTCTGTTATGTTCACCTGACGCTGGTGCCATTCATCCCGACAGCGGGCGAGATGAAAACCAAGCCCACGCAGCATTCGGTAAAGGAGCTGCGCGAGATCGGGATTCAACCCGATGTTGTGCTATGTCGCGCCGATCGGCCGATTCCCGACAGCGATCGTCGCAAGATCGCGCTTTTCACGAACGTGCCGGCCGAAGCCGTGATCCCGGCGCTCGACACCGATTCGATCTACAAGATTCCCGCAGCGTTGCACGCGGAAGGCCTGGATGAGATCGTCGTCAAAAAGCTCGGCATGTCCCCGCCTCCTGCCGACTTGTCGGTGTGGAGGCGCCTGGTCGATCCACTCGAGCATCCCGAGCACGCTGTGCACATCGCGATGGTCGGCAAGTACGTCGATTTGACCGAGTCGTACAAATCGCTCTCCGAAGCGCTGGTGCACGCCGGCATACACACGCACAGCAAAGTGCAGATCCATTACGTCGACTCGGAGGCGATTGAGCGCGACGGAATCGAGCCTTTGCGCGGGATGGACGGCATCCTCGTGCCGGGAGGATTCGGCAAGCGCGGCGTCGAAGGCAAGATCGCCGCCATTCGCTATGCGCGCGAGCATCGCGTGCCTTACCTCGGCATCTGTCTTGGCATGCAGCTCGCGGTCATCGAATTCGCGCGGCACAAGGCGATGCTCACGGGCGCGAACAGCACCGAGTTCGATCCTGCCACGCCTCATCCCGTGGTTGCATTGATCACCGAATGGCAAAACCGCGACGGCTCGATCGAGCGGCGCAGCGACAAGTCCGATTTCGGCGGCACGATGCGCCTTGGCGCGCAACCCTGCGAGATCGTTACCGGAACGCTTGCCGAGCGCATCTATGGCGATAGCAAAGTCGCCGAGCGCCACCGTCATCGCTACGAAGTGAACAACTATTATCTGCCGCGACTCGTGTCGGCGGGGTTGGCCGTCGGCGCGTGGGCCAAAAGCGATGCGGCAGGCGATCTATGCGAGATGGTCGAGCTCGCCGATCACCCTTGGTTTTTCGGCTGCCAATTCCATCCCGAGTTCACGTCCAATCCGCGGCGCGGCCATCCGCTGTTCGTCAGCTTCGTCGACGCGGCGCTCGAGCAGCAACGTCGCGCGCAGCGCGGGCCGGCCGGATCCGTTGCCGAGCTCGTGGCGTCGGTGTAGGGACGCTCGTTGAAGCTTTGCGGATTCGACGTCGGGCTCGATCGGCCGCTTTTCCTCATCGCCGGCCCTTGCGTTGTGGAGAGTGAATCACTCCAACTCGACGTCGCCGGACAATTGAAGGAGATGTGCGAATCGCTCGCGATTCCCTTCGTCTTCAAATCGAGCTACGACAAGGCCAATCGCAGCTCGCACGCGAGTTTTCGCGGCCTTGGCATGGCGAAGGGGCTGGCGATTCTCGCGCAGGTGCGTCGTCAGTTGCAGGTTCCGGTATTGACCGACGTTCACGCGATCGACGAGATCGCCGCTGTGTCGGAAGTGGTCGATGTCTTGCAAACGCCGGCGTTCCTGTGCCGGCAAACCGATTTCATCCAGGCGGTCGCCAAGAGCGGCAAGCCTGTGAACATCAAGAAAGGCCAGTTCCTCGCCCCCGAGGACATGCTGCAAGTCGTGGCGAAAGCGAAGGCCGCCAGCGGCCGCGACAACATCATGGTGTGCGAGCGCGGCGCCTCGTTCGGTTATCACAACCTCGTGTCCGACATGCGCTCGCTCGCGATCATGCGCGCCACGCAATGTCCGGTCGTGTTCGACGCCACGCATTCAGTGCAGCTTCCAGGTGGACAAGGCACGTCGTCCGGCGGTCAGCGCGAATTCGTTCCGGTGCTCGCGCGCGCAGCCGTTGCCGCCGGCGTCGCGGGGGTATTCATGGAAACGCATCCCGATCCCGACAAGGCGCTCTCCGACGGGCCGAACGCGTGGCCATTGGCGCGAATGCGCGAGTTGCTGGAAACGCTGAAGGCGCTCGATGTCGCCGTGAAGCGCGTGGGATTTCCCGAGCAAGCACTGATGACCCCTCGCTCCTAGAGCCTCGCTCCCCGATCCGCTCCTATGTCAGCCATCGTCGAAGTCATCGCCCGCGAAATTCTCGACTCGCGCGGCAACCCCACAGTCGAGGCTGATGTGGTGCTCGATTCCGGCGCGACGGGGCGCGCAGCGGTGCCATCGGGCGCGTCGACCGGGTCGAAAGAGGCCATCGAGCTTCGCGATGGCGACGCCAAACGCTATCTCGGCAAAGGCGTGCAAAAAGCGGTCGAAAACGTCAACACCGAGATCACAGAGGCGATTCTCGGTCTCGATGCAACCGCACAGTCGCTGATCGACAAGACGATGATCGATCTCGACGGCACCGACAACAAGTCGCGTCTCGGCGCGAACGCGATTCTTGCGGTGTCCTGCGCAGTCGCCAAGGCTGCTGCCGACGAGACGAGTCTTCCGTTATATCGCTATCTCGGGGGCGCAGGTGAGATGCAGCTCCCCGTGCCGCTGATGAACGTGATCAATGGCGGTGCGCACGCGAACAATCGCATCGACTTGCAGGAATTCATGATCGTGCCGATTGGCGCGCCGACGTTTGGCGAAGCGTTGCGCTACGGTGTCGAAGTGTTCCATGCATTGAAGAAAATCATCGACGGCAAAGGCATGCCGACGAGCGTCGGTGACGAGGGAGGATTTGCACCCAATCTCGACAGCAACGAGGCCGCGCTTGAGCTTTTGATGCAGGCGATCGACAAGGCCGGTTACACCGCGGGCGCCGACATTGCAGTCGCGATCGACTGCGCGGCTTCGGAATATTTCAAGAACGGTCGCTATGTTCTGGAAGGCGAGGGCGCGAGTTACACGCCGCAGCAAATGGTCGACGTTCTTGCGACTTGGTGCGACCGCTATCCGATCGTGTCGATCGAAGACGGCATGGCGGAAGAAGATTGGGACGGCTGGAAGCTTCTGACCGAGCGCCTCGGTCGCGACGTCCAGCTCGTCGGCGACGACTTGTTCGTGACCAACACGAAGATTCTCCAGGAGGGCATCGCCCGCGGCCTGGCGAACTCGATTCTGGTCAAGATCAATCAAATCGGCACTTTGTCCGAGACATTCGCCGCAGTGACGATGGCGCATCGCGCCGGCTACACGAGCGTCATCTCGCATCGCTCCGGCGAGACCGAGGACAGCATAATCGCCGACATCGCCGTGGCGACCAGCGCCGGTCAGATCAAGACAGGATCGCTGTCGCGCTCGGATCGCACGGCGAAATACAATCAATTGCTGCGTATCGAAGAGCAACTCGGTGATGCCGCGCAGTATCCTGGTCGCTCCGCGTTTCACCAGATATCGCCGCGCCAGATTTGATCCAATGCGCATTCTCGCCATCGTCTTCGTCGCGCTGATCCTCGCGTTGCAGTATCCGCTTTGGCTCGGCAAGGGCGGCTGGCTCAAGGTTCGCGATATCGACCGTCAACTCGAATCGCAACGCGAGGCGAATGCGAAGCTCAAATCGCGCAACGAAGCTGTGGAGGCGGACGTGCGCGATTTGAAAACCGGGCACGAGGCCATCGAGGAGCGCGCACGTGCGGAACTCGGCATGGTGCGCGGCGATGAGGTGCTTTTTCAGCTGCAGCCTGCAGGCAGCCGACCGAAACCCGCGCCTGCACCCACGCCCGCCCCGAAATCAGCGCCTTCGAGCGCAAAGTAATCTGGAGTGTTTCGCGCGTGCTTCGCATCGCATCGCGCAACAATCCGAAACTCAAGGAAGCGGCGCGGCTCGTGGCCTCTTCGCGCGAGCGTCGCAAAGCCGGCAAGTGCGTCATCGAGGGCGAGCATCTGATCGACGCGTATGCCGAGCGCTACGGTGCTCCCGAGACGCTCATCGTCGCTGATGCGTTGCTCGCGCGGCCCGGCATCGATCGCCTCGTGCGACGCTTCGATGAGCGCACGCTGATTGTCAGCGAGTCGATGTTTGACGAAATGAGCGCGCTGCCATCAGGCGTTGGCGTTCTCGCGGTGGTTCCGACACCGCGACCGTCGACTTTCGAGCCGGGGTTGTTTTGCCTACTGCTGGAAGACGTTCAGGATCCCGGCAACGTGGGCTCGATGCTGCGCTCTGCCGCCGCAGCGGGTGTCACGCAGGCCTTTTTATCGCGCGACTGCGCATTCGCGTGGTCACCGAAAGTGCTTCGCGCCGGCATGGGCGCGCACTTTGCGCTCGACATTCACGAGGATGTCGATCCGATCGAGTGGGCGGCGACGTTTCGACAGCGAAGCGGGCGCGTCGTCGCCATGGTGCGCGAAGGCGGTGAGAGCATATTCAGCGTTGCACTCGAGCGACCGCTCGCCATTGTCATCGGCAACGAAGGCGCGGGGTTGTCGCAAGGGTTGGTCGACGCGTCGAGCGTGCAAGCGACCATTCCGATGCCGGGCCGCATCGAGTCGCTCAATGCGGCGTCGGCTGCGGCGGTGGCGCTGTTCGAGTGCGTGCGGCGTTTGCCGTCGGCTAAGCCCGAGTCGGGACACTAGCATCACGGAGTCTGCGTAACGCCCGAGAGCTGACCGCTCTCCGTGCAACCGCCACGCCGTCGGAAAACCATTGCGCTTCGAAGCCGCCCGGGGTTGGACGAAGGTTGAATACGCGCGCGGGCTTGTTCCAGCCGTCGCTGCAGCTATAGCTTGCGTTGGCGATCGTCATGAGCTTGCCGGTTTGCACGGCGACACCTTCCATTCGGCAGAACAGCGTTCCCGTCGTCGTCGAGCGCTGATCGATCCGGACTGCGCCGGTCGATGGCGAATGCAGCACTTCGATTTGAATCGGATCGATAATGACGCTCGCGCCGCTGCAGCCGCTTCTGCGTCCGGATACGCCGCCAAGGTACACACCCGCGATGTTGAGCGGAGCGAGCGTAATGCGCTCGATTGCTTTGGTCACGTTGAAGCCATCGACGGTGTAGGCGAGTGTTCCCGCTGTGGACGAGGTGGCCGTGAATGTCGCCGATCCGGCGGGATTAATCGTGTAGCCGTTCCAGTTCGGCGCTCCGAACGGCGTCCCGCTGGTGCGGCTCAACACGCCGGTGAAGCGCTCGCCGGCGCCATCGCGCGCAAGCAACGCAGCGAACCATGTCGACTTGCCGTCGCTGCCGTAGACGTAGAACGTGACATAAATCGTGTTAGCTTGTTGCGCGAAGTTCGCACCCCATCCGGGCTCGGCAGGCGTCCACCAGGTATCCGAGTAATCGATCGCGCTCCAGGCATTCGTCGCGAGGATTGCGAGCCACAGTGCGACCAGCCTGATTCGATGGTTCATGGCGATAGCGTCGAGACTTCAATGGCGATTCTAGTGGCCAGGCTTGCGCGCATGCCCGAACTCGCCAAGGGCGCGTCGGACTTCTCCGACAAGAGTTGCCTCGGGATGGGAGCGCGGCCATTCACGTTATCAATCAGCCGAGCACTTGTCGGCGCCCGCCGATTCCCAACCCGGATCCAAAGGCTCACGATACGCTGATCCTTCGATGCCCATCAACGAAGCGGAGATCGGACATGAATGAACCAAGCCTGACCAGCGAACCCAGCGACACCGCTCCTACCATGGTCACGGGCGTGTTTTCCGACGCCGAGTCAGTCGAGCGCGCGTACCGGGCGGCCGAGAAGCAAGGCTATTCGATCGACGATTTGAATGTCGTGATGTCGGACGAGACGCGCCAGCGCTACTTCAGTCAGGATCAGCCAATCAGCACGGAGCTTGCAAGCAAGTCCGCGGAAGGCGGGGAGCTGGGCGGTCCCACCGGAGGCCGCATCGGGATCGCGCTTTCGATCGTCGCCGCCGTGGGTGCGGCACTGGTGCTCCCGGGGCTCGGGTTGGTCATGGCGGGGCCGGTGGCGGTCGCGCTCGCCGGCGCAGGCTCGGCGGCAGTCGCAGCGACACTGATCGGCGCGCTATCCGATTGGGGGCTACCCGAAGAGCGCGTGAAGCACTACGACGATGCGATCAAGAACGGTGGGATTCTGATGGCGCTCAAAACGCGCAGTCCCGACGACGCGCGCGACATCGAATCACAATGGCGCGACTTCGGCGCGGCCCACCTGCACGCGCAACCCGAAGCAAGCGGCTAAGCCGACGGCGCAAGTCGGCGCGCCGTCGATGACGATCGGGGTCAATGCGCCGGTGCCGGCGTGGTCGCCGCCGCCTCGGGCCCGAAGAAGAAGGCGCGCGTGACGTTGGTGTAATTCGCTTCGAGCGCGCCGATGCCGAGCAACACCAGCAGCAGAAGCGGCGGCACGACGATCGCGTACACCAGCGCGAGCCGCTCCCACACCATGTGCATGAATACCGCGACGATCAGTCCCGCCTTCAGCAGCATGAAGACGATGATCAGCGACCAGCGCAAGAAACCCTGGAATTGGAAGTAGTCGACCAGGTAGGAGGCGATCGAGAGCACGAACAAAAGCCCCCAGATCTTGAAATAGATGCCCAGCGGATGCTGTTGACCGCTCTCCTTCAGCGGTTCAGCGGCGCCGTGCCCACCGTGATGCGCGTCGGCAGTGGTCGCGTGTCCGTTTGAATGTGTGGCCATGTCGTTACGTCACCAGAGATAGAAAAAAGCGAAGATGAAGACCCATACGAGGTCGACGAAGTGCCAATACAGGCCCATCGTCTCGACGATCTCGTAGTTGCCGCGGCGTCCGGTCAAAAATCCCGGGCGCTGCGTGTCCAGGTCGCCGCGCCAGACCTTCACCGCAACGATGATCAGGAAGATGACGCCGATCGACACGTGCGTGCCGTGAAAGCCGGTGATCATGAAAAAGCACGATCCGAATTGCGCGGCGCCCCACGGATTGCCCCAGGGACGCACGCCTTCCATGATGAGCTTCGTCCATTCGAACGCCTGCATGCCGACGAACGTTGCGCCAAGCACCGCAGTGGCGACGAGAAGCCAGAACGTCGTCTTGCGATCCTTGCGATAGCCATAATTGACCGCGAGCGCCATCGTGCCGCTGCTGCTGATCAGGACGAACGTCATGATCGCGATCAAGAGCAGCGGAACGTTGGTGCCGAAAACGGTCAGCGAGAACACTTCGCTCGGGTTCGGCCACGGAACCGTGGTCGAGCCGCGCACCGTCATGTACGAGATCAGGAAGCTGCCGAAAATGAACGTGTCGCTGACGAGGAAGATCCACATCATCGGCTTGCCCCACGGGACGTTCTTGAACGCCCGTTGGTCCGATGACAGATCGGCGACGATGCTCTGCAACCCCTCGCTTGGAGGTAGCGCTGCGGTGCTGGTGGCCTCGTGTGACGCCATGGACGGCGATTCCCTCTAGTATGGTGAGTCGGAAGTTCGTTGAAGAATGTGCGGCAATGTTTTCGATGTCCGCGCAATTCGGCCGCGTTCGCTTCCGGACGCGACGCTCTTGCGCGGCCAGGTTACCCACCTGCCGCGTGGGAGCAACAAAGTCCGGGAGCGAACTGGCCGAATTTGCACAATGAACTTCCGACGCACCATGCTATGTGGACAGGAGCAACGCGAACAGCACCAGCCATACGACGAGCAAAAAGTGCCAGTAGATCGCACAAAGCTCGACGCCCAGACGCATGCGCGCGGGATCGGCGCCGCTCAATACACGCGTCGCAGTGCGCGCCCAAGCGATCAGCCCGCCGATGACGTGCAACGCGTGCACTGCAGTGAGCATGAAGAAAAACGAGCTCGACGGGTTGGTGTTGAGATAGACGCCGGCTTCGTTGAGCTGACGCCATACGACGAACTGCCCGATCAGAAACGCGAACGTGAGACCGCCGGTCGCGAGCACGCCGAGACGAACGATTTTCATATCGGCGCGCCGCGCCGCAAGCACGGTCCAGTGCATTGCCGCGCTGGTCACGATGAGTACGATCGTGTTCAACGTCAACAAACGCGGCTTGTGCAAATGCGTCCAGTCACCGACGTGCATGCGCATCGCGTAGGCGCTGATGAAAAGCGCGAACAGCGACGTGACGACTGCCAGAAACACCCAGAGCGCGGTCTTCGCCGCAGGGCGGTCAAGGACCCCAGGATGGATGTCCGTCGCATGCCCGGGCGCTGCCCACGGCTGCACGTTGACACTCTGGCGGAACAGCCACCAGAGAAGCGCTCCCATCAGAAGCGCGAGGAAGACGAGCGTGATTGTCATGCGGTTCTAATCGGGTTGCGGCGACTTGTGCCAGGCACCCGCTGCAACCTCGGCGGGCGGAACATTCTGCGGAATGAAGTCGACCTCGACGCCCGGCACGCTGTAGTCGTAGGCCCAGCGATACACGACGGGCAGCGTCGCGCCGAAGTTGCCGTGCGTGGGCGGCGTATCCGGCGTTTGCCATTCGAGCGTGGTCGCGTTCCAGGGATTGGGTCCCGACGGCCGGCCGCGGTAGTAGCTCGCGATCATGTTGTAGAGGAACAGGAGCTGCCCAGCGCCGACGACGAGTGCGGCGAGCGTGATCGCAACATTCAGCGAATGCGCGGAATCGGGAATGAAATTCGTCGCGCCGATCGCGTAATAGCGCCTCGGCACCCCCATGAACCCGAGGTAATGCATCGGATAGTAGATTGCGTAGCTGCCGACGAACGTGATCCAGAAATGAATGCGGCCCAGCGAGTCGTTCAGCATGCGGCCGGTGATTTTCGGATACCAGTGATAGATCGCGCCGAACACCACCAGGATCGGCGCGATCGCCATCACCATGTGGAAGTGCGCTACCACGAACATCGTGTCGGACAGCGGCAGATCGACGACGACGTTACCGAGGAAAAGGCCGGTCAATCCTCCATTGACGAACGTGAAAATGAACCCGATCGCGAACAGCATCGGCACGGTGAGATGAATGTTGCCGCGCCAAAGCGTCAGCACCCAGTTGTAGACCTTGATCGCCGTGGGAATGGCGATGATCAATGTCGTCGTCGCGAAGAAAAATCCGAAATACGGATTCATTCCGCTGACATACATGTGATGCGCCCACACGATGAACGACAACCCGCCGATGACCAGGATCGCCCACACCATCATTCGATAGCCGAAGATGTTCTTGCGCGCATGCGTGCTGATCAGGTCGGACACGATGCCGAACGCCGGCAGCGCGACGATGTACACCTCGGGATGCCCGAAGAACCAGAACAAGTGCTGGAACAACACCGGGCTGCCGCCCTGGTGCGCCATTTGTGTGCCGCGCGACACGATCGCCGGCATGAAAAAGCTCGTGCCGAGCGTCAGGTCGAGAATCATCATGATGGCGCTCACGAACAGCGCCGGGAACGCGAGGAGCGCGAGGATCGTCGCCATGAAGATGGCCCAGATCGTCAGCGGCAGCCGCATCATCGTCATGCCGCGCGTGCGCGCCTGCAGCACGGTGACGACGTAGTTCAAGCCCCCCATCGTGAAGCCGATGATGAAAAACGCGAGTGAGACCAGCATCAGGATGATGCCCCACGTCGCACCCGGCGTTCCTTCGAGAATCGCCTGCGGTGGGTATAGCGTCCATCCGGCACCGGTCGGCCCACCGGGAACGAAAAAGCTCGCGACGAGCAGGATGACCGCGAACAGATACACCCAGTAGCTCAGCATGTTGACGTACGGGAACACCATGTCCCGCGCGCCGACCATCAGCGGGATCAGGTAATTGCCGAAGCCGCCCAGAAACAACGCGGTCAGCAGATAGATAACCATGATCATGCCGTGCATGCTCACGAACTGCAGGTAGTTCGCGGGATCGATGAATTCGAAGGTTCCCGGAAAGCCGAGCTGAAGCCGCATCAGCCACGACAGCACCAATGCGATCAAGCCGACGCCGATCGCCGTGATCGAGTACTGCACGGCGATCACTTTCGCGTCCTGGCTCCAGATGTATTTCCCGATGAACGTTTTCGGGTGATAGAGCTCGACCTCGGGGACTTCGGCCGGCGGCGCGTAGTCGGTTTCGTCGTGGGCAACGTAGGGAGTGGACATGAGCTTGCCTTTTCGAATTCCGTTTGCTTCGCTACAGGCTGCCGATGTAGGCGACGAGATCGCTGATCGTCTGCTCGGTGGTCAGCATCGACGACATCAATCCCATTTGCGCGCCATAGAGGTCCGCAGGATGCGCACCGCGGATCCCGTCACGGAAATGCTTGAGCTGGGTGGCGAGATACCAGTCGTTCATGCCTCTCAAGCGCGGGGCATTGGTGGCCTGGATACCGCGCGCGTCGGCGCCATGGCAGGTCGCGCAGGTCTCGAACTTGTTGCGGCCGTGCTTGATATCGCCTTTGAGCGTCGCCGCGACGGGCTTGTCGGGCAACGTCGCGATGTAGGCGGAGACGTTCGCGACCGCCGCGTCGTCGGGCAGCGTCGCGGCCATGGCTGCCATGATCTTGCCTTGCGGATCCTTGTCGCTCGCCCCGCGCACACCGGTCTTGTAATGCACGAGCTGGCGTGCGAGATACCAGGCGCCATGACCTGCAAGCTTCGGCGCATTGAGCTGTTGATTGCCTTCACCCTGCGCGCCGTGGCATCCGGCGCACACCGCGAACAGCGCCTGTCCCGCAGCAGCATCGGCGGCCGGCTGCGCCAACAGTTGCGCATACGTGGGTTGCTTCGCGAGCCATGCGTTGAACGCACTTTCCTCCTCGATGACCATGCGCCCGCGCATCGCGAAATGCGCGATTCCGCACAGTTCCTCGCACAACAGATCGAAGCTTCCAGTGCGCGTGGGCGTAAACCACGCATACGTGACAAGACCCGGCACCAGGTCCATTTTCACGCGGATCTGCGCAATCGAAAAATTGTGCAGGACGTCCTTCGAGCGCAACAGGACTTTCACCGGCTTGTTGAGCGGCAGGTGAAATTCCGGATTGGCGACCAGAATATCGTCGCGACCGTTCGGGTCGTCGGGATTCAAGCCGAACGGATCCTTGTCGGTGACGTAGCGCGCTTCGACTGTGCCGAACTTTCCGTCCTTGCCGGGATAGCGATACGTCCAGTGCCATTGCTGGCCGATCGCCTCGACTTCGGCCGTTCCCGCGGGCACTTCGACGAACTGCGCCCACACGAAAAGTCCGGGAGCGAGCATCGCGGCAACACCGACGGTCGTGATGCCTAACAGCCACCATTCGAGGCGCTTGTTCTCGGGCTCGTAGGCCGCGCGTGCCTCGCGCCGGTAACGAAAGCGGATGATCGCGTACGCCATGAACGCGTTGACGGCCACGAACACGATCCCCGTCACCCAGAACGTGATGCTGATCGTGTCGTCGATCGTTCCCCAATTGGACGCGATCGGTGTGAAGTACCACGGGCTCCAGAAGTGGAACAGCACGGAGCCGACGATCAACACGATCAGGACAATGGCGACGACCATGAAAGCCCCGGTGGCCTACGACGGTTGGAAATCGGAAACGAACACGGCTGGCGACATCACGACGCTCGTGCTTCTGCAGAAGACGTGCGGCCGAGCTTGTAGTACAGAACGGCCATCACGATACCAAACACAAAGTGCGCGGCGATCGTCGGCAGGCCACGCAACTCGGTCAGCCACGGAAAAAAGCGCGTCGCGATGTGAAAGTTGACGACATAGATGACGGCACCGAACGCGGCGCCAATTGCGCTGGCCTTCACTACACTCGTGTCCAGATGCATGGGCGTCATGATCGCAGCGAGGACGATGCCCGAGATCATGCCAAGCACGTAATGCGCTGCCAGCGCGATAGCGACGACGCCCCAGCTGAATCGATATTCGGAGACCTGTGCCGTGTCCACGCCGGTGAAAATCGGCGCGATCATATGCGACGTGCGCCACGGTCCGCCCCCTTCGGCAACCGACGACCACAACAGATCGAGCACCATCAACACCGCACTCGCTGCAAGGCCGGCGACAATGGCCACCGTCCAATCGGGGCGGCGGCGCTCGAGCATCACTGGGCTGTCAGCCGCCATCAAGTTTCCCCGCCAGCGACGCCGGCGACCCCCAGCTACTTCCTCGCATTCCTTGTCCTCGCTCTCACTCGGGAGGTTGGCACCACGAATCGGTTCTACACCGGATCGAAGCGACCTACAAACAGAGGGAACTTATCCGACACGAGCGTTTCGTGCAACCGTTGCATTGCCACCCGCGCCAGAGGTCGATACCGTAAAGGCTCACATTGCGATTTTAAGCGAACGACTTTCCATGATACGTGCCTCCGCTACCACATCCTCGATGCGCGCGTCGCGTTGCGCGCTCGCCCTCGTCGCGTCGCTGACTTTGTCGACCGCGCTTGCACAGGCGCCGAAGTCGCCGACACCCGCTGCCGTCGATGCCCCGATTCGCGCGGTGCAGTTCGCGACCGGACTGCAAAATCCGTGGGGTGCCGCGTTCCTTCCCGACGGCCGCGTGCTGGTGACTGAAAGACCGGGGCGCCTTCGCATCGTCGAGCGCGACGGTCGCGTGTCGTCGCCTTTGCGTGGCGTTCCCGAGGTCGTAGCACTTGGGCAGGGCGGGTTGCTCGACGTTGCGCTCTCGCCGCAATTCGCCAGCGATAAGCTGGTGTATCTCTCGTACTCCGAGCCCGGCGAAGGGGGAGCCGGCACTGCGGTCGCGCGCGGACGGCTCGACAGCGACGCGCTTGCCAACGTCGAGGTCATCTGGCGTCAGACGCCGAAAGTAACGGGCCCGAACCACTGGGGATCACGCCTCGCGTTCGCGCGCGACGGGCGCCTCTTCATCACGACCGGCGATCGCTTTACTCATCGCGAGCGAGCGCAGGACGTCGCGACCACGATCGGCAAGGTGATCCGCATCGAAGCCGACGGCAAGATTCCCTCCGACAACCCTTTCGTCAAGCGCGAAGGCGCACGTCCGGAAATCTGGTCGTACGGACATCGCAATGTGCAGGCGGCGGCACTCGATCCGTCGACCGGACGCTTGTGGACAGTCGAGCACGGCGCGCGCGGCGGCGACGAGCTCAATTCACCCGAGGCGGGTCGCAACTACGGATGGCCCGTCATTACCTATGGCGTCAATTATTCCGGCGCGAAGATCGGCGAGGGCACTGCGCAGCCCGGCATGGAGCAGCCGGTCTACTACTGGGACCCGGTGATCGCTCCGTCGGGCGCGCACTTTTACACGGGCGACGCGTATCCGTCGTGGCGCGGGAGTCTTTTCGTCGGATCGTTGACGCCCGGCGGGCTCGTGCGCCTGGAGATTGCCGGTGGACGCGTGCGCAAGGAAGAGCGTTATCTGCGCGACGTGGGTCGTGTTCGCGATGTCCTGCAAGGCCCCGACGGACTTTTGTACTTGTTGATCGATGCTCGTGACGGCGGCATCGTTCGCATCGAGCCCGCGAAATAGCGTTCGCTAGAAAACCGTGCGGCGCAATCCCGTGCGATGCAACACCGTCGTGGCAATTTCCTCGATCGATTTGGTCGTCGTGTCGATCATCGGAATGCGCTCGGATTCAATCAGGTGCTCGGCTTCACGCACTTCGAATCGACAGTTGTCGAGCGAGGCGTAGCGACTGTTCGGTCGACGCTCTTCGCGAATCTCGCGCAGCCGCTCGGGTTGGATCGTGAGCCCGAACAGCTTGTCACGATGCGGCAACACCGATGCAGGCAGCCGACGCTCGACAAAATCGTCGGGGGTCAACGGGAAATTCGCCGTGCGCACGCCGAATTGCAATGCGAGATACAACGACGTGGGCGTCTTGCCGCAGCGTGACACGCCGACGAGGATGATCTGTGCCTTGCCGAGGTCGCGCGTCTGTGCGCCGTCGTCATGCGCCTGCGTGAAATTGATCGCCTCCATGCGCGCGAAATAGTCGTGGCTGTTCGCGATGCCGTGCGAGCGTCCCGCCGTGTGCGAGCTGCGCACGCGAAGCTCGGCCTCGAGCGGGCTGATGAACACCTGGAAAACGTCGAGCGTGAGCGCCTGCGCCTGGTCGCGAAGGTGCTCGGCCGCTTCCTCGTCGACGATCGAGCTGAACACGATCGGACGCATCTGATCGCGCTCGGCGACCTGATTGATGTGCCGGATCACTTCCTCGACCTTTTCGCCACTATCGACGAATGGCAAGGTGATACGGTCGAACTGAAACTGGTCGAATTGCACGAGCATGCTGGTGCCGAGCATCTCGGCGGTGATGCCGGTGCGATCGGAAACGAAGAAAACGGTGCGACGGCTGGGTGAGCTCATGCGCTGCGCTACCAGCGGGCCCAGACCGGCTCGATCCCCGCTGGCAGATCGGCGCAATCACCAAGATCGACGAAACTTTCGTCGGGACCGTGGAAGTCCGAGCCCACCGAGCCGCGCAATCCATGCGTTCGCGCGAAGCCCGCGAAACGCGTGACATCGGCTGCATCGTGCGAAGGCGAAATGATCTCGATGGCGTCTCCGCCGCGGTCCTTGAACTCCGCGATCAAGCGCCGCATTCCGCCCGGCATGGTCCGATAGCGGCCCGGATGCGCGAGCACTGCATCGCCGCCGGCTGCGTGTATCCAGCCAATCGCATCGCCAAGCGACGCCCAGCGATGCTCGACGTAGCCCGGCAGTCCCTGCGCGAGATAGCGCTTGAAGACATCCTTCATTGACTTCACGTAGCCCGCCTCGACGAGATAACGAGCAAAGTGAGCGCGCGAAATCAGCCGCTCGCTGGTGACGTAGCGCAGCGCACCTTCCCATGCGCCGGACACACCCTCCCGCTCCAGCGCTGCGGCAATGCGGCGCGCACGGCCGTCACGGCCGCTGCGAATGGTGGCGAGGCCCTCGACCAGCATGGGATTGTCTGGATCGATGCGCAGCGCGACCACGTGCACCGTCAAATCGTCCCAGCTTACCGACAACTCCGCGCCAGGCACGAGCTCGAGGTTCGTTCCCTCGGCGGTGCGCATGGCCTCGTCGAGACCGGCGGTGTCGTCGTGATCGGTCAACGCAAGGACATCGACATCCTGATCGATCGCGCGGCCAACCAGCGCCGAGGGCGCGAGAATCCCATCCGAAAACGTCGAATGCGAATGCAAGTCGTAACGCATCAAAAAGCCAGTGAAATTGGGAGATACGCAGTACGCCTATCATAATCGTCGCTCGAACGGCTCGGCTGTCGGCGCGCGTCCGCCCTGGCCGACGGACGTGGTAGCGTCCCCGTCCGGCGGTTTGCTACGCTCCGTGCTGTTCTTCGCAACCTGTCGTGAGGCAGGACGTTAGTAGGGCATGCCACGTACGCCGGTCGGTGGCGCTTGCGCCGCAGCCGGAGTTCGTAAAGAATATGCCAATGGGATAGCACGCGGCTGCGCGTGCCCCGTTATCGGGACATTGCCGTGAAATTGCTCGAGCGCGTTTTGAACCCTCGCGAGATTCGCCGGCGCCTAGGACTCAACCAGGAGCAGTTCTGGACGCAGATCGGCGTGACGCAAAGCGGTGGGTCGCGTTACGAAAGCGGGCGCGAAATGCCAAAGCCCGTGCGCGAGCTTTTGCGCCTCGTGCACGTCGAGCAAATCGACCTTTCGCAAGTCAAGCGAGTCGACTTCGAAATCATCAGCTATCTCAAGGAATCGCACCCCGACCTGTACCGTAGCTTGCGTCGCGCGGTGCGCAGCCGACGCAATCCCGGCAACTCTCAGCCGCTCGATCTCTCCGAAGCCGACGAGATTGCACAAGAGCCTGCTAACGGATCAGCAGCGGTGGAAGAGCCGCGCTAAGCAAAGCCCTTGGGCTTGCTTCGACGGCGCCTCTCGGGGCGCCGTCGTCGTTTTGACGTTGTGAGGCAGTGCTGCAAGGGTTCGCCACGAGCACCGCGTTAAAATCACAGACTTTCGCAAGCCGATTGAAGCGTCGCGCCTTGCACCAACCCGCGGAGGCCGCTTGAGCGACGCATACGTCATTCCTTTCGATCGCTTGCGAATGACCGACATCGGTAAAGTCGGCGGCAAGAATGCCTCGCTCGGCGAGATGATCAGCGAGCTTGCAGCGTCGGGCATTCGCGTTCCCGGCGGCTTCGCAACAACCGCGGTCGCGTTCCACGAATTCATTGCGCAGGATTTGCTCGAAAAGCGCATTGCGACCCGACTCGCGTCGCTGGATATCGACGACATTGCGGCACTGGCACGAGCAGGCGCGGAAATTCGCGCGTGGATCGTCGCGGCATCGCTGCCGGACCCGCTGCTGCGTGACATCGAGGCAGCGTATTCGAAGGTCGCGAACGACGCGCCCAACGCCTCGTGGGCGGTGCGCTCATCGGCAACTGCGGAAGATCTCCCGGATGCCTCCTTTGCGGGCCAGCAGGAAACATTCCTGAATATCAAAGGCCTGGATAATATTGTTCAAGCAATTAAAGAAGTTTACGCGAGCCTCTATAACGATCGCGCGATTGCTTATCGCGTCCATCAGGGGTTCTCACACGCCGATGTGGCGATCTCCGCGGGCGTGCAGCGCATGGTCAGAAGCGACCGCGGCGCCGCCGGCGTCATGTTCACGCTGGACACCGAGTCCGGGTTCGACCAGGTCGTGTTCATCACGTCCGCGTATGGCCTCGGCGAAACGGTCGTGCAAGGTGCCGTCAATCCCGACGAGTTCTATGTCTACAAGCGCAACCTCGACGCGGGCAGGCCCGCGATCTTGCGCAAGAGTGTGGGCAGCAAGGGCGTGAAGATGGTGTTCGGCAACGAGGCTGCGGCTGGACGCTCGACGCAGACGATCGATGTCGACGAGAACGAGCGCATTCGATTCTCGATCACCGATGCCGAGGCCGAAGAGCTCGCCCGTTACGCGCTGATGATCGAGCGCCACTACGCCCGGCCGATGGACATCGAGTGGGGACGCGACGGCGACGACGGCAAGCTCTACATCCTGCAGGCGAGGCCGGAGACCGTGAAGTCGCGTGAGCAGGCGAGTGATGGCGTCAAGCGCTATCGATTGAAGGGCGCTTCGAAGCTTCTTGCCAGTGGTCGCGCGATCGGCCAGAAAATCGGGCAGGGTGTCGTGCACGTCGTTGCGAATGCATCGGGAATGGATCGTGTCCAAGCGGGCGACGTTCTCGTCACCGAAATGACCGATCCCGACTGGGAGCCGGTGATGAAGCGCGCGAGCGCGATCGTCACCAATCGCGGCGGTCGCACGTGTCACGCCGCGATCATCGCGCGCGAGCTCGGCATCCCTGCCGTCGTCGGGTGCGGTGATGCGTCGAAGGTGTTGAAGGACGGTGAGAAGGTCACCGTGTCGTGCGCCGAAGGTGATACGGGCCACGTCTACGAAGGACTGCTCGACATCGAAGTTGTCGAGGCAACGCTTGGCCAAATGCCGCCGTCACCGACCAAGATCATGATGAACGTCGGCAATCCCGAGCTCGCATTCGAGTTCCAGCGCTTGCCCAACGAGGGCGTGGGTCTTGCACGACTCGAGTTCATCATCAATCGCAACGTCGGCATTCATCCCAAGGCATTGCTCGAGCTCGATCGGCAACCGGCATCGTTGCGCGCGGACATCGAGCGACGCATCGCTGCCTACGCAAGCCCCACCGAGTATTACGTCGCGAAAATCGCCGAAGGTGTCGCAACGATCGCCGCCGCGTTCTGGCCGAAGAAGGTGATCGTGCGCTTGTCGGATTTCAAATCTAACGAATACAGCAATCTTCTCGGCGGCAATCGCTACGAGCCGCACGAGGAGAATCCGATGCTGGGTTTTCGCGGAGCCTCGCGCTACATCGCACCCGAGTTCTACGATTGCTTCGCGCTCGAGTGTCAGGCGATGAAGCGGGTGCGCGACGAGATGGGCTTTACCAACGTCGAGCTCATGATCCCGTTCGTGCGGACGCTGGCCGAAGCGAAGCGCGTGATCGAGCTGCTTGCGGAAAACGAGTTGAAGCGCGGCGAGAACGGATTGCGCGTCATCATGATGTGCGAGCTGCCATCGAACGCGCTTCTCGCCGAGCAATTCCTCGAGCACTTCGATGGATTCTCGATCGGCAGCAACGACATGACGCAACTGACGCTTGGCGTCGATCGCGATTCGGGCGGTCCGATCGCATCGACGTTCGACGAGCGCGACGAAGCCGTGAAGGTGATGCTCGGCCTTGCGATCAAGGCGTGTCGAAAGCTCGACCGTTACGCCGGCATCTGCGGACAAGGCCCGTCGGACCATCCTGATCTCGCCGAGTGGCTTGTCGAGCAAGGGATCGAAAGCATCTCGCTCAATCCGGACACGGTGGTCGAGACGTGGCTGCATTTGGCGAGGCACGCCCGCGCGTCGTGAACCATGTCGTGCGTCTGCATCGCGTTCGAGGATCGCTGATCGCGATCATTGCGATCGTGTTGATCGCTACGATCGCGTCGACCCCATCCCGCCAAGTCGAGGCGCAACGCACGGCGTTCGACGACAAATCGACGGCAGCCCACCGCGTCGTCGACGCCAACCCCGGCGATTACCTCGACAAGCTTTCCACGCTAAAGGCGGGCGACACCCTTCGTCTCGCTGCGGGAATTTACAACGGAAGACCGGACAGGCCGGGCTTGCCGGTTTTCAACTTGCACGGGACGCCGAACGCGCGCATCACGATCACGGGTCCCGACGATGGAACGAAGGCGACTTTCATCGGAACGGCAAGTCACAACACGATCCGCATCGCCAACGCGAGCCATGTCGTCATCCGCAATCTCGATATCGACGGTCGCAATCTTGGGGCCGATGGAGTCAACGCGCAGGGAGTTTCGCACGACATCACGCTGGAGAATTTGACGATCCGCGGCGTCGGTAACGATCAGGGTACCGTCGCGATCTCGACCAATCGCTCGCCGGTCTGGAACTGGACGATTCGCGGATGCACGATCGTCGGCGCCGGCACCGGGATGTACTTGGGGAGTTCGGATGGGAGTAGCCCGTTCGTCGCGGGCATCATCGAGCACAACGTGATCCTGGACACGCTCGGCTACAACGTCCAGATCAAACACCAGGTGCCTTGGCCGAGCAACATCGAGCTTCCGAGCGGGCGCACGCACACGATCATTCGACACAACGTTTTCAGCAAGCGCGGCAATGGATCACGCGGCGCGGGCGCTCGTCCGAACCTGTTGGTTGGCGATGTTCCCGAACGTGGGCCCGGGAGTGACAACGGTTACGAGATCTACGGAAACTATTTCTTCCAGAATCCCACCGAAGTGCTGTTTCAGGGCGAAGGCAACATCGCGTTTTATGCGAATGTCCTGATCAACGATTTCGGCGGCGGCATGGCGATTCAGCGGCACAACGGCCATGTGCGCGACGTGCGAGTTTTCGGCAATACGATCATCGCGGCGTCCACGGGGATATCCATCACTCCCGGGCAGACGCATCACACTCAGCCGATCGTCGCGAACCTGGTTTTCGCCGAAACGCCGATCGTCGCTCCGCACCAGGAAGCGAATCTGCTCGGCCGCTATAACGATGCGTTGCGCGATCTCGTTCGAGCACGCGACGATAGCGGGAACGTCGATGTGCGTTTGAAAGCCGGTGCTGCAGGACCGGTGCTCGACATGCACGATTTCGTCTCATTTTCCGACGGCGATCGCGACTTTGATGGTCGGCCGCGGGACTGGCGGGTGCGGGGTGCTTATTCAAGCGATGCGCGGGCGTCAGGTCGTTCGCTGCGCCTGGCGCGGAAACCATTGCCGGAAACGAAACGCTAGCTGCGTGGCCGTAAGCGGTACGAAAGCACAATCCGCCGAATGCATTAGTCCGTCAGTGCAATCGTGCACGTTGCGGCGTCACGCTTTAATCGCGTCATGCGCACGCCCAACCAGCTACGAGTTCCACTGCGTCCGTCGCGAACGCTCTTGCTTGCGATTCCTGTCGTCGCCGGCGGAGCGTTCGCGTCGTGGCTTTCGATTTCAGCGCCCCTGTGGAGCGACGCGATCGTCGCGCTGATGATCGTGTGCTGGATGGTTGATGCGATTCGACGGCATGGCTGGCGTACGTCGCGTTCAGCCGTGGTCGAAGTATTGCTTTCAGGCGATGCGGTAGTCGTCGTGCGATTGCGAAGCGGCGAGCTCATTGCCGGACACGTGCGCGCCGCATCGTTCATTCATCCGCTCGTCACGACGATCGTGTGGCGGCCCGACGACGCCCTGTTCTCACGCACCTTTCCCATCGTCCCCGACATGATCGACGTCGACGATTTTCGACGTCTGCGCGTGTTGCTGCGCTACGGCAGAAGGGAGGTGGCGGCAGGCGCGCCGGCGCGCCATGCTTGAGCGTCGATGCGCACGCCGCTTTCGTGCTTCAACTGGCCGGCGATCAGATAAAGATATAACGGGAGCAGGGCGTCGGGCTCGGGAAGCGCTGTGATGTCTTCGGCTGGATGCGACTGACCGCGAAGCGGAGAGCGCATCGGACCGGGAATCACCGCGTTCACACGCAGGTTGTCACGCGACTCCCACTCGTCCGCGAGAATCGTCGCGAGTGCCGAAAGCCCCGCTTTCGCGGCGGCATAGCTGCCCCAGTACGCGTGCGGCGCTTCGCCGCGTGTGTCGAGGGTGAATGTGACGCTTGCATCGCGACTTGCGGTCAGCAAGCGCACCAGGGCGCGGGTCAGCCCCATCGGTGCCGCAAGATCGACGCGAAGCACATTGAGCCACTGATCGAACGACTGATGCTCGATCGGTCCCAATGAGCCGAGTTGAACCGCGGTATGCACAAGCGCGTCGAGCCGGCCGAGCTGCGATTCCAGCGCGCTGGCGACATTGCCGAAGTCGGAGGCCTCGGCTTTGGAGAAGTCGAGCGGAAGAATCACCGGCTCCGGCGCTCCTGCCGCCAGGAGCTCGTCGTAGAGCACCTCGAGCTTGCGCACGATCCGGCCGTGAATGACCACGGTTGCGCCCGCTCTGCCACACGCAAGCGCAAGCGGACGCCCAAGCCCGCCGGTCGCCCCGGTGATGAGCACGACGCGGTCGCGAAGGTCGACGGGATAAAGCGGTGCAGGTAAAGGCAGCGGCATCGGATGAAGCGCGTTTGGCCGGCGCGCATCATAACGGACGCAATCGGGATTGTTGTTTTGCGAGGTGATCACGTCCCACACGCGTTCGCTGCAACGCCAGTGTTTCGCAGGATTTCGCTCGCTCTGTATAATTATCGATTGGCCGTGGGGGTATAGCTCAGCTGGGAGAGCGCTTGCATGGCATGCAAGAGGTCAGCGGTTCGATCCCGCTTACCTCCACCACCGCCCGCCGCTTTGCATTACGAACTGATGTGCAATGCGGCTTCGCCTCGTCCCCATCGTCTAGAGGCCTAGGACATCGCCCTTTCACGGCGGTAACAGGGGTTCGAATCCCCTTGGGGACGCCATGTAAATCAAAGAGTTACACGATTTGCCGATCGCCTAGTATCGATCGGTTGAAGAATCGGACGAACAATCGACCGACCGACCGGGGGCTACAACGAAGTGATCCTCCTATTCGTCGGTCCGCCCGCCCGCCACGATCGTCGCGATCTGTGCTTTGAATGGCGCGTCGGCGTCAACGACGTCCTGGCGCCACTTCGCCAAGCGGGTGCGGCGCACGTCCTCGACGTACGACACCGGCGATCGCTTGAGATCGTCGAGCGCTTGGCTTATCGCGTCGTCTACGCGATCGAGCGCTTGCTCGTCGAATCCATAGCC
>DATLOI010000061.1:0-23478 GCA_035536295.1 Casimicrobiaceae bacterium
ACCACCCACGGCACCGCCGGTGTGCACGTTGTCGTCGAACAATTCTTCCCCGTATGCGGGCGGTGTCGTGACGCTCACCGCGAACTGCACGCAATCGCCGACGTCGCACAGCTGGGTCGGCTGCAGCAGCAGCGGAAGTACCTGCCAGGCGTCGAGCGCCAATGCGGGAACGGCCGCCTATGCGGTCACTGCATCGAATGGTTTCGGTCCCGGCTCACCTGCATCGACAACCGTGGATTGGCAAACGCCTCCGGCGTCGGGTGCGGATTTCTGCGGCAGCTACTCGCAGGTCGTGCGCGTCGACCTCAACTATGGGAGCCATTTCGATACCTACAGCAGCGGCGGATTCCCCGCGAACGCTGTGTTCAGCGGGCGCATCACCGTTCCAGCGAACGCGACGAGCACGAGCTCCGGCGTAGTCAGTGTCGTCGAATACATCGACCCGCAGGCGCATCGCGTCATGTCGATCTCGCCTTCACCATGCGACTTCCGCGGCTTCTCAGCAAACACTTATCCGTCGATCGACGCGACCGGCGCGTCCGCACCGATGGGATGGAGCTTCGGGATCAATCCCAACATTTTCTACTCGCTCGCGGGAATGCCGGGCGGCGGTGCGAAGCTGATCCCGGGTCAGACTTATTACGTCAACATCATGAATCGCGACTACAGCACGAACCAGGGAAGCTGCGGCGGCGCCAACTGCAACGTGCGTATTACGGTAACGCAGCCGCGCTGACGTAGAAACGCCGTTGGCGCGCTCAGGCGGCCGGCGGCACCGTATCCGCGAACGACGCGCGCTTGCCGAGCTTCTCGGCGTGGCGCGCCAGCATTGGATAGTCGTTGCGCCAGTCGATGTCGGGATGGCGCAAATCGAGATAGCCGAGCGTGCAGCCGGTTGCGATGTCCGCCAGCGAATACGCCTCACCGTTGCACCATGGCTTGTCGCCGAGCTCGCGCGCCATGGCCTGCAATCCAGTCACTATCTTGCCGCGCTGGCGCGCGATGAACTCGGCGCTTTGCTGCTGCGACGGGCGCCTGCGCTCGAGCACGCTTGCAACGGCCGCATCGCAGATGCCGTCGGCCAGCGCCTCCCAGCGACGTACGACGATGCGCTGGCGGGCAGGCTCGGGAATCAGGCGTGACACGGGACTCACGTTGTCGAGATATTCGACGATCACGCGCGAATCGTAGAGCGGTGTATCGTCGTCGATCATCAGCACGGGAATCTTGCCGAGCGGATTGAATTGCGGCACCGCCGTGTCGCTGGACCACGGCGACATCTCGACGTACTGGCACTCGATCTTTTTCTCCGCCAGCGTGATGCGCACTTTGCGCGCGAAGGGGCTCGTCGGAGCGTAAATCAGCTTCAGCACGTCGGTTAAGATAGCGTGTGTTTGTTCCGTCAAATTATAGCCGACCATGACCGTCGAAACCGCACTCACGGCGCTGTCGCCGCTCGACGGACGCTACGCGGACAAGCTCGACGCGTTGCGCCGGCATTTCTCCGAGTACGCGCTCATCAGAAGTCGTGTTCGTATCGAGATCGCGTGGCTGATTGCATTGTCGGAGGAGGGCGAGATCGGTGAAGTGGCCGAGCTGGCGCCGCGCGCGCGGGATGAGCTCGAGCGCGTCGCGACGGATTTTTCGGTGAGCGATGCAGCGCGCGTGAAAGCGATCGAACGGCGCACCAATCACGACGTGAAGGCAGTCGAATACTGGCTGAAGGAGCGTGTGAGCGGCCTGCCGGACGTCGCACCGATCGCCGCATTCATTCACTTCGCGTGCACATCGGAAGATATCAACAACCTCGCGCTGGCGCTTTCGCTGCGCGACGCGCGCCGTGATGTGCTGTTGCCTGCGCTCTCGGCGATTCACGAACGGCTGCGCGAGCTCGCCCACACGCATGCAGCGCTGCCGATGCTCGCGCGAACGCACGGCCAGGCGGCGACGCCGACGACACTCGGCAAGGAAATGGCGAACTTCGCTGCGCGCATTGCGCGCGCGATCGCGGCGTTCGAGCACGTGCCGATCAAGGGCAAGGTGAACGGGGCCGTGGGCAATTACAACGCGCACGTGGCGGCGTATCCGGAAGTCGATTGGGGAAAATTTGCTGCGCGCTTCGTCGGATCGCTCGGATTCGAGCTCAGCCCGTATACGACGCAGATCGAGCCGCACGATTATGTCGCCGAATATGCCGATGCGATCGCGCACGCCAACACCATGTTGATCGGCTTGTGCCGCGACATGTGGGGTTACATCTCGCTCGGCTATTTCCGACAAAGCGTTGCCGCGGACGAAGTCGGCTCGTCGACGATGCCGCACAAGGTCAATCCGATCGATTTTGAGAATGCCGAAGGTAATCTCGGTGTCGCGAACGCTTTGTTGCGTCACTTTTCGGAGAAGCTACCCGTGTCGCGCTGGCAACGCGATCTCACCGATTCGACGGTGCTTCGCAACACCGGCGTCGCGATCGGGCACGCATTGCTCGGCTGGACGTCGCTGCGCCAGGGACTCGCGAAGCTGGACGTCGACTCGGAGCGAGTTGCGGCCGATCTCGACGCCAACTGGGAAGTGCTGGCCGAGGCGATTCAGACGGTGATGCGGCGTCACGGCCTGCCGGATCCTTACGAACAGTTGAAGTCGTTGACGCGCGGCAAAGCGGGCATCACGCGCGACGATCTCGCGCGCTTCATCGATGCACTTGCGCTACCACCTGATGCGAAAGCGGCGTTGAAGGCGCTGTCACCGGCAAGCTACATCGGCCTCGCCGAGAAGCTCGCGCGACGCGTCTAGGCGCTAATCGCGCAGCTTGATCGAAGCTGCAGCGCTGGCGGAACGGCGCTCGCGCAAGTAAGTGATGACCGCCGGCAACACGGAAACGATCACGATGCCGATCACGATCAGCGTCAGGTTCTGCTTGACCCACGGTAGATTGCCGAACAGATACCCGGCATAGACTAGCGAAGCAACCCAGACGATGCCGCCGATGATGTTGTAGGCGAGAAAGCGACCATACGCCATTTGCGCGACACCGGCGAGAAACGGCGCGAATGTGCGCACGATCGGCACGAAGCGGCCGATGATGATCGTGACCGCGCCATAACGATCGTAGAACGATTGCGTCCGCGTCAGATACTCGCGCCGAATCCAGCGCGATTCGCGCTCGAAGACTTTCGGACCGATCCAGCGGCCGATTGCGTAGTTGACGGTGTCGCCGAGGATCGCAGCGGCGATCAGAATTACGACAAGAACATGAACGTCGATGCCGCTTTCGCGGACACCTGCTGCCACCGTGCCCGCCACGAACAAGAGCGAGTCTCCGGGCAGAAACGGCGTGACGACAAGTCCTGTTTCCGCGAAGATCACCGCAAACAGGAGCGCATAAAGCCAGGTGCCGTACTCGAGCGCCAGACGAGCGAGCGTCTGGTCGAGCGCCAGGACCGCAGAAACGAGCGACGCGAGGGTGTCGAGCACGTCGCGGTCTATCAGGGAAGTATCTTTTCGCCCTCGGGGCCCTTCTTGCGCTCGGGCTTCACGAGATTTTCACGCGACACGCCGAGCCAGCGCACGATCGGCGCCATGACGAGCACCGACGAGTAAATACCGAACAGAATGCCGATCGCGAGCGCCAGCGAGAAATAGTGCAGCGCTTCGCCGCCGAAAAAGAAGATCGACAGCACCATCGTCAGTGTCAAGCCATGGGTGATCATCGTGCGCGAGATCGTGCTGGTGATCGCGTTGTCAATGACCTCCTCGACCGAGGCGCGGCGCATCTTGCGGAAGTTTTCGCGAATCCGATCGGCGATGACGACCGACTCGTTCACCGAATAGCCGAGAATCGCAAGCGTCGCGGCGAGCACCGGCAACGAGAACTCCCATTGGAAGAACGCGAAAAAGCCGAGAATGATCACGATGTCGTGCAGATTCGCGATCAATGCCGCAACGGAGAATCGCCACTCGAACCGGAATGCGAGATAAATGCCGATGCCGACGATGACCAGCATCAGCGCAAGCGCTCCGTTCTCGTAGAGCTCGCGGCCGACTTGCGGTCCGACGAACTCGACGCGCTTCAATGTCACCGACGGATCATCGGCGCGCAATGTCGCCATCACGCGCTCGGAGAGTTGCGCGCTCGATACACCCTCCGCAAGCGGCATGCGAATCAGCGCCGTATCCGAGCTTCCGAACGCCTGCGCCTGATACTCACCGACGGCGAGCTTGTCGATCGCGCTACGCAGGCGGTTGAAATCCACCGCGTGGCTGTACGACACCTCGATCACGGTGCCGCCGCGAAAGTCGACGCCGAAGTTGAGGCCGCGCATCGCCAGGAACAGAACGGCGAGCAGGAAGGTGATGGCCGAGATCGCGTTGAACAGCAACGCGTGCCGCATGAACGGAATGTCGCGGCGGATTCGAAAGAATTCCATGAGCCTGGTTGAAGTCGTGAATGGTTAGCGGTGAGCGGGCGTCGCCACACCCGGCCGCCACACCTGCCCGATCGATATCTTGTCGAGCTTCTTGCGGCCGCCATAGATGAGATTGACGATTCCGCGCGACACCAGCACCGCGGAGAACATCGAGGTCAGGATCCCGAGACAATGCACGACCGCGAAGCCGCGCACCGGTCCGCTGCCGAAAATCAACAGTGCGATGCCGGCGATGAGCGTGGTGACGTTCGAGTCGAGAATCGTGTTCCAAGCACGCTCGTAACCCGCCTGCAGCGCGGCATGCGGCGTGGCGCCCCAGCGCAGCTCTTCACGTATCCGCTCGTTGATCAGCACGTTCGCGTCGATCGCCATGCCGAGCGTCAACGCGATGGCCGCGATGCCCGGCAGCGTCAACGTCGCCTGCAACATCGACAAGAGTGCGACCAGCAGCAGCAAGTTGACGAGCAAGGCGATCGTCGACACGACACCCATCAGGCCGTAATACGCGCACATGAAGACTGCGATCGCGATGAAGCCGTACATGACCGAGTTGAAGCCGCGATCGATGTTCTCCTTGCCAAGCGAAGGCCCGACCGTGCGCTCCTCGACGATCTCCATCGGCGCCGCGAGCGCGCCTGCGCGCATCAGCAGCGCCACGTCGTTCGCTTCACGCGTGGTCATGCGACCCGAGATCTGCACGCGTCCACCGCCGATTTCCTCGCGGATCACAGGCGCGGTGATCACTTCCGCCTTGCCTCGCTCGACGAGGACGATCGCCATGCGCTTGCCGACGTTCTCGCGCGTGATTTCCTTGAAAATGCGACCGCCGCTGCCATCGAGATTCACGTGCACTGCGGGCTCGTTGGTGCGCTGATCGAATCCCGGTTGCGCGTCGTTGATGCGATCGCCGGTCAAAACGACCTGGCGGCGCACGAGCACCGGCGTGCCGCCGCGCTCGGTGAACAAGTCCGAGCCGAACGGCACCTGGCCATTGAGCGCCGCCTCGAGCGCGCCGGGATCGTCGTTCACCATGCGAATCTCGAGCGTCGCGGTGCGACCCAGGATGTCCTTCGCACGCGCCGTGTCCTGTACGCCGGGAAGCTGCACGACGATGCGATCGGAGCCTTGCTGTTGCACGATCGGCTCGGACACGCCGAGCTCGTTGACGCGATTGCGCAGGATCGTGATGTTTTGCGTCACAGCACCGTCCTGAATGCGTGTTTGCGCTTCAGGCTTGAGTCCCGAGACAAGCCGCAATTCACCGCCCGCCCCTTGCTGCTCGCGCACCGCGAGGTCGGGAAACGCGCGCTCGATCTCGGCGCGTGCCTTGCTGCGCTCGGCGTCGTCGCGAAAGCGCATCACGACGTTCTGTCCTTCGCGCGCGACGCCGCCATACTGAATGCGTTTTTCCCTCATCAGCGAGCGAATGTCGGTGGTGTAGCGATCGGCGGCCTTGTCGATCGCACCTTTCATGTCGATTTGCAACAAGAAGTGCACGCCGCCGCGAAGGTCGAGGCCGAGGTACATCGGGAGAGCGGATATCGAGGCGAGCCAGCGCGGCGACGAGGACAGGAGATTCAGCGCCACGATGTAATCGTCGCCGAGGCGCTTTTGCAGCACGTCCCTCGCCTTGAGCTGCGTGTCGGTGTCCGGCAGGCGCACCTTGACGCCGGTCTGGTCGAGCGTGACGTTCGAGAACGGAAGATCGGCTGCCTTAAGCGCCGACTCGACGATGCCGAGCGTCGAGTGGTCGACCTTGATCGTCGCTTTCGACGTCGATACCTGCACCGCAGGAACTTCGGGGAAGAAATTCGGCACCGTGTACAGAATGCCGACGACGATCGCAACGCCGATGATGACGTACTTCCAGACGGGATAACGATTCATGACAGCGTTTTGATCGTGCCCTTCGGCAATAGTTGCGAGATCGCCGAGCGCTGCACGTTCATCTCGACCGAGGGCGCGACCTCGATCGAGGCGTACTGATCGGAAAGCTTGCTCACGCGGCCCACGACGCCGCCGGCGGTGACGACTTCATCGCCTTTCTGCAGGGCGGTCAGCATCGCGCGATGCTCCTTCGCTTTTTTCTGCTGCGGACGGATCAGCAGGAAATAGAAGACGACGAAGATCAGGATCATCGGCAGAAACGCCATCAGGTCGCCGCCGGGGGTGGCCGAAGGCGTCTGGGCAAAAGCGGGACTGATCACTTGGAATGTCTCCGGCGCCGCGACGACAACTCGACCAACGCTTTTCGTCGCGACGTGATGGGGGCCGTTCTGCTCGAGTGTAGATCGGCCGGTTGAGATAACCGCGCATTTTACCCCAGAGGGCGGCGTCGCTTAAGAGGGCGCGGGGCCGGAGGCGCTTGCGCGCTCCTCTTCAAAGCGCTCCACGTAAGCGTCCAGGCGCGCTGCGCGAATCGCCTCGCCGAGCGCCGCGGCGAGGGAAAGGTAGTAATGCAAATTGTGGATCGTCGCAAGGCGTGCGCCGAGGATTTCGTTCACGCGCTGCAAGTGATGAAGATAAGCGCGCGTGAAATTGCGGCAGGTGTAGCACGCGCAATCGCGCTCGATCGGACGCGTGTCGCTTCGATACCTGGCGTTGCGGATCCTGACGTCGCCGAAACGCGTATAAAGCCAGCCGTTACGGGCGTTACGCGTAGGCAGCACGCAGTCGAACATGTCGATGCCAGCGACAACGCCGGCCACGATGTCTTCGGGCGTTCCCACGCCCATCAGGTAGCGCGGAGCGTGCAACGGCAGCCGCGGTGCGCAATGGGCCAGCACACGCAGCATGTCTTCCTTCGGCTCGCCGACCGACAGGCCTCCCAGCGCGTAGCCATCGAAGCCGATGTCGGTCAGCGCGGCCAGCGAGACGTCGCGAAGATCCTCGTGAATGCCGCCCTGCACGATGCCGAACAGTGCATTTTGATTGCCCTGGTGGGCATGTTTGCTCCGCGCCGCCCAGCGCATCGACAACTCCATCGAGCGCGCGGCTTCGTCGCGCGTGGCGGGATGCGGCGTGCATTCGTCGAATGCCATCACGATGTCGGAGTCGAGCGTGCGCTGAATTTGTATCGAAAGCTCAGGTGTCAGGAACAGTCGGTCGCCGTTGATGGGCGAGGCGAACGCAACCCCTTTCTCCTCGACCTTACGCAGCGCGCCGAGGCTGAACACCTGGAAGCCGCCCGAGTCGGTCAGGATAGGACCGTTCCACCCCATGAAGCGATGCAGTCCTCCGTGCGCGGCGATGACCTCGGCTCCTGGACGCAGCCACAAGTGAAACGCGTTGCCCAGGATGACCTGCGCGCCGAGCTCGCGCAATTCGTTTGGCGCCATCGCTTTCACCGTGCCATAGGTCCCGACCGGCATGAACATCGGCGTGTGCACGGTGCCGTGGGCGAGCGTCAGCGACGCACAGCGCGCGGCGCCGTGTGTGGCGAGGACTTCGAAGCGCATCATCAAAAAGTCGGTGAGCGACGCAGCAACATCGCATCGCCATAGCTGAAGAATCGATAACGCGCGGCGATGGCGTGCGCATACGCAGCGCCGATCGTTGCGTGACCTGCGAATGCGCTCACCAGCATCAGCAACGTCGAGCGCGGCAAATGAAAGTTGGTGAGAAGCATGTCGACGACGCGAAAGCGATAACCGGGTGTGATGAAAAGCGTGGTCTCGCCGGCACCTGTCCGAACGCTCCCGTCGTCGCCGGCTGCGGATTCGAGCGCACGCAAAGTGGTCGTCCCAATCGCAATCACGCGCCCGCGACGCCGGCGTGCGCGCTGGATCGCGGCAACCGTCGCCTCGGGAATCGTGTAGCGCTCGCTATGCATCCTATGCTCGGCGAGATTCTCGCTCGCGACCGGCTGAAACGTCCCGGCGCCGACGTGCAGCGTGACGAACGCACGCTCGACGCCGCGTTGCTTCAATGCATCGAGCATCGCCTCATCGAAATGCAATCCGGCAGTGGGTGCTGCAACTGCGCCGGGATCGCGCGCATAGACGGTCTGATAGCGCTCACGATCGCTCGCTTCGGCCGCGCGCTCAATGTAAGGCGGCAAGGGAATCTCGCCGTGCATTTCGAGCCAATCGATCAGCTTGGTGACACCGCGGAAACGCACGCGAAAGAAACGCGCATCGCGTTCGAGAACTTCGGCGTAAACGTCACCCGGGAGATCGATGCGACCGCCGGCGGCCGGAAGGTGACTCGCCTTGAGCTGCACCCACGCCTCGTCGTCGGCGACGATGCGCTCGATCAGCATTTCGACACGCCCGCGGGTAGGCTTCTTGCCGAGGATCCGCGCGCGGATCACGCGCGTATCGTTGAATACCGCAACATCGTTCGCGTCGAGCAATGTCGACAGCTCTGCAAACGTGCGATCGACAAGACGCGCACCGTCGACGTCGAGCATTCGGCTTGCGCTACGCGATTGCGAAGGCGCCTGCGCAATGAGCTCGCGCGGCAGCTGATAGTCGAAGTCTGAAAGGGTGAAAGTCTTTTGCATGCAAAAGGCCGCCCGCAGGCGGCCTATACGCGCTTGGCGTGGTGCCGGGAGAGGGAGTCGAACCCTCACGGTATTGCTACCGGCGGATTTTGAGTCCGCTACGTCTACCAGTTCCGTCATCCCGGCATCGCGGCGTGCGACGCGGCGAAGCCGGATTATCGCACTGCGTTCCCGGCACCGACACGTGCGTAAGTGACGAACGCGTAGTCGAGTTCCGCAGCGTCATCGTGACCGGGCTCGCGCGACACGTGTCTCCACTGCGAGGCGTCGAGTGGCGACCAGAACGTGTCGCCCTCGAAATCGCGATCGATTTCGGTGACGAATGCAAGGGTCGCCAAGGGAACCGCGACCTTGAAAATTTCCGCGCCGCCAATGCAAAACACCGGTTCGGGCATGTGAGCCAACGCAAGCGCGTCCTCGATCGAACGGGCCACGTCGACGCCCTCCGCCGAAAATGCCGCGTTGCGCGTAACCACGATGTTCTGCCGACCCGGCAGCGGCCGCGCGAGCGACTCGAACGTGCGCCGTCCCATAACGATCGAATGGCCCATCGTCAGTGATTTGAAGCGGCGAAGGTCGGCCGGCAAGCGCCAGGGCAATGCGTTGCGAAGGCCGATCGCACCGTTGCGCGCAACCGCGACGATCAGCGCGAGGCTTTTATGCGACGCCACGTGCGCTCGCCCCGACCTTCAGCCCCGGCGTTGGGGCGGCGGAATGCCATAATCGCAACGATTATAGGGGGCCTCGAAAAGCCGCCGCTCGTGTATTACCCGCGCTCGTTCTTAAAATTCATCCTGCTGGGCTTTCTTCTGGTGAGCCTGCCGCTGATTTACGCGCTCGCCGAGCTCATCCTCTCGCTCGATCGGCTGGCTTCGCAGAGCCGCGAGGAAGTGCTGCAGTCTGCGCAGGCTGCGCGCTCCTCGCGCGTGCTGTTCGAGCAGACCGCGACACTCGAGCGGCTCGTCCGGCAATATCTGATTCTCGAAGACCAGGCGCTGGTCGACGACTACAACCGCCTGCGCGTCGATTTTCGCGCGACCACGCTGCAGCTTTCGCAGCTTCCGCTCGAGCGAACTTATCTTGCAGCGCTCGAGCGGCTCGCAGAAAGCGAAAACCTTCTGCATCAGCGGCTCGTCTCGCCACGCAAAGGTCCCGATACCAGCGCCGAGCTCGCCGAGGGCTATGCACAGCTCGGCGACGGCGCGCAGACGATTCTCACGGCAGCCTACACGCTCACCCAAAACGCAATCGAGCGGCTACAGGAGACAGCCGCGCAAGGACGCGAGAAGTGGTTGTGGCTGGCGCTTGCAACGATTGCCATCGCGATCGCGCTCGCGATTTTTTTCGCGATGCTGATCGCGCGCCCGATCCGTCAGCTCGACTCGGCGATTCGCCGCATGGGCAGCGCCGACTTCTCCCAGGCGATCGAGGTCGGCGGACCGCAGGATGTGCGCTATCTCGGCCAGCGCCTCGAATGGCTGCGCGTTCGCCTCGCCGAGCTTGAGCAGCAGCAGAACCGCTTTCTTCGCCACGTATCGCACGAGCTCAAGACGCCGCTGACGGCGGTGCGCGAAGGCGCCGAGCTTCTGCGCGACGAAGTGAGCGGCAAGCTTTCGCGCGAGCAACGCGACATCGTGCGCATCGTGCGCGAGAACACGCTGTCGCTGCAAAAGCTGATCGAGGATCTGTTGAAGTATCACCAGACGCGCGCGTTCGAGCCTGCGACTTTGGGGCCCGTCGCGCTCGCCGACGTCGTGCGACGCGTGTTACGCGAGCACAAGCTTGCGGCACTTGCGCGCGGTATCGCCATCGAGTCGGACCTGATGAGCGGCATCGTCATCGGCGACGCAGATCGGCTGCGCACGATCGTCGATAACCTGATCAGCAACGCCATCAAGTATGCGTCGCGCGCCGGAGTCATCGAAGTGCGCCTGGGCCAGTCCGAGGGCGATGCGCGACTCGACGTTTCCGATAACGGCCCGGGAATCGATCCGGAGGAGCGCGAGCGCATTTTCGATTCGTTCTATCAGGGCAAAGCCCCGCCCGGCGGCCGCGTGAAAGGCTCAGGACTTGGGCTCGCCATCGCGCGCGAATACGCGATCGCGCACGGCGGGCGCATCGAGGTGCGTGATCGTGACGACGGCGAGCGCGGCGCCTCGTTTCGCCTGACGCTGCCGCTTGCGGTACCAGGCGCAACGCAGGCGCCAGTTGCGCACGCGGCGTTGCCGGTCGAGGACGCCAAGTGAAGGTCGAGACGCTGGTGCTGACAATTGCGGTGATCACGCTCGTACCAGGCTGCGCTGCCACGCCGACAGCAACCGCGTCGCTAGCGGCCGAGCTTGCGGCGGCTCCCACGCAGCCGGTGCCGGTTGCGCCGGCGCCGGTGCGGATGATCGAGTCGCCCCCGATCGAGCCAGTCGCACCACTCGCCCAGGCGCCGCGTACTCCCGATGCGCCTTCCGAGCCCGCGGGCTCAAATTTGCCGCAGGCCGTGACGTTGCCGCCTGCATCGCCCACGCCGCCGCCGATCGTCATCTCCGCCGAGCCGTCACCCGAGGAAAAAGAGTTCACTGCACTCCTCGCCGACTTGCAGCGCTACGGCGCGATGAACGGCGACGACTTGCGTCGCGAGCAGCAGACGATGACGCAGACGCTGAACCGGACGCGCAGTGACGCGATCCGCGTTCGCGTGGCCGTGCTGCATACGCTGCTGCGCCAATCGACGCAGGACGATCAGCGGGCATTGGCGTTGTTCGAAGCGGTGGCCAAGTCGAACCCCGGCTCGCCCGCTGTGAAGCAACTCGCCGCAGTACTGTCGGTGCAAGTGCTGGAGCGCGTGCGCGCGGTGCGCGACGAGCAGGCGCGAAGCGAGGCGGCGCTGCAAAAACTCGAAGCGTTGCGAGCGATGGAACGCAGCCTTCTGCGCGACCGCGTGCGCAGCGGCGGTGGGGGAGGCGGGGCCGGCTCCGGAGGTGGCAATTGATGCAATCCAGCGACATTCTCTTGGTCGACGACGACCCTGATCTTTTGCGACTGATCAGCCTGCGTCTGACCTCCGCCGGCTATCGCGTGCGCACCGCCGATAGCGGCGAAGCCGCGTTGGCCGTGCTCGCGGTGGCGCGTCCTGCGGCGGTCATCACCGACCTGCGCATGCCGGGAATCGACGGCATGCAACTGTTTCAGGCCATTCACCGCCAGCATCCCGCGCTGCCGGTGATCATCCTGACCGCCCACGGCACGATTCCCGACGCGGTCAGCGCAACGCAGCGCGGCGTCTTCGGCTTTCTGACCAAGCCATTCGACAGCCAGGACTTGCTGCAGAAAGTGGCCGCTGCGCTGAAACTCTCCGGTGACGACGGCGAATCGCAGGCCTCGGCGGAATGGCGCGCCGGCATCGTGACCCGCAGCGCCAAAATGGAAGACCTGTTGCGCCAGGCGAAGCTCGTCGCCGATTCGGATGCGAGCGTTCTGATCTTCGGCGACTCCGGCACCGGCAAGGAGCTCCTGGCGCGCGCGGTTCATCGCGCGAGTCGCCGCGCCGATGGTCCTTTCGTCGGCGTCAATTGCGGCGCAATTCCAGGCGAGCTTCTGGAGTCGGAGTTGTTCGGGCACGCACGTGGCGCCTTCACCGGCGCCGTGCAAGCGCACAAAGGTCTTTTTCAGACGGCCGACGGCGGCACGCTGTTTCTCGACGAGATCGGCGACATGCCGCTGCCGTTGCAAGTGAAGCTCTTGCGCGTACTGCAGGAGGGAGAGGTGCGGCCGGTCGGGGCGACGCAATCGATTCCGGTTGACGTGCGCGTTATCTCGGCGACGCATCGCGATCTCGAGGCGCAGCGCGCTGCCGGGTTGTTTCGCGAAGATCTCTATTACCGTCTCAACGTCGTGTCGCTGCGCATGCCGCCGCTGGCCGAGCGACGCGAGGACATTCCCGTGCTCGCAACGCATTTCCTGCGCAAGCTCGCCGAGCGCTACCGCAAGCCGTTGCCCACGCTTGCCCCCGACGCAATGGCGCTCTTGATCGCCGCACCGTGGCCCGGCAACGTGCGCCAGCTTCTCAATCTTCTGGAGCAAGCCATCGCGTTGACGACGACGGCGGTCATTCCCGCTTCGGTGGTGCAGAACGCACTGCAGGAAGACGCCGCGGCGCTCGTTCCTTTCGAGGAGGCGCGCAAATCGTTCGAGCGCGAGTACCTGGTGCGGCTGCTGAAAATCACCGGGGGTAACGTGACTCAAGCGGCGCAAATGGCCAAGCGCAACCGCACCGAGTTCTACAAGCTCCTGCAGCGTCATCGCCTCGAGCCGTCGATGTTCAAGGAAGGCAAGTCCTGACGCGCCGCGCACTTCGCGCGCGTACCTGACGCGCCCGCGTTGTCGCACGGCAACGACAACGATTCGCGCTTCGTTTCAAGTGCTTAACGAAGCGATCGGTCTCCTGTGTCGGGTCGTTGCGACAGTCGGCCGTGAGCGCCGCTGAGCCAGGATGCAGAGGCACTCGCCTCGCGGCAGAGCGTACGACCCCCTCTACCGGCCGCTCGTCCGTAGGGTCAAAACGCTGGCACATCGGTTGCTTTTTGCTTGTCGAGGCAATTCACCGACAAACAAAGAGCACAGCAGCGAATCGAGATGAGCATGGACGCATACGCACCCGGGTTCTCCCGCTACTTTCTTGCGACAGGCGAGAGCGACCAGCTGCTGCCCGAGCTCGACTACGAAGACGAGCTTTCCGCCGAGCGCGAGGCGTTGGAAGCGCTCGTCGAGCGCGTGAACGCGGCGCGAACCATCGTGTAAGCGAAACGACATTCGGGACGGCGTTTTAATTTCAGACGTCGTCCGGGCCTGCGAACGCGGCCCAAGCCGGTCCCCCTTGCCCGCTCTCTCTCCTCCCGGCGGGCTTCTTTTTTGTGAATCCGAAACTTGAAGTTACACCGCGACGGGAGCCTTCAGCGCCGGATGCGACCGGTAGCCGACGAGCTCGAAATCCTCGTAGCGATAGTCGAAAATCGAATCGGGACGGCGATGAATCGCAAGCGCGGGTAACGCCAGCGGCGCACGATCGAGTTGCGTTGCCACCTGTTCGAGATGATTGAGATAAAGATGGCAATCACCGCCTGTCCACACGAACTCTCCGGGCGCTAGATCGGTTTGCTGCGCGACCATGTGCGTCAACAACGCGTAGCTCGCGATGTTGAACGGCACGCCCAGGAAGATATCGGCGCTGCGTTGATAGAGCTGGCACGACAGGCGCCCCTGCGCGACGTAAAACTGGAAGAACGCGTGGCATGGCGGGAGCTTCATCGACGCAAGGTCGCCCACGTTCCACGCCGAGACGATCAGGCGACGCGAATCGGGATTGCAGCGGATCTGATCGATGACGTTTTTCATCTGATCGATTTCGCCGCCGTCACGCGTGGGCCAGTGCCGCCACTGATAGCCGTAAATGGGACCGAGCTCGCCGTTCGCGTCGGCCCATTCGTCCCAGATCGTGACTCCCGCCTCGTTCAGCGAGCGCACGTTCGTCTCGCCGCGCAAGAACCACAAAAGCTCGTGAATGATCGATTTGAGGTGCAGCTTCTTGGAGGTGACGACGGGAAAGCCGTCGGCCAGATCGAAGCGCATTTGCTGGCCGAACACCGAAAGCGTTCCGGTGCCGGTGCGATCGTCCTTGCGTACGCCGTGGTCGCGGACGTGACGCATCATGTCGAGGTACTGGCGCATGCGTGAATTCTAGCGGTGAAACGGCGCTGACGCGCTATGCTCGATGATCTCCCCGCGAAACGACCGATGCGCCAATCAACTCAATTCGATCTGTTGCGCGAACGCCGCTTCGGCCCTTTTTTCTGGACGCAGTTCCTTGGTGCGGCGAACGACAACGTCTTCAAGAACGCGCTGGTCATTTTCGTCGCTTTCCAGGTCGCCAGCCAGACCATTGACGTCAACGCGCTGGTCAATCTCGCCGGCGCAGTGTTCATTGCGCCTTTCGTGCTGTTGTCCGCGAGCGCGGGCCAACTCGCCGACAAGCTCGAGAAGTCCGCACTGATTCGGGCGATCAAGCTCTTCGAGATCGCGATCATGCTGGTCGCGACGATCGGCTTTTGGCAACGCGATCTGCTCGTGTTGTTCGCCGCGCTCGCGTTGATGGGCGTGCATTCGACGCTGTTCGGCCCGGTCAAGTACGCGATTCTGCCGCAGCATCTTCGCTCCGAGGAATTGATCGGCGGCAACGGCTTGGTCGAGATGGGGACGTTCGTTGCGATTCTGCTCGGCACGATCGCGGGTGGACTCGTGGTTGCGATCGAGCCGAACGGTCCGGTGCTCGCGGCGATCCTCGGTATCGCGCTTGCGATCGGCGGCTATGCGGTGAGTCGCGCGATACCGCACACCCCCGCAGTGGACCCTTCGCTTCGCTTCAACTGGAATCCGTTCACCGAAACGTGGCGCAACCTGCGCTTCGCGCGCGGCAATCGCGTCGTATGGCTGTCGATGCTCGGCATCTCCTGGTTTTGGTTTTACGGCGCTGTGTTTCTTGCCCAGTTTCCCGGATTCGCGCGCGAATTCCTAAGCGGCGACGAAACCGTCGTGACGTTTCTTCTGGCGGTGTTCTCGGTGGGGATCGGCATCGGCTCGCTCTCGTGTGAGCGCTTGTCCGGACGCAAGGTCGAAGTGGGCCTCGTGCCGCTCGGCGCGATCGGACTCACGCTGTTCGCCATCGATCTTTGGTTCGCCGCCCGCAATCTCGGCGCGAGCGGACTGTTCGGATTGCATGCGTTTCTTTCGCAACCCGTGCACTGGCGCGTGACGCTCGACTTGCTGTTGATCGGCGTGTTCGGAGGCTTCTACATCGTGCCGCTGTACGCACTGATCCAGCAGCGCTCGGAGGCGGCCTATCGCTCGCGGATCATCGCCGCAAACAATATCCTGAATGCGCTGTTCATCGTCGTCTCGGCGTTCATGGCGATCGCCCTTTTGCGCGCGGGCCTTTCGATCGTCGATGTGTTCCTGGTGACGGGCCTCATGAACGCCGCGGTGGCCACGTTCATCTTCCGGCTGGTCCCCGAGTTTGTCATGCGCTTTCTCGCCTGGCTGCTCATCCATTCGATGTATCGCGTCGAAGCGCGAGGGCTTGCGAATATTCCGGACGAGGGCGCGTGCGTGGTCGTGTGCAATCACGTGAGCTACGTCGACGCAGTGTTGATCAGCGCGTGCGTGCGCCGCCCGATCCGCTTTGTCATGGACTACCGCATCTTCAAGAGTCCGCTGCTCGGTTTCGTGTTTCGCACGATGCAGGCTATTCCGATTGCGCCGGCGCGCGAGGACCATTCGTTGCTCGAACAAGCATTCACAAAAGTCGCGCAAGTGCTTCGCGATGGCGGGATCGTCGGCATCTTTCCCGAAGGGGGACTCACTCAAACCGGCGAGATGGCCCGGTTCAGGCCGGGAATCGAACGCATCGTGCGCGAAACACCGGTGCCGGTGGTGCCGATCGCGCTGTCGGGTCTGTGGGGAAGTTTTTTTTCGCGCTTCGATCACGCTCGCGCAATGCGGCGCTGGCGGGGCATGTTCTCGCGCATTTCGCTGGCCGTCGGACCGGCGGTAGCGCCCGTGGACGCGACGACGGATAGGCTCTACCAAACGGTGCTGGCATTGCGCGGCGAGCAGCGTTGACGTCGAGGGGACGATGTCGTTCTGGGTACTGAGCGGGCTGATCGTTGGCGTGATCCTCGGCGGGATGCAAGGGGGAATCGCCGTCGCGATACTTCTCGGCGTGCTCGGCGGCGGCCTCGGGGCGCTGGTCGCTCGCGCGATTGCGAAGGCGCCTTCGCGCGGCGTGAGTGCTCCACCGGCTGCGCAAGATTACGGCGCGGGCGCGCGAGTCGTCGATGCGGCGGCGGCGCCATCGTTGAATCCGGAGTTGTTGCGACGCCTCGACGTGCTCGATGCACGTCTCGCGCGACTCGAAGCGGCGCTGATCGGACAGGCGGACGCGCCGCTCGAACCGCTCGTCGACAGCGTTGGTTCGCGCGCGTCGCGCGCCGCTACCGAACCGAACTCTGTCGCCGCAGCGCCCACGCCGTCAAGCATCGCTTCGGTCGCAAGCAGCGCGACTGCGACGCCGCCCGCTGTCGAGCCTGCCGATACCGCGCCGCCTTCGCCGATTGCGACAACGACGGACGCTGCCACTACGACAGCGACGCCACCAACCGTTTCATCGAGCGCGACATCGACGACTCCACCGCCGCGTCCGGACTACTCAGCGTCACGAGCTTCAGCACACGCTTCTGCGTCGGGCGGCGATCTCGGCTCGCACGTGCCTTTGGCAACGCGGCTGTCGGCGCTGTGGGGCTTGCTCACCGGCGGCAATGCGGTCACGCGGGTCGGCATCGTCATTCTCTTTTTCGGCGTTGCCTTCCTGCTCACCTATTTCGCGGAAATCGCCACGATTCCCATCGAGCTCAAGCTCGCCGCGGCGGCGATCGGCGGTGTTCTTCTCGCAGGACTGGGCGTCTTGCTGGCGCGCCGGCGCCCGGCCTACGGTCTCTCGCTGCAGGGCGCGGGAATGGGCATCGTGTATCTCGTTGTGTTCGCGGCATTCCGCTTGTACGACGTGCTTGCGCCGGCACCTGCGATCGCGCTTCTCGTCCTGATTGCTGCAACGACGATCGTGCTGGCGCTGCGCCATGATTCGCAGCCGCTTGCCTCGCTCGCGCTCGCCGGTGGCTTTCTCGCGCCGGTGCTGATTCGCACCGAGGCGACGAATCCCGCACTTTTGTTCGGCTATTTCGCGATTCTCAACGCCGTGATCTTCGCGCTTGCCTGGAGGCGCGCTTGGCGGCCCTTGAACGTGCTCGGATTCGTGTTCACGTTCGTGCTGGGAGCCGTGTGGGGATATCGCTTCTATCGGCCGACGCATTACGCGGTCGTGCAGCCGTTTCTCGCGTTGTTTTTTCTGTTCTACGTGGGTATCGCGATTCTCTACGCACGGCGCTCGCCGCTTGTCACGCGCGCTCCCGTCGATGGCATCCTGGTGTTCGGCGTTCCGATCGTGGGCTTCGCATTGCAAATGGCAATCGCGCGTGGCTACCGCTACGGCGTTGCGTGGAGCGCCGGGACGCTGTCGGCTCTTTACCCGCTTCTTTGGTTCGTTCTGCGAGCGCGTGCGGAGAGCGGACTGCAACTCCTTGCCCGCGCATGCGCGGCGTTGGCCATCGTATTTGCGACGCTCGCGATTCCATTCGCCGTCGATCCGCGCGCGACATCGGCATGGTGGGCGCTCGAGGCGGCGGCAGTCTATTGGCTCGGCGCCGTGCAAAGGCAACGCGGTGCACGCTGGTTCGCACTGGTACTCCAGCTCGCTGCCGCAATGGCATTCGTTACCGATTTGCCAACACCGGGTGGACGGGCGTTTCTCAACGCGGGCTTTCTGGGTGCGGCATTGATCGGCGCAGCGGGGCTGGCGAGCGCGTGGGTGGCCGAGCGCCATCGCGAAGCTATCGGCGAGCAAGAGCGCAAGTTGATGGTTTTGTTTTTCGGGTGGGGTGTGGTGTGGTGGTTGTTCAGCGGCATTTTTGAAGCGCGTCGCCAGTTCGAGCTCCCGGGTGCGATCGACGGAGCGCTCGCTTGGGTGGTCGCGAGCACGGCGGCGGCGCTGTTGATCGCCCGCGTGCTGGATTGGCCGCGCATCGTCTGGCTTGGTGCGTCGCTGTTGCCCGCGCTGCTCGCCGCCGCGATTCTCGATATCGATCTTGCGCGCACGACGCTCACACACTACGGCTGGCTGGTGTGGTCATGCGCGTGGGTCGCGCAGTGGACGCTGTTGAATTTCGCGGATTCGAAGCGCGAGATTTTCGACAGCGCGACGTTGCGCATCGGCAGCGACTTGCGCGGTTTGGTGCACACGGTGAGCGCGATCGCACTCGTCGCCTGGCTTTCGTGGGAGGAGAGCGAATGGGTCGGTCGCTTCACTCTCGAAGGAACCGTATGGATCGCGTGCGCTGCGGCGTTGCCATCGCTCGTCTATCTGATCGTCGTCATGAGCCAGCGCAACTCGACGCGCTGGCCGTTCGATATGCACCGCGATGCGTATGCAACGCACGCCGGGACCACGCTCGCAGCGCTTTTGGCCGTGTGGTTTGCGATCGTCAACGTGATATCGCCGGGCGATCCGACGCCGTTACCTTATCTCCCGCTTCTCAATCCGCTCGACCTCGCGCTTATCGTCACGCTCATCGTTCTCGCTCGCTGGGGACAAGCCTTAGGACGTATCGATGCGCGCACGCTGTATAGCTGGCTTGCCGTGGGTGCGTTCGTCGCGCTCAACGGAACGGTTGCGCGGACCGCGCATCATTGGGGCGACGTCCCCTGGCGAATGGCGTCGTTACTCGCATCCAAGCCGCTGCAGGCGGCGCTCACGCTGACCTGGACTGTGACTGCTCTCGCAGTGATGTTGTGGGCAACACGTAAATCGATTCGCGTCGCGTGGATGGTTGGGGCTGCGCTTCTCGCGGCGGTCGTCGTCAAGCTGTTCGCGCTCGATCTTGCGAATCTGTCGGGGCTCACGCGTGTTGTCGCATTCATGGGCGCAGGCGCGCTGCTGCTGGTCATCGGTTATGTGGCGCCGCTGCCGCCCGCGAGTCCAGCGCCGCGCGACGCGTCGTCTGGATGATGCTGCGGGTCACACTCGAGGGCGCGTTAAAACACTCCCGCCCTAAACGCTCGCCAAGAAACAACTCCTCCGGACGGCGGGTGTGGTTGATCGCGGGGCTAGGCGACACACGGACAGCACATGTCCGTTTTCGACCCCTTGCAGCCGGTCAATCTTCTGCAATGCAGACCTTCAGCGAATCAGGTTGCCCGGCGACCGCGCCACGACAAGCACCAGACGCACGCCGTCCTCGCCATCGATGGCTTCGAGCGTCCGGACGAGCTTCACGCTCTACTCGCGGTCATCATCATGGCTGCGTCGGCAGGGTGAACGTGAAGGTCGAGCCCTGGCCGGGCGCGCTTTCGAGTCGAATGCTACCGCCGTGCAGCTCGACGAAGCGTTTTGTAAGCGCTAGCCCGAGGCCGGTCCCCTCCTGCTTGTTGCTTCCTGCGAGTCCGACCTGGCGGAACTCCTCGAACACGGCATCCTGATCCTCTTTCGCGATGCCGACGCCACTGTCGCTCACCGCCACTTCGAGCGTCCCGTCGGCCATCCGAGCGCACACCTCGACGCGACCGCCGTCGGGCGTGAACTTGACCGCGTTGGACAAGAGGTTGAGCATGACCTGCTTGAGCTTGCGCTCGTCGGCGCGGATTTCGCCGAGTTGCGGATCGGCGTCCAGGCTCAACGCAATCGAATGCCGCTGCGCACGCTCGCGCAGCAGGGTCATCGCATTGGCGAGCGCCGCCGCGGCATCGAACGCGGTGAGTTCGAGCTCCATGCGTCCCGCCTCGATCTTGGAGAGATCGAGAATGTCGTTGATCAGCGATAGCAGGTGTTTGCCCGAGGAATGGATGTCCTTCAGGTAGTCGGCCTGCTTGTCGTTCAGCTCGCCGAACATACGCTCGATCAGCACCTCGGAGAAGCCGATGATCGCGTTCAGCGGCGTGCGCAGCTCGTGCGACATGTTGGCCAGGAACTCCGACTTGTTGCGGTTTGCGGCCTCGCGCTGACGGTGCAGCTCGCCCAACTCCACGCTCATGCGATTGAGATTGCCCGCCAGCGTGCCCAACTCGTCGCGATTGCGCACGTCGACCTGCTTCGTGAAGTCGCCGGATGCGATCTCGCCGAAGCGCGCGTCCATCTGGCGGACCGGGGTGATCAACGACCAGGAGATCGAGTAGCCGAGCGCCAGCGCGAGGGCGATGCTGCCGACGGCAAGACCGATGAGCAGCTTCCGGGCACGGGTATAGGTGTCGCGGACCTCGTCGGTACTTGCGACTATGTCGGCCTCGGCCTTGTTGACCAGTTCGTTGGTCAGTCGCTCGAGGCGCTCGGCCAGCGGTCCGGCGCGCTCGATTTGCGCCTCGCGACCCTCGGCGACGTTGCCTGCGCGAATTAACTCGACGACCTGAGTGACCACGGCAATGAAAGTCTCGTAGTCCTGGCGCACGCGGCCGAAGATCTCGACCTCGTCCTGCGCCACGAACTGCAGACGATCGAGGTCATATCCGAATTGATTGAGCTGGCGCAGCGTTGCCTCCAGCGTTCGCTCGTTGGGAACGAGCAGGGCCGACGCGACGCTGTATAGCTGGCTCGTCGTGTCGTGCTGGATTTGCCGGTAGGCGGCGATCTTGCGCTCGAGCTTCACGAGGTCCTCGGTGCGCTGATTGACCGCGCCCAGTTCGGCGAACGCAACGGTACCGACGGTGACCAGCAGGGCTGCGATGGTCAGAAACGCGACCAGCAGCTTCGTGTAGATTGAAAATGGTGCGCGCGCGACGGCGTCCGGGAGCCATTCGAGCATCGCGAACTTCATTCGCGCAGCAGCGAGCGCAGGTCGCGCAGCATTTCTTCGGGGTCGAAGCGGTAACCGAGGTACTGGACGCGCAGCATGCCGCGCCGATCGACCAGCGACGTGAGGAACAGGTGATCGACGTCGCCCGGCTTCACCCGCTTCGCGAACGCACCATAGCGCCGCACCATGTCGCTGATCTCGGCGCTGGTGCCGGTCAGGAAGCTCCAGCCCGCGGGATCGGCGTCGAACTGCTTTGCATAGGCCGTGAGCACTGCGGGCGTATCGACCTCGGGCTCGACGGTGACCGAAACGAAGCGCACGCGCGGGCCGAAGTCGGCGCCGAGCCGTCGTTGCAGCGTGGCCATCTTCGCCGTCAGGACCGGGCAGGTGTCCTTGCAGGTCGCGTAGATGAACGTGACGGCGAGCACCTTGCCGCGCAGCTCCGTGAGCGACAGGCGTCCGCCGGACTGCGTGGTCAGCGCGAAATCCGGCGCCCGGCCGACCACCGGCAAGCGCTCGTTTCCCTTGGTCTCGTGTGCGGCTGCGTGCGTGACGCACGCGCCCAGTAGAGCAAGCACGATCGAGCGCCTGTTGAAGCTCTTGCACTTCACGTCGTCAACGCCTCGCGCAATCCGCGCTCGATCTCGGACCTTTCGAGCCCGAGATCGCGGTCGATCACGTCTTCATCTCCCGCTTGAGCTGCTCTAGGATGCGCCAGTCGGTGCCCTGCGCGATGAGCTTTTGCGGCGAGGCCTTCACCATGTCCGCTTCGCGCAGACGCAGCGCGTAGAAACGGACGGTTTCCTCGGGGTTGTAATCGCGCCATTTGCCGTAGGGCAACTCGCGGATGGCCTGCCGCGCATGGTCCGGATTGGTCTTGTAGCCCTGGGCCAAATAAGCCTTCGCTGCGAGATCCGGATCGGATGCGCAAAGCTCGCTCGCTTTGAGTATCGCGCGCATCGCGCGCTTCGCGGCGACCGGGTGCTTGCGCGCGAACTCCTTGTTTGCCGCGACGAGGCAGCAGAAGTACTGCGACCAGGGCCGGTCGACAGCGCTGTTGAGCAGGAGGCGCCCAACCTTCGTGGCGCGCAGCTCTTGCGGGTCGGGCGGGAAGCCGAGGTAAGCGTCGATCTTCCCTTCCGCGAGTAGTCGCTTGCTCTCGGTCGGCGAATGATCGACCCAGTTGATGTCACGGTTGGGGTCGAGGCCAACCGACGTCGCGATGCTCGCGAGGAAGACGTGCTGGGCGCTTCCCTTGGACAGGATCGCAACCGTCTTACCCTTGAGGTCCTTGATGGTACGCACGCGCTCGGTAGCGTAGAGCTCGAAGCAGCCCACGTGCACGCCGCCGAGAAGCACGATCGGCGCGCCTTGATCGAGCGCGATTACCAGCGGTGCGGCGAAGTTCATGCTGATATCGAACTGGCCGGCTCCCATCGCCTGCGCGCCCGACAGGCCCGCGGCGGAAAGGCCCTCGCCCACGTACTGAATCTGGCTGAATCCCTCGGCACGCAACAGATCCTCGGCAACGTATTGCGGGGCGAGACAGATGCTCGGGACCTTGCCCAATCTGAGTCGCGTCGTCTCGGGAGGCGGCTCGGCGGCCACGGCACGCGTGCCGATCAGTCCGAGACCGAGGGTCAAGGCTGAAAGGCCCTTCAGAGATTCGCGTCTTGAAGCGTCCATCATCGCTCCCTGGGAAGTGGGCACACCTTCTCTTGCAAAAGGATATACGCGAACATCGCGCCTTGGCCATGAGTATGCGCGCGCCTAAACCGGAAGAGGGGATGGCGTGTCGCAGTGCGCTGCGCCGCAGCGGTCGTGCACAGGGCGCGCGACTTGCGCGTGACCGACCTGCACACGCCCGCCCACAGAAGTCGACATGCGCGGCGTGAAACCCCACCCGGACCTCAGCCCTTGCGACGGTGACTGCAACACGCGGCGGTTGCTGCAGACAGACGTTCTTACGGAAGCGGTCACGATCACTCCCGACAGCATGTCATCCGAACGGCTGGTGATCTTCTCGATCCGGCGCATGAACGCGGTGTCGGCGCCAGCAGGCGCGTCAGGTCGCGCGTGAGATAGCGGACGATCGGCAGCGCCTCCT
>DATLOI010000062.1:0-23260 GCA_035536295.1 Casimicrobiaceae bacterium
CACGATTGCCCGACCGCAAATCGGCACGTTTCCGGAATCGCAAGTGGCGTTGCTGCAGACGTTTGCCGACCAGGCCGTGATCGCGATCGAAAACGTGCGCCTGTTCAACGAGACAAAGGAGGCACTCGAGCAGCAAACAGCGACCGCCGAAGTGCTGCAGGTGATCAGCAATTCAGTGGCCGACGCAGCCCCGGTATTCGACAAGATTCTCGAAAGCGGCAAGCACCTTTTCGCCACCGAGCAAATAGGCATTTTTCAGATACGCGACGATGGTCTGCTGCACGCCGAAGCGTTGTTCGGATCGGCGCTCGGCGCGGTTGCGCGCACGCTTCCAAAGCCACCCGAGCAGACGATCACCGCACGGGTGTTGCGCGAAAGGCGGGCGATTCATATTCCCGACACGCAAGCGATGCCTGATCCACCGGCTGCGCTGAGCGCCGTGATCGAACTGATCGGCAACTTCTCGGCTGCATGGGCACCGATGTTGTGGGAAAACCAGGGCATCGGGTCGCTGGCGGTGCTGCGCCAACCGCCTAAGGCTTTCTCCGACAAGGAGCTCGTGCTTTTGAAAACGTTCGCCGACCAGGCGGTGATTGCGGTCCAGAACGCGCGCCTGTTTCGTCAGGCGCAGGAAGCGCGTGCTGCCGCCGAAGCTGCGAACGAGGCAAAAAGTGCGTTCCTCGCGACGATGAGCCACGAGATCCGTACGCCGATGAACGCGGTGATCGGCATGAGCGGACTTCTGCTCGACACGCCGCTTTCCGCCGAGCAGCAGGATTACGCAACGACGATCCGCGATTCCGGCGATACGCTGCTCACGATCATCAACGACATCCTCGACTTTTCCAAGATCGAGGCCGGTCGCATGGACATCGAGTCGCAGCCGTTCGACGTGCGCGAATGCGTGGAATCGGCACTCGATCTTGCGAGCGCTCGCGCCGTCGGCAAGGAATTGGACATCGCCTACTTGTTCGAGGGTGACGTACCGCCGGTGGTTCGCGGAGACGTGACGCGGTTGCGGCAGATCTTGCTGAATCTTCTGTCCAATGCGGTCAAGTTCACCGAAGCCGGCGAGGTCGTGCTGACCGTCGGCGCGCAGCCCCTTGGTGAAGGCGAAGTCGAGCTTGCGTTCGCCGTGCGCGATACCGGCATCGGGCTCGCGCAAGAGTCAATGAGCCGCCTGTTCGAATCATTCTCGCAAGCCGACTCGTCGACGACGCGAAAATACGGCGGCACCGGTCTGGGTCTTGCAATCAGTCGACGGCTCGCCGAATTGATGGGCGGACGCATGTGGGCACAAAGCGATGGCGCCGGCAAGGGCGCGACATTCGCGTTCACGATCCGCGTGCCGGTGGCAGCACGCATGCACGAGCGACGCCGCGAATTCGCGGGCATTCAACCCGAGCTTGAAGGACGACGCGTCCTTATCGTCGACGATAATCCAACCAACCGACGCGTGCTCGGTTTGCAGGCCGGAAAATGGGGCATGTCTGCGCACGAAGTCGATGCGCCGTCCGAAGCCTTGCGTCTGATCCAACAGGGCGACACCTTCGACGTTGCGATCATCGACATGCACATGCCCGGAATGGATGGCGTCGAGCTTGCGCAACGATTGCGCGCGTTGCGGCCGGCGCTGCCTCTGGTGTTGTTCAGCTCGCTCGGACGCCGCGAGGCCGTAAACGTCGAAGGACTGTTCGCTGCCTTTCTTGGCAAGCCGCTGCATCAGTCGCAACTGTTCGATACGCTTGCGACGCTGTTCGCGGGCCCGAGGTCGCGAACCGCCGAGCCGGCGTCTGCGCGAACGCACGCGGTCGATGCCAGCATGGCTGCACGGCATCCACTGCGCATCCTGCTCGCCGAAGACAATGTCGTGAACCAGAAGCTCGCGCTGCGTTTTTTGGAGCAGATGGGCTATCGCGCAGACGTGGCTTCCAACGGTATCGAAGCGCTCGAATCGGTCGAGCGGCAAACTTACGATGTCGTGTTGATGGATGTGCAGATGCCCGAGATGGACGGCATCGAAGCAACGCGGCGCATCTGTGCGCGCAGCGGCGAGCGTCCCCGGATCGTCGCAATGACTGCCAACGCGATGCAAGGCGACCGCGAGATGTGCATCGCGGCAGGGATGGACGACTATCTGACCAAGCCGATTCGCGTCGAGCGGCTAGTCAAGGCGTTACAACGCATCCCGGCCCGCACGGATCGCTGACATGGCCGACGACGCGATCGACACATCGACGTTCCGCTCGCTCGAGGAGGCTGCCGGCGCGACATTCGTCAGCGAGCTTGCAGGCACATTTCTCGATGAAGCGCCCCGCATGCTGAAAGCACTCGACGCGGCGCTCGCAGCGCGCGATGCCGAAGCGCTCCGTCGCACGGCCCATTCGCTCAAGTCGAATGCGCTTACCTTCGGCGCGATCCGGCTCGCTGGATTGGCACGTGAACTCGAGCAGAGCGCGATCGACACCGTGGCGCGGGGTGAGCGCGTCGCACTCGATACCCTTGCTAGCGAGTACCAGCGTGTTGCAACGGCGATCACGGAGTTACGCAATGCGTGAGAGTGGCGCAAGCGGTGCCCGCCTGCTGGTCGTCGACGACAACAAGGTCAACCGGCTTCTGCTCGCGCGCAGTCTCGAGTTGCAGGGGCACGAGGTCGCATGTGCTGCCAACGGGCGCTTGGCGTTACAAATGCTGCGCAGCGAGGCGTTCGACCTCATGCTGCTCGACATCGAAATGCCCGAGATGGATGGCTTCCAGGTGCTGGGAGAGATGAAGCGCGATCTGCAACTGCGCGACTTGCCGGTGCTCGTCACCTCGTCGCTCGAAGGCGTCGACAACATCGCGCGCTGCATCGAGCTAGGTGCCGAAGACTACTTGACCAAGCCGGTGAACGCCGTCCTCCTCAAAGCGCGCATCGGCGCGAGCCTCGAGAAGAAGCGGCTGCGCGACCAGCAAAAGGTGCTGATGCAGCGGTTCGCGACGCGCGAAGTTGCGCAGGACCTGCAGGCGTCAGGGTTCGCGCTGGGAGGAAAGCGCGTGAAAGCTTCGGTGCTGTTTTCCGACATCCGCGGCTTCACTTCGATCGCCGAATCACAGCCGCCGGAGGAGACGATCGAGCTTCTGAACACTTATTACACGCTGATGTTCGACGCAATCGGCACGCACGGCGGCATCGTCAGCCTGATGGTCGGCGATGGGTTGATGGCGATCTTCGGTGCCCCGGTCTCGCTGCCGGATCATTGCGGAAGCGCGGTGCGTTGCGCGATGGAGATGATCGAGACGATCGCGCTGTTCAACGCCGACCGCAAGGTCGTCGGCAAGCCAACGATCGCAATCGGCATCGGCATCGCATCGGGCGACATGGTGGCCGGCTACGCGGGCACCAACGAGCGCGCCACTTACACGTGCATCGGCGATGTCGTCAACCTCGCGTCGCGACTGGAGTCGCACACCAAGGTCGCGCAGCGTCCGATCCTGATCGATCGCGACACGTTCGCAGCGCTCAACGACCGCGTGTCGGCGGACGCGCTCGGCCCGGTCAAGGTCAAGGGCAGGTCGGCGACGGTCGAGGTTTTTGCGGTGCGCGTTGCGGAAGCGACCTGATCCAACCTGGCGTCGAATCGCGCGACGCGCAACGTCATCTTTCATCGAGCTTCGGATTCAGCCAGCGCCACAGGCGATCGATTGCAGCACGGTGTTCGGTCATGAAGCTTTGCGCGGCATCGCGCATCCGAGCGCGCGCTGGCGTGTCATTCAAGAGGGAATCGACCGCCGCGAGCAGTGCGTCGGCATCGGCAACGCGCTTGACCGCTCCCGCCTCGATGGCACGCTCGGTGATCTCGGCGAAGTTGAACGTATGCGGACCGACAAGCGTCGGCACGCCGAGCGCGAGCGGCTCGAGAAGATTCTGCCCTCCGAGCAGTTTTAGACTCCCGCCGACGAACGCGACGTCGCTTGCGGCGCAATAAGCGAGCATCTCCCCCATCGAGTCGCCCAGCATGACTGCGATGTCATCGCCAACGACCGTCGCGGTCGAGCGCCTCACGAAGGGCACGCGACGCGCATCCAGAAGCCGTGCAACGTCGTCGAAGCGCTGCGGATGGCGAGGAACGAGAAGCAGCAGCGTCTTCTCGATCCTCTTGCGAGCGAGCGCGTCCAGGATCAGGTTTTCTTCGCCTTCGCGTGTCGAGGCGGCAAGCCAGACGGGACGTTCTCGGTTGATACGCGAACGCAAGTCGACACCGAGCGCGCGCATCGCATCCGGAATATCGATGTCGAACTTGACATTGCCGGTGACAACGACATCGCTTGCGCCGAGTTCGCGCAGCCTCTTCGCGTCATCGGCGCTTTGCGCCGCGATGCCGCGCAGTTGGTTCAGCGTTGCGCGTGTCAGCGATCCTGCACGTGCGTAACCTTTGGCGGAGCGCGCCGACATGCGCGCGTTGACGAGAAACATCGGAATGCCCCGGCGATGCGCTGCGTCGATCAGGTTGGGCCACAACTCCGTTTCCATCAGCACGCCCGCGACCGGACGAAAGTGCGCGAGAAAGCGCTCGACCGCGAACGGCAGATCGTACGGAAGCCATGCTTGCAAGACGCGTTCGCCGTAGAGCGATGCCCCTGTCGCGCGACCCGCTGCCGTCATGCAGGTGAGTAAAAGCGTTGCGTCCGGTCGCTCGCGACGCAACCGGTCAACCAATGGCGCGGCCGCGCGCGTCTCGCCAACCGACACGGCGTGAATCCAGATCAACTCGCCCTGCGGGGAAGCGTTTCGATATGCGCCGAATCGCTCGCCGACGTTTTGCAAATAGCCTGGCTCACGACGCGCACGCCACCACAGGCGTACCGGAACGAACGGCAGCGCGAGCCACCACAGGAATGTATAAATCGCGCGCATCAGCAACGCAAAAGATCGCCCGCCGCGTCAAGCACTTCTTGTAGGGTCGGTACGCGGCCATTGCCGCCCAGGTCGCGCGCGTGCTCTCCTGCGATCGCCACACCCGCGCCCGCCGGATCGGTTGCCGTGAACAGCGCAATGACCGGCGTTCCAAGCGCCGCGGCAAGATGCGTGAGTCCCGTATCCACACCCACCACGAGCTCGGCTCGCGCAAGCAATGCTGCAAGCTCGCCCAGTGTATGACGCGCCGGCACGCGTGCGGTCGCGACGCCGTTCGCGAGACGCTCACTGCGTTCACGTTCGATCTCGCTGCCCCACGGGAGCACGCACGCAAGTCCTGCGTGGGCGGAGTCGGTCAAGAGCGCGCGCCAATCGTTTTCCGGCCACAGCTTGTCGGCGCGCGAGGTCGCGTGCAGCGCCACCATGTAGCGCTCCGACGGAATCGCAGCGTGTGTAGAGGTTCGCAGTCGCCAGCGGGGCAGTCCATCCACAGGGATTCGAAGCGCGGCACCCGCAAGCTGCCGGCAGCGCGTTGCAAAGTGCAAATTGCGTGGAACCGCGTGATGCACGTCATCGAACAACGCGGCGACCGGCTCGCGAATGCTCGCACGATCGAATCCGTGACGCACCCCGCGCGCGAGTCGCGACACCACCGCGCCTTTGACCTGCTCTTGCAGGTCGAGAATGACGTCATACTGTCGGTCGAGGATCGCGTCACGAAACGATTTCGCTTCGCGCCACGTTCCTCGCATGAACGGCGAATGACGCCAACGTCGCAGTGCGAGCGGCACCACGCGCCCGACGTCCGGACACAAGCTCGGCAATTCGACGAATGCTTCTTCGGCAACCCAATCGATCGTCGCGTCCGGCAGTGCGCGGCGCACATCGTCGACCAGCGCCATTGCGTGCACGATGTCGCCGAGCGAGCTCGGCCGAACGACGAGCAGCGACGTCACGATGCCGTTGCTTGCGAAAGCACGTAGAATGCCCCGCCTCCAGCAACGTGAACGACGCTTCGCGATCGCACGCCAGTACGGAACATGCCGCTGCCTCTTTCGCTGGTCGTGATCGCGCGCGATGCCGCGCAGGATATCGCCGCGTGCCTTGAATCCGCAGCGTTTGCGGCGGACATGGTTGTGGTCGACTCGGGCAGCCGCGATGATACCGTGGAAGTCGCAAAGCGCCTCGGTGCGCGAGTCGTTCATCACGCATTCGAAGGCTTCGGCCCGCAGAAGCGCTTCGCGGTTACGCAAGCGATGCACGATTGGGTGCTTTGCCTCGACGCCGACGAGCGTGTGTCGCCCGCGCTCGCCGCTTCGATCGCCGCGTTGTTTAGCAACGGAACACCGTCGGCCGCCGCGTACGCGATGCCGCGCCGCAATCGATTCCTTGGGCGCTGGCTCGCACATGGCGAGGGCTATCCCGATTGGAACGTGCGACTTTTCGATCGGCGTCACGCGCAGTGGTCCGATGCAGTTGTGCACGAGCACGTGATTAGCGACGAGCAAGTCGTTCGGCTCGCAGGGGATCTGCTGCACGCCTCCGCCGAATCGATCGAGACCTATGTCGCGAAACAGAATCGCTACACGACGCTGCAGGCCGAGGCGATGCACGCGCGCGGTGAAACGAGCGGATTGGCGCGCATCGCGTTATCCCCGCTGGCGCGCTTCATCCGGTTTTATGTGCTGCGCGCGGGCTTTTTGGACGGTGCTGCGGGGTTTGCGCACATCGCAATCGGCGCATTCGCGAGCTTCTTGAAGCATGCGAAGCTCCGCGCGCTCAAAGGCAACGAGTGAGCAAGGGCGATCGCGTTCTGGTGACCGGTGTTGCCGGTTTCATCGGCATGCATGTCGCGCATGCGCTCTTGCGCAATGGCGCGAGCGTGGTCGGAGTCGACAATCTTTCGCCTTATTATGATGTTCGACTCAAGCAGGCGCGTCTTGCAAGGCTCGCCGACAATGACGAATTCGAGTTCATCGAGCTCGATCTCGCCGAGCCTGCGCCGACGGCGGAGCTCTTCGAGCAACGCTTCGACGAGGTCGCGCATCTCGCCGCACAACCGGGCGTTCGCTACTCGATCACTCATCCCGAAGCGTATTATCGGAACAACATCGTTGCGTTCGGACACGTGCTCGAAGGCTGTCACAACTCGCGCGTGCGCCATCTCGTATACGCGTCCTCGTCGTCGGTGTATGGCGCAAACCACGCGCTGCCGTTCTCGGAGGACCAGCCGGTCGATCATCCCGTCAGTCTCTACGCCGCGACGAAAAAAGCGAACGAGCTCGCCGCGCACACGTACAGTCACATGTACTCGCTACCGACGACGGGTCTTCGTTTCTTCACCGTCTATGGGCCGTGGGGACGCCCCGATATGGCGCCGATGCTCTTCGCGCGCGCGATCGTCGAAGGCACTCCAATCCGCGTTTTCAATCATGGCGACATGCAACGCGATTTCACGTTTGTCGACGACATCGTCGAAGGCGTGCTGCGGGTCCTTGCGCGCCCACCCTCATCGACCCCGCCCTATGCGATCTACAACATCGGCAATCATCAGCCGGTTCCGTTGACGACGTTCATCGCGACACTCGAGCGCTTGCTCGGCCGCGAAGCCGTCAAGGAGCTCGTGCCGATGCAACCGGGCGAAGTGAAAGCGACCTACGCGTCGATCGACAGGCTACGCGAGCTGACCGGGTTCGCTCCGTCGACGTCGCTCGACGAAGGCCTCGCGCGCTTCGTCGACTGGTATCGCGAGTACAACCGCCGCTGATCGGAACGTCAGTTGCAGCGAAGGCTGAATGTTAAAATCGCGGCCCTTTACGCCGTCGGCAGCCGCGCTTAGCTCCCATGATTGTCGTTACCGGTGGTGCCGGGTTCATCGGCGCCAATTTCGTGCTGGACTGGCTCGCGCGTTGCAGCGAACCGGTCGTCAACCTCGACAAGCTGACTTACGCCGGCAACCCCGGCAATCTCGCGAACCTCGAAGGCGACGCGCGACACTTGTTCGTGCGCGGCGACATCGGCGATACGACGCTAATGCACCAGTTGCTGGCAACGCATCGGCCGCGCGCGCTTCTCAACTTCGCGGCGGAATCGCACGTCGATCGCTCGATCATGGGGCCCGCGGCCTTCATCGAAACGAATGTTGCGGCGACGTGTCGGATGCTCGAATGCGTGCGCGCCTACGTCGGCACGCTCGACGCTGCCGAGCGCGACGCGTTTCGCTTTTTGCACGTGTCCACCGACGAAGTGTACGGCTCGCTCTCTGAAGACGCCGCAGGTTTTTCGGAAGCGACTGCATATTCGCCGAACAGCCCGTATTCGGCGAGCAAGGCCGCCTCCGACCACCTGGTGCGCGCGTGGCATCACACGTTCGGGCTTCACACGCTCACGACGAACTGCTCGAACAACTACGGCCCGCGCCAGTTTCCCGAGAAGCTGATTCCGCTGATGATCGTCAACGCGCTGGCGGGCAAGCCGCTGCCGGTCTACGGCGATGGTCTCAACGTTCGCGACTGGCTCTATGTCGGCGATCATTGCGCGGCGATCCGCGCGGTGCTCGAGCGCGGACGTCCCGGTGAGACGTACAACATCGGCGGCAACGCCGAGATGACGAATCTCGACGTAGTCAAAACGCTGTGCTCGATTCTTCGCGAGCGCCGTCCGGGCCGCGATTATGCGTCGCAGGTCACGTTCGTGAAGGATCGCCCCGGTCACGATCGGCGCTATGCGATCGATGCGACCAAGGTTCGTCGCGAGATCGGTTGGCAGCCCGCGGAAACTTTCGCAAGCGGTCTTGCCAAAACCGTCGACTGGTATCTCGACAACGCCGAATGGGTGGCGTCGGTGACGAGTGGCGATTATCAGCGCTGGGTCAGCCAGCAGTACGCGCCTGCGCGAGCACTCGCCTAGTCGGCCGATGCGCAAAGGAATCATTTTGGCGGGTGGCTCCGGCACACGGCTGTACCCAGTCACGCAAGTCGTCAGCAAGCAACTGCTGCCGGTCTACGACAAGCCGATGATCTATTACCCGCTGTCGACGCTGATGCTAGGCGGCGTTCGCGACATTCTCCTGATCAGCACGCCGGAGGACACCCCGCGCTTCCATGCGCTCCTCGGTGACGGTGCGCAGTGGGGCTTGAATCTTTCCTATGCCGTGCAGCCGACGCCTGGAGGATTGGCGCAGGCATTCATCATCGGGCGTGACTTCGTCGGGCGCGATGCGTCGGTGCTCGTGTTGGGCGACAACATCTTCTACGGCCACGATCTGCACGTGCAGCTGGCGCGCGCCAGCGCGCGCGCAAGCGGGGCGACCGTGTTCGCGTATGCGGTATCCGATCCCGAGCGTTACGGCGTGGCCGAATTCGATGCGCGGGGTCGCGTCGTGAGCCTCGAGGAGAAGCCTGCGCAGCCGAAGTCACGCTACGCTGTCACGGGACTCTATTTCTACGACAATCGCGTGCTCGATGTCGCACGCGACCTCGCGCCTTCGCCGCGCGGTGAGCTCGAGATCACCGACGTCAATCGACGCTATCTCGACTGGGCCGAGCTCGATTGCGAAGTGATGGGACGCGGCATGGCGTGGCTCGACACCGGCACGCACGAATCGCTGCTCGAAGCCTCGCAATACATCGAGACGATAGAGCGGCGGCAGGGTCTCAAGATTGCGTGTCCCGAAGAAATTGCCTATCGCCTCGGCTGGATCGACGCGGCCGCGCTGGAAAAGCTCGGCAACGCATTGGCGAAAAGCGGCTACGGCCAGTACCTGCTCGGCCTCTTGCGCGATCCGGTGATCGGCTAGCAGCGGTTGCGCCAGTTTCGTGAAAGTCACTCCAACCGACATTCCCGACGTCAAGATCGTCGAGCCACGCGTGTTCGGCGATGCGCGCGGATTTTTTTTCGAGAGCTGGAACGAGCGCGCGCTTGGCTCGGCCGGCATCGACGCGACATTCGTGCAGGACAATCACTCTCGCTCGCAGCGCGGCGTGTTGCGCGGATTGCATTATCAAGTCGAGCATGCGCAGGGAAAGCTCGTGCGCGTCGTCAGCGGCGAGGTTTTCGATGTTGCGGTCGATCTTCGCCGACGCTCGCCGACTTTCGGTCGCTGGGTTGGCGTGATGCTCTCCGCGGACAACAAGCGGATGCTGTGGATGCCGCCGGGATTCGCGCATGGCTTTCTCGTCGTATCGGAGACGGCGGATTTTCTCTACAAAGCGACCGACTACTACCATCCCGAACACGAGCGCACACTCGTTTGGAACGATCCTGACGTCAACGTGCGCTGGCCGGTGGCAGGCGAGCCGACGCTCGCAGCCAAGGACAAGGCGGGCACTCGCTTCGCCGATTGCGCAGTCTACGAGTGATCAACATTCTTCTGACCGGTGCAAGCGGCCAGGTCGGCTACGAGCTTGCACCGCTGTTACGCACGTTCGGCAACGTCGTTGCGACGGATCGCAACTCGCTCGATCTTGCGAGCGCCGATGCGATCGTCGCCAAAGTACGCGACGTCGATCCTTCGATCATCGTAAATGCCGGCGCGTACACCGCAGTCGATGTCGCCGAGCGCGAGCGCGATATCGCATTTGCGATCAACGGCCGCGCCCCGGGAATTCTCGCCGAAGAGGCCAAGCGTCGCGGCGCGTTGCTCGTTCATTATTCAACCGACTACGTGTTCGACGGCAACGCTGCCACACCCTACAGCGAAAACGCGCCGACCAATCCGCTGTCCGTCTATGGCGCGAGCAAGCTCGAAGGTGAGCGCGCGATCGAAGCCTCCGGCGCCATCGCACTCGTTTTTCGAACGAGCTGGGTGTACGCGCTCCGCGGCCGCAACTTTCTGCTGACAATGCGTCGCCTCGCCGCCGAGCGCGACGAGCTGCGGGTCGTCGATGATCAGGTTGGCGTCCCGAACTGGAGTCGCACGCTCGCGCAAGCGACCGCGCGCATCCTCGCCCGACCCGATGCGGCAGAGTTGCGCGGTCTTTGGCACATGTCGTGCACAGGCCAGGCGACCTGGTGCGACTTCGCGCGTGCGATCGTGGGCGACCGCCCGCATCCGCGCGTCACGCCCATTCGTACCGCCGACTACCCAACGCCTGCGAAGCGACCGGTGTATGGCGTCCTCGATACCTCGCGCTTTGCCGAGACATTCGGCTTTTCGCTGCCGGATTGGCGGAGCGCGTATGAAAGTTGCATAGCCAGCCCGGTCGAGCCGCCTGCGCACGCTGTCGACTGAACCTTACGCCGAAGCGTTACTCGAAACATGGCTCGTTGGCGGAGCGAGCTCGCGTTCACAGGTTATCCAGGGGATCTCGATGTCATTGATCAGCAAAGCTGCTCTCGTCGCGACCACCATTCTCGTCTCGACGCTGGCCGTCGCTGCATCAACCGCGGCTCCTGTGTCGTCGAATGGCGACGCGAAGCGCGTGACGTCAGTCCCGCCTGCCGAATTTCGTCCTCTCGACGTGGCCCCCAAAGTCGCTCCGGCGCTCGTTGCACCGAACGCAACGCCTTATCGCATTGCCCTGGCCGAAGCGACGCCGCTCGAGCGTGCAGCGCTCAAGCGCAAGAACGCGCCGCGCCTGGTGGGCCGCGCAGCGCCCGGAAAAAGCTCACCGCTCGTGATCGGATTTCCGCGCGCGATTCCCGCTGCGGACAAGACGATCCAGTTGAGCGGACTCGCCTGGCAAACACTTGCCGATGGCAGTCGCGCCGCGCGGATCGACGTGCGATCACCCGGCGCTGCAGGACTTCGCATCTCGCTCGCAATGCCGGCGGCGCATCCGGATCTTTCGCTGCGCTTGGTCGGCAACGGACCGCGCGCCGAAGTGCACGGTGCGTACGCGGCCAATGCAATCGCCGCAGCCGCTGCGCGCGATGGTTATTTCTGGTCGCCGGTGCTCGAAGGCGATAAAGCAACGGTCGAGCTTCATGCGGTGAACGGCGCGACGGTTGAAGGGCTCGCGCTTTCTTTCGGACCCATCTCGCACCTCGTCGTCGCAGGTGCATCGCTCAACGACTTCCAGAAGCGCGTGCAAGACATCGGCGACGCAGGCTCGTGCAACATCGATGTCGCGTGCGTGACGCCCGAATCGACTGCATTGAACAACGCCGCGAACAGCGTCGGCAAGCTCGTGTACAACGATCGCTTCGGCTCGACCTTTCTCTGCACCGGAACGCTGTTGAACGATTCGACGATGACGTTCACGCCGTACTTGCTGTCGGCGAGCCATTGCTTCGACGACGCCTTCACCGCCAGCACGATCAACGTCTACTGGTTCTTCCGAGCGCAAACCTGCGGCAGTCTCGCCACACCCGCGTACGTACTGCAAACCGGTGGCGCGTTCCTGCTCGCGCGTAGCGAGGATTACGACTGGTCGCTGATGCGTCTCAACCGCACGCCTCCGGCCGGAGTTTTCTTCTCGGCGTGGCGCGCCGAACCGGTCCCGCACCTGGCCGTCGCCACGTCGCTGCATCACCCCGAGGGCGATCTCGAAAAGTTCAGCCAGGGCAGCGCGACCGGCTACGAAGTGTTCAGCGACGGCTCGAGCTTCATCAAGATGCAATGGACCCAGGGCACGACCGAACAAGGCTCGTCGGGCGCGGCTTTGTTCACGTTTCTCTCATCGGGTGGCTATTACGAAGTGCGCGGTGGCCTCTTCGGCGGTGACGCACTGTGCACGAACCGTGCGGGTGTCGATTACTACTCGCGCCTCGACAACATGCTGCCGTTGACGCGCCAATATCTGACCCCGGAAGCAAAGAGTGCGAACAACGAGGCGGTCGCGGTCGAGTTCTACAACCGCGCCCTCGATCATTACTTCATCACGATCGACAGCAACGAGATCAATTTTCTCGATACCGGGCAATTGCGCGGCTGGGAGCGCACCGGAATCCGCTTTCTCGCCTACAACGCACCGGCCGCCGGCGCGAATCCGGTCTGTCGCTTTTATTTGAAGCCCTCGGTCGGCGACTCGCATTTCTATTCGGCCGATCCCGCCGAATGCGAGCGCGTGAAAGTACAGTTCGGCGCTTCGTGGATCTTCGAGAGCCCGAGCGTGTTCTACATCGCGCTGCCGAACGCGACCACCGGTGCGTGCCCGGGGAACACGCGACCCGTCTGGCGCTTTTTCAATTCGCGCACGACCAATCACCGTTACACGCAGGAAGTCGGCATTCGCGAGTCGCTGCGGGCCGATCCCGTATGGGTTGCCGAAGGTTATGGCCCCGACGCAGTCATCATGTGCGCGCCGGCAACGCGTGACTTCTAGAAACGCAGCGTGACCTGCGCCGCGTCGCCGCGCGCGATTCGAGCACCTTCGCCTTCGACGACAATCGCGTTCATGCCGAACGTGACGCCGCCGAGCCGATCGTTGCGCCGATAAGTCGACAGCGTTCGCAGCGGCTCGATTCCGCGATGCGTGCTGACCTGATCGGTCGTCGTGATCTCGCAGCGCACGCAGGGCTTCACGGGCTTTAGCACGACCGCGCCAATCCGAATGGTGTCGGCATGGTCTTCGTCGTAAGGCTCGATGCCGTCGAGCACGAGATTGGGCCGGAAGCGGTTCATTGGCAGCGCGCTCATACCGCCCTCGTCGAGCCGCGCATTGAGATCGTCCAGCGACGCTGCGCCGATGACTAGAATCGGGTAGCCGTCCGCGAACAACGTCGTTGCGCCGCTGCTTCCCACATAATCCGGATTGCAGCGACGCTTCTTGCGCTCGTCGAAGCGCACCAGACGCACGTCGCGGTCGAGATATGTGGACAACGCTTTTGCAATCGGATCGCCGGCATCGAAGCCGCGCACGTTCGATCGCCACACCACGACGTCGCGGCTGTCACTGCTCTCGCAACCACGCACGGCGTCGCATCCGGGCGCGCGAACCTCGAGTGCGCCATTCACACACGCCGCTTCGATCAACGCAAGACGAGGCTCTTCGCGCTGCGTGACAAAGCATCCGTTGCGATCGACGATCATCCATTGCCGATCGCGAACACCGTCGCCGGCAAACCCGGTACGCTCGACCCGAACTTCCTCGAGCGTTATGCCGCGGCAGCTCTTGACGGGATAAACGTTGAGCGCTGCAACCGTCGCGTCGCTCACCGCAAGCCCGCGGCGAACTCCGCGACCGCTTTCATTTGCGCGTCGGACAAGCCCTTGACGACACCGCGCATCACACGGCCGTTCACGTCCTTGCCTTCCTTGTCACGTCCGCGCTCGCCGCTCTTGAACGCTTTGAGCTGCGCGTACGTGTAATCCGCGTACTGGCCGGCAAGGCGCGGATAGTTCTTCGGGATTCCGGCACCGTTCGGGCTGTGACAACCGCTGCAGGCGGGAACCCCGGTGCTCACGTCGCCGCCTCGCCAGATCGGCGTCCCCAGCTTCACGAGCTCTGCATCGCGCGCCGCAAGGCCCTTGGGTTGCTGGCGCGCGTAATAGAGGCCGGTGGCGCGCATGTCTTCAGGCGACATTCCGGCCGCGATCGCCTGCATGATCGGATTCACGCGGATGCCCGCCTTGAAATGCATCAATTGCTGGGTGCTATAGTCGGCGTGCTGGCCTGCGAGATTCGGATTCGCCGGCGCCGCGCTGTTGCCGTCGGCGCCGTGACACGCGCCGCAGATTTCGGTGGCGAGTTGTTGGCCTCGCGCTTCGAGCGCCTTCGTGTCGGCCGGCGGCGGCGTCTGAGCTGCAAGCAACACCGGCCACGCGAGCACGGCGAGCAGCGACAGGCGTTTCATGGGTAGGACTCCTCGATCCGGCCATCGGGCGAATCATCGCCCGCAAGCAAAGCAAACGATTGTACCGGACCGCTCGTCTGCGCCTCACGCGGCGCCCGCGCGCGAACAACGCGAACCGCGCGTACTGATCGGCGCGACGTTTTTCAACGGCGCCGCGTCGCGCGCACAGCTTCCCGAATCGGGTCCGCCCGAGATCGCCTTCGCAGGGCGCAGCAACGCCGGCAAGTCGAGTGCGATCAACGCGCTGGCCAACCGTACGCGACTCGCATTCGCGAGCCGCACACCGGGACGTACGCGCCAGATCAATTTCTTTCAGCTCGCAAGCGGCGGCTACATCGCCGATTTGCCAGGTTACGGCTACGCAGCGGTCGCGCGCGACGTCAAGGAAAGCTGGCAGCAGTTTCTCTGGGATTACGTTACCTCGCGGGATACGCTGGTCGGGCTCGTCGTCGTCGTCGATGCGCGTCACGGAATAAAGCCGCTCGATGTCGTGTTGCTCGAGCGCTTCGTCGCGTCGGGTCGTCCGCTACTGATCCTTGCCACGAAAAGCGACAAGCTGAACGTCTCCGAACAGAGACAGGCGGTGAAATCGATCCGCGCGCAAGTTCAAGCGCAGTTTGGTCCGCACGCACGCGTCGACGTCATCGCGTTCTCAGCGACGCGACGCACCGGGGTGATCGAGGCCGACGACGTGCTCGCACACTGGCTCCACCTCGACGTGTCGTCGTGAGCGAGCGGACAAGAAAAGGCCCCACGGTCAAGGGGAGTGACGCGGGGCCTCGTAAACGCCCGCAATCGGCGCTAGCGCGCCGACGCGGGCACCCGCTCAGGGAGGAAAGCGGGAGACGTACACCGTCCACTCGTTGTGACCGCGGCGCGCGCGTGCAAGTTCCGCGTGTTGCGCACTCGTTGTTTCCGCCGGGTTCTCCATGACACCCGCTCCGTCGCTGTTGGCCGGGCTTCGCCAATCGCTCGTACCGCACGCACCCTTCGGTGCCATGCGCGTAGAGGACTTGGACATGCTCGTGCGCGCATGCAGCGTTCGCTATTTCGCCGCCGGCGACATCGTGCTGCACCCGTCACCGCAACGCGCCGCGCATTGCTTCATCGTCCGTCAGGGCACGGTTCGGGCTGTTCCCGATGCGATGTCCACCGATGAGCGCGCGCGAACCTGGGAGCGCGGTGCGGGGGAAATGTTTCCGCTTTCATCACTTCTCGAAAATCGCGCGCTCACGCATTCGTATTCGGCGGTAACCGACACGTTCGTGCTGGCTTTCCCCGCTTCCGTTTTTGATTCGCTCATGGAGACGTCGGAAGTTTTCGCTGACTTCTGTCGCCGTCGCAGCGAGCATCTGATCGACCTTTCACGCGCGACGCTGCAGGCCGAATTCGTTGCTTCGGTGACCGAGCAGCGCGGCCCCTCCACGCCGCTGCGCGAACTGCTGCGCCAGCCACCCTTGACCGCTCCGGATACGATGCCGGTCGGTGATGCGTTGATTGCGATGGATCAGCGGCGCGTCGGATCGATCGTCGCGGTCGATCCGCAGCTGCGTCCGATCGGCATCTTCACGCGCGAGGATGTGATCGGTCGCGTCGTCCTGCCGCGGCTCGATCTCGCCTCCCCCCTTGCGTCGGTGACGAGCTATCCGGTCGTCACACTCGCACAGGATGCAACCGCAGGCGATGCGGCGCTCGAAATGACGCGCCGTGGCATTCGCCACATTGTGCTCGTCGACCCCACCGGACGGATCGTAGGCGTCGTGTCCGAGCGCGACCTGTTTGCGTTGCAGCGACTGTCTTTGCGCGAGCTTGCATCGGCAATTCGACGCTCGCCGGATATGGATGCACTGGTCGCGCGCGGCGCGGACATTCGCGCGCTCGCGCATTCGCTGGTCGCGCAAGGGATTGCAAGCGAGAAACTCACGCGGATGATTTCCAGTCTCAACGACCAGCTGCTCGCGCGACTGATCGAGATTGTCGAGCCATCGCATGCGCTCGGGGGCATCCGATACTGCTGGATTGGAATGGGCAGCGAAGGCCGCAACGAGCAGACGATCGCCACCGACCAGGACAATGGCCTCATTTTCGCAAGCGATGGCGGACCCAACGATGGCCTGCGCGAGCGTTTGCTACCGTTCGCGCGTGCGGTGAACGAAGCGCTCGATCGTTGCGGCTATCCATTGTGCAAGGGCGGCGTGATGGCGATGAATCCACGCTGGTGCGCCTCGCTCGAGGAATGGCAACGGGGCTTCGACGGCTGGATCGATCGCGGTGATCCGCAAAGCCTCCTCGACGCGAGCATATTCTTCGACTTCCGAAGCCTCTTCGGCGTGGCAGGACTCGCACACGTGTTGCGCGATGGAATCGCCGCGCGGGCGCGACGAACTCCACGCTTCTTGAAGCAGATGGCAGACAATGCGCTCACCCGTCGACCTGCGCTCAACTGGTTCGGCGAGCTCGATGCGAGCGCCGAAGAAGGCCCCGACGGAATCGATCTCAAGCGCTCGGGGACTTCGCTTTTCGTCGACGCCGCACGAATTCTTGCGCTGGCGAGTGGCGTCACCGAGACCGCGACCTCCGATCGGCTCACGCTTGCGGGTCGTGCGCTCGAGATTCGCGAGGACGAGGCACGCAGCTGGATCGCCGCGTTCGATTATTTGCAGCTCTTGCGGCTGCGCACGCAGACTCGTCGAACGACAGGCACGCTTGCCCCATCGAACAATCCGAACCTGGTGCCGCTCGCCGATCTTTCGGTCCTCGATCGGCGCATCGTCAAAGAATCAATGCGTGAAGCGCGGCGTCTGCAGCAGCGCATCGAGCTCGACTATCCGGGTTGACTAGGACACGCCCTAAATGCTCGATCGCTGGCGGGAACGCAAAGTCGACGCGACACGCTGGGTCGTCGTCGACACCGAAACGAGCGGCTTTAGCATCGAGCGCGACGCGTTGCTCGCCATTGGTGGCGTCGCGATCGATGCGGAGGGAGTGCGCGCGCACGACAGCTTCGAAGTCGTTCTGCACCACCAGGGAACACGCGATCGCGCGAACATTGCAGTGCATGGGATCGGCCGGGACGCGCAACGGTCGGGAATTCCCGCGCCCGAGGCGCTCGCCCGCTTCGACGCATGGGCGGGCGATGCGCCGCGCGTCGCGTTCCACGCCGATTTTGATCGCGCGTTCATCGAGCGCGCAGGGGCGCTTGCCGGTTTGTCGCCAACCAAGCACGTCTGGCTCGATGCAGCACCACTGGCTGCCGCCCTCGCGCCGCGAGCCACCCCGAAAGGAGCGCAAACGACGCTCGACGACTTCCTCGCTCTCTATGGCATCGAGTGCGACAACCGCCATAACGCCGCAAGCGATGCGCTGGCGACCGCCGAGCTCTTGCTGCGACTTCGCGCTGCCGCGCTGCGCCAGGGCGTGACGACTTTCGCGGGATTGATGCGCATTGCGCAGCAGGCTAGGTGGCTTGGCGTTGTGCGTTAGGATTCGTCAAACGCGTCGCTCAGAAAATCGATGAGCTACTCATTTGCAGGCGGCTATCCCGCGCGCCGTCCGCGACGCTTGCGGCGCGACGACTTCACGCGCCGCATGGTGCGGCAGCACCGGCTCGCTGCCGACGATCTCATCTATCCGGTGTTCGTGCTCGACGGCAAGAAACGCGAAGAGCCGGTGGCGTCGCTTCCCGGCGTTGCGCGCAAGACGATCGATTTGTTGCTGCGTGATGCCGACGCATGCATGTCGCTCGGCGTTCCGGCACTCGCGATTTTTCCGGTGATCGCATCGGAACTCAAAAGCGAAGATGCCAAGGAGGCGTGGCATCCGGAAGGACTCGTTCCACGCGCGGTTCGAGCATTGAAAGAGCGCTTTCCCGAGCTTGGCGTGATCACCGACGTCGCGCTCGATCCTTACACGAGCCATGGCCAGGACGGGCTCATCGATGCGTCGGGCTATGTGCAAAACGACGAGACAGTCGTCGCGCTCGTGCGCCAGGCGTTGTCGCACGCGCAGGCAGGGGTCGACATCGTCGCGCCTTCGGACATGATGGACGGTCGCGTCGGCGCGCTGCGCGAGGCGCTCGACGCAGCGGGATTGCAGCGCACGCGCATCCTTGCGTACTCGGCGAAATACGCTTCGTGCTTCTATGGGCCGTTTCGCGACGCGGTCGGCTCGGCGGGCAACCTGAAGGGTGGCGACAAGTACACCTATCAAATGGATCCCGCGAACAGCGATGAGGCGCTCTGGGAGACGTTTCACGACATCGAGGAAGGCGCCGACATCGTCATGGTCAAGCCCGGCTTGCCGTATCTGGATATCGTGCGCCGGGTGAAAGACGCGTTTGGATTGCCGACTGCCGTCTATCAAGTCTCGGGCGAATACGCGATGCTCAAAGCTGCAGCCGGCAACGGTTGGCTCGACGAGAAAAGCGCGGTGCTCGAGACGCTGCTGTCGATGAAGCGCGCCGGCGCCGACATGATCCTTACCTACTTCGCGCTCGATGCAGCGCGCTGGCTGAAAGCAAGCAGGTAATCCATGCGTCGGCTCGGGCTCGTCTACCGATGAATGATCACAACACGACGACCTGCCGGACAGCCTTGCCGTCGTGCAGGCGATCGAATCCCTCGTTGATCTCGTCGAGCGCGAGCCGGCCCGACATCAAGCGGTCGACGGGTAGGCGCCCCTGCCGGTACAGCGCGATGTAGCGCGGAATGTCGCGCATCGGTACGCAGGTTCCGATATAGCTGCCCTTGACGGTGCGCTCCTCGGCGACGAGGCTCACTTGTGGCAGGTTGAACGTGTGCGTGGGCGGCGGGAGGCCGGCGGTCACCGTGGTGCCGCCGCGACGAGTGACGCGGTAGGCCAACTCCATCGCCTTGACCGACCCTGCGAGCTCGAATGCGAAATCGACGCCCCCAGCGGTGACTGCGCGCACTTCGTCCGCGCAACTCGCGCTGCCGGCATTGAAGCAGTCGATCGCGCCGAGCGAGCGAGCCAACGCGAGCTTGCTTTCGGCAAGATCGATCGCGACGATGCGGCTTGCTCCGACGGCGAGCGCGCCGATGACGCTCGCGAGGCCCACCCCGCCGAGCCCGATGACGGCGACCGACTGACCGGCAGCAACTTTTGCCGTATTGACCACGGCGCCCACACCCGTGAGGACTGCGCAGCCGAACAGCGCCGCCTCCTCGAATGGCAGCTCGGGATCGACCTTCACCAGCGAGCGCCGCGATACCGTCGCATGGTCGGCGAACGCCGAGCATCCCAGATGATGGTTGACGGCGTTGTTGCCGCGCGATAGCCGTCGCGCGCCGCAAAGCAGCGTACCCGCCCCGTTGGCGGCAGCGCCCGGCTCGCATAGCGCGGGCCGTCCTTCGGAGCAGGGCAGGCAATGGCCGCAACTCGGCACGAACACCATGACCACGTGATCGCCGTGCGCCAGATCGGTGACGCCTTCGCCCAGCGCCTCGACGACGCCCGAGGCTTCGTGCCCCAGCAGCATCGGCGTGGGTCGCGGCCGGTCACCGTTGATCACCGAGAGGTCCGAATGACACAGGCCCGCGGCGCGGATCTTCACCAGCACCTCGCCGGGGCCGGGCGCCGCGAGCTCGACCTCTTCGATCGAGAGCGGCCTCGTTTGCGCATACGGCCTTCGCGCTCCCATCGCATTCAGCACCGCGCCCCGAATTTTCATTCCGGTCTTCCTTCCTGATCGATTCCCATGCGCGACGTGCGCAAGCATTGTTCAAGCGGCTGAGCGCGCGATCACACTGCCTTAGCCGGCAGCGAGTTTCGCGACGGGTCCCGGGGACGTCCGCTGGCGGCGCCGCACTCGGCGCTTCAGCCAGCCTTCTCCGTAGCCAGCAGCTTGCGCACGGCATCCGCAGTGAGCCGCTGCGCACCCTGTCCGTGCCGATCACGCCGCGGCAACTGGCGCGCCCCTTCGTACGATCGCACCGTGAGTCGCACGCCGCCACGCCGCGTGTCCACATAAAGCTCGGGCGGCGAGTCTTCGCTGCGCATTGGCAGCGCACGGTATTCACAGCCGTCGTTCAGTAATGCGATCTCCACACTCTTGCCGTCGTCGGCAGTTAGCTCGATGCGGATGTCGCTGTGCTCGGTAGCCCAGCCTTGCGCGACGCCACCGACGAGCAGCGGTCGAAACTCCGCGAGGCGCTCCATCCACACGAGCGCTTCCTCGCGCTGTGCGCGCAAGGTCGCTGCGTGTCCTTCGCCGCCGAACAACTCGTGATATTCGCGCAGCGCATCCTCGATTTCCTCGTCGTGCGGAAGCGCGGCGCGCGCGGGCAGATCGAGCTCGCGCGCGGCCTTGCGCTTGGCAAACGACCAATCGGTAATGCCATGCTCGGCGATCAGGCGTGCAGCCGTCTGCGCGATCGTTGCGCGATACGCTCCGTCGGCGGTGAGGCCGGAGCGCCGTTCCGCCCGTCGCGCCTCGAAGTTCGCGGTCGACCGCGATGCTCGCCGTGCCATGTGGCTACGGGCTAGAAAAGTTGGTTGCGCACGTCGCGCGGCGGTCCGCTCGGTGCGCCGGGCACCGGCGTCAACGACTCCTCTCGACGCGGCATGTATTCGGAGAAGAACCATTCCGAAAGATTGCTGCCGTCGTCGCGCAGTCCCGATTCGGCGTTGACCCGCAGCGACACGATGCCCTCGGGCGGCTTTTGCGGAATCTCCGGCACGCCTTTCAGCGCGCGCTGCATATAAGCGATCCAGATCGGCAGCGCCGCCTGCCCGCCGGTCTCGTTGTTGCCGAGCGAGCGCGGCTGGTCAAAGCCGATCCATGCCACGCCGACCAACGAGGGTGTATAGCCGGCGAACCACGCATCGACGAATTCGTTCGTTGTCCCCGTCTTACCCGCGATGTCCTTGCGGCCGAGCGATTGCGCCTTGGTCGCGGTGCCGTAGGCGACCACGTCGCGAAGCAGCGACGTCATGATGAATGCGTTGCGTGGATCGATCGCGCGCTGCGCATCGCCGCCCGCCAGCGCCGGACGCGCTTCGGAAAGCACGGTACCCCGCGAGTCGGTGATGCGGGAGATCAGATAGGGATTGATGCGATAGCCGCCGTTGGCGAAGACCGCGTAGGCGCTCGCCATCTGCAGCGGCGTCGCCGACCCGGCGCCGAGTCCCATTGTGAGAAACGCCGGATGAAGCTTGGGGTCGAAGCCGAATTTGGTGATGTAGTCCTGCGCATATTGAGGACCGATCGCTTGCAGCACCCGCACCGTCACGAGATTCTTCGATTTGGCGAGGGCGGTTCGCAAGCGCATCGGCCCGTCGAACTTCCCGTCGTAGTTCTTGGGCTCCCACTCCTCGCCGCCCGCGCGCTCGGCAGGCACGAAGAACGGTGCATCGTTGACAACGGTGGCTGGCGAGAACCCCTTCTCCAGCGCCGCTGAGTAGATGAACGGCTTGAACGACGAGCCCGGCTGCCGCTGCGCCTGCGTTACATGGTTGAACTTGTTGCGCTCGAAGTCGAAGCCGCCCACCAGCGCGCGGACCGCCCCATCACGGGGATCGACCGACACCAATGCGGCCTCGACTTGCGGCACCTGGCCGATGCCGTAACGACCTTTGTCGTCTTTCACCACGCGGATCACCGCGCCGCGCCGGATGCGCTGGTTCGGCGGCGTCTTCTCGACGAGCGCTTTGGCGGCAAAGCGCAACCCCTCGCCGGTGATCGAGACTGTGTCACCCGTGCCGATCGCCGCTTTGACTTCGGTTCCGGACGCCTCGAGAACGACTCCGGTCAACAGATTGTCGCCGTCGGATACCTCCTGGAATACGCGATCCAGTACCGCGTCGGCCTCCGACGCGCTGGTCGGTAGATTCGCGTAAGCCTCGGGGCCGCGGTAGCCGTGGCGCCGGTCGTAGTCGAGCACACCTCGACGTACAGCGGCATATGCGGCGTCCTGCTCGGTCTTGCGAAGCGTCGTCCACACGACGAGGCCCTTCGTATAGGCGTCCTCGCCATAGGCTTCGAAGACGACCTGTCGCGCCATTTCGGCCGCGAATTCAGCATGAATCGGAAGCGCTTCCTTCAAGCCCTGCCGCACGATGAGTGGCGCATTTTGTGCTTCACCAAACGCCGCATCACTGATGTAGCGCAGCTCGTGCATGCGACGCAGAACGTACTGCTGGCGCGTCTTGGCGCGCTTGGGATTGGTGATCGGATTGAACGAAGAGGGGGCCTTAGGCAATCCGGCCAGCATCGCAGCCTCGGCGACCGTGACATCCTTGAGCGGCTTGCCGAAATAGATCTGCGAGGCGGCCGCGAAGCCGTAGGCGCGCTGGCCGAGATAGATCTGGTTGACGTAGAGCGCGAGGATCTCGTCCTTGGTCAGGCTTCCTTCGATTTTCCAGGCGAGGAGGACTTCGCGAAGCTTCCGCGTCAGGGTTTTTTCACGCGTGAGAAAGAAATTGCGGGCCACCTGCATGGTGATGGTGCCGGCGCCCTGCTGGGTTCCCGAGGTCAGGTTGACATAAGCGGCTCGCAGAACGGAAATGTAGTCGACTCCACCGTGTTGATAGAACCTTTCGTCCTCGGCGGCCAAAATCCCATGTTTCATGACATCCGGGACCTCAGCGATGGTTACGATCGCTCTG
>DATLOI010000063.1:0-43656 GCA_035536295.1 Casimicrobiaceae bacterium
AAAGGTCCCCGCAAGTGCCGTCCTGCCCTCACCCTGAACCGAGGTTCAAGGTGGTCGCCGAGCCGGAACCGTCAGGCGCTTCCGCATGGGAACGCACACAGGTTCGCTAATGGACTCCAGACGACCTCGCCAAAGGCATTGGTTCAAGGAGTGCTAAGGCAGGTGTCGAACACCGCAGGGATTGATTTGTCCTTTGCAAAACTTTTTCAGAAAAGCTTGTCCTGCTCGGCCAACGCGCTATCGATCGAGCCTTGCAGCGCGCTGATTCTACGCCGCGTGTCCGATGCGTCAATGGGACTTGCGGTAGTGAGCGCGAATTCCGTGCGCTCGCGCAAGAGATCATGCGTGATATTGAGCGCTGCCATGACTGCGATGCGATCGACCCCGGTCACCTTGCCTGCATCGCGAATCTCACGCATGCGTGAATCGAGATGTGCAACGGCCGTCAGCAATGCATCGCGCTCGCGCTCGTCGCAGGCGATTCGATAATCGCGCCCAAGAATCGACACGTCGAGCTGCAGCGTACGCTCGCCTTTCATCGCGCATCCTCGGGCAACCGCTCGAGGAGCGCATCGAGTCGCACCGAAGCAGCGTGCATGCGCTGCGTCAACTCGCGATTGCGCGTTTGCGCTTGCACGAGCTGGCGCGTCAGCGCGGCATTGGCCTGGCGCAGGTTGTCGAGGCGCGCGATCAAAAGCGCGACTTTTTGTTCGAGGACGGAGAGGTCGGCATCCATGACCGCAGACTATAGAAGGGGCCCTTCGCGCGCGTCAACTCGCTTCGACATTTAACCGCTCGTCTGCCTGCTGGAACGCTATTCGCCTACCCACCGCCGGTCGCGAGCGGCCGATAAGCGACTTCGAGGATCTCGAGCTCCTCGACGCCGCCGGGCGTGCGCAGCACGACGGTGTCACCCTCGCGCGCACGCAAAAGCGCGCGCGCCATTGGCGAGATCCAGCTGATATAGCCGCGGGCAGCGTCGGTTTCGTCGACCCCGACGATCGAGACGGTTCGCTCGCCGCTGCGCGCATCCTTGTAGGTCACCGTCGCGCCGAAATAGACACGATCGGCGCTGTCGTCGTCACGCTCGGCCGCAGGGTCGACGACTTCCGCGGTGTCGAGCCGTTTGACCAGAAACCGGATGCGACGATCGATCTCGCGCAATCGCTTCTTGCCATATTGATAGTCGGCATTCTCCGAGCGATCGCCGTTGCTTGCAGCCCACGCGACAGTCGCGACGAGTTGCGGGCGCTCGGTTCCGGTCAGCGCGTCGAGCTCGGATTTGAGGCGCACGAAGCCCCCCGGGGTCATGTAATTGCGAGATCCCGCAGGCAAGGGCGATTCGACGTCGACATCATCGTCGTCGGCATCCTCGGTATCACTCTCGCGTGTGAACGCCTTGTTCATCGCTTCGACTCAAGAGATCACGTCGAATTATAGAGCGGCGCCTATAATCGGCGCCCGTGCTGCGCGCCCCGCTCACCTTCTTTCGCACGCTCGCAACACTCGCGATCTTGAGCTCGATCGCGGCGATCGCGTTTTTTGCCGCATTGAAAAGCGGCAGCATCGACGTGAGCGTCGCCGAGGTTGCGTCGGCTCTGTCAGGACGAGCGCATGACGAACACGCTGCGATCGTGCGCGACCTGCGGCTTCCGCGCGCACTCGCCGCATTTGCCGTGGGTGCTCTGCTGGCGATCGCCGGTGCGCTCATGCAAGTGCTGCTGCGCAATCCTCTCGCGGATCCGTATGTGCTCGGCATATCGGGTGGTGCTGCGGTTGGTGCGCTCGGCGCATTGCTCGTTGGCGCGACGGTTGCGACGGGGCCCGCCGCGTTTGGAGGCGCGCTGGTGTCGACGCTGCTCGTGTTCTCGCTGGCGCGCAGTGATACTGAACGCACTCCGTGGGCGCCGACCCGCCTTCTTCTGACCGGTGTCGTCATCGCGGCGGGCTGGGGCGCGATGATCGCGCTTCTGCTGACCCTCGCGCCGGCAGCGCAGGTGAAAGGGATGGTGTACTGGCTGCTTGGCGATCTGTCCGGCGCGACTGCGCCCGGTCTCACTTTCGCTGCGCTTTTATTGGTCCTCGTCGCCGCACTGGCGCTCGCACGCGATCTCAATGCGCTCGTTCATGGCGTCGACGATGCAACGGCACTCGGTGTCGATGTCCCGAAGCTCGCACTGATGCTTTACGCGCTGACCGCGCTTGCAACGTCGGCAGCGGTTACCACGGCGGGCAGCGTCGGTTTTGTCGGACTCGTCGTTCCGCACGCGATGCGACTTTGGCTCGGCAATGATCAGCGGCTGCTCGTGCCGGCCGCAGCGATCGCGGGTGGTTCGTTGCTCGTCGTTGCCGACACTGCCGCACGCACGATCGTTGCACCGCTCGAGCTCCCTGTCGGCGTGCTGACGGCAATGATTGGCGTTCCCGCTTTCCTCTGGTTGCTGAGTCGCGGACGATGACTCTAGGGAGGCTCACGCTACTCGAAGCGCGTGGCCTCACGTTGCGTGCCGGCGATCGCACGCTGTGCGACGCGCTCGACATCGTCGTGCATGCAGGAGAATGTTGGGCCATCGTTGGGCCGAATGGCGCCGGCAAGACGACGCTGTTGCGCACGCTGGCAGGACTCGCGACGCCGCTGCGAGGCTCGATCCGCTATGGTGATCGGCCGCTCGATGCGTTGAGCACACGCGAACGCGCTCGCCATCGCGCATTTCTGCCACAGGATTCGCACGACGCCTTTCCCGCGAGCGTTCTTGAAACTGCGCTCGTGGGGCGACATCCGCACGTATCGCGATTCGGATGGGAGAGCTCCGCCGATATCGATCGCGTCAACGAAGCGCTGACTCGATTCGGGCTCGGGGGCTTCGCACAACGCGACATTCGCACGCTTTCCGGCGGCGAAAGGCGACGCGTCGCGCTGGTGACGCTGCTCGTGCAGGACGCACCGCTCGCGTTGCTCGACGAACCGTCCTCGCATCTCGACATTGCGCAGCAGGCGTCCGCACTCGAGGTTCTCGTGAACATCGCGTGCGAGCGCAGACATGCGGTCATGATGGTGCTCCACGACTTTCATCTGGCACTGCGCTTTTGCGATCGCGCGATCGCGATCGGCGGCGGCGAGGCCCGTGCGGGCGACATCGACGACATCATCACCGGCGAATCGATGTCGAAATTGTTCAGGCGCGAGTTGATCGAGCTTCGTGATGGCGACTATCGGGCGTTCATTCCGCGCTAGCGCTTGATCGCAGCGCAGAGCGCTTCGACGCCGTCGATGAAACGCGGGCCGGGCCGATGCAGAAGGTCGGCGTCGACGACGTGAAGCTTTCCGCTGCGAACCGCCGGCAATTCCGGCCAGCGTCGCCAATCGTCGAGCCACTGCGGCCGCACCGCGCGATCGGCACCCGCGATGATGACGTCGGGTCGCGCCGCGAGCACGGCCTCGATCGACACCTGCGGCGCGGGCACACGAAGGGACTCGAACAGGTTCTGCGCACCGCAAGCCCGTATCGCTTGCGAGATGAGGTGTCCCCCTCCTATGGTGAACAGCGGGGCATTCCACACTTGATAGAACACTCGCGGAGGATCTCGTGGAGGACTGATTGCAAGACGCGCGTAACGCTTGCGAAATTCGCGCGCCGAGTCTGCTGCTGCGTCCCGCGTCCCGGCGAGCTTGCCCAGCCGCTCGATATTGGCGGCGATTCCATCGATCGACGCGGGATCTGTCGTGAACACCGCGATGCCACGTCGTTTCAGCGTCGCGACCTGTGCAGGCATCGTATAGGGCCAGGTGACAACGAGATCCGGTTTCAGCGCCACGATCCGCTCGAGATCGAGGGCATTTACGTCGCCGACTTGCGGAAGCGTGCGCGCCTCGACGGGATGATCGGATCCGCGCACGACTGCGACGACGCGAGGCAACGCTCCCGCCGCGAACAGGAGCTCGGTCGCATGCGGTGCGAGACTGACGATGCGCTGCGCCGGCGCGGCGAGTGAAATCGTGTGGTTGGCGTCGTCCACGACGCTAACGGCCGCGTCGAGCGGAAGCGCGATCATCGCCAGCAACGCAACGACCAGGACTCTCATCGGGGCTGCCAGCGCACACCGACGAACCCGAGCGCGCCCCCTGTCGCGAATCCGCTCGCCAAAACGTAATTGCGATCGAAAACGTTGTCGCCGCGCGCGAACAGACTCACGTCACGACCGATTGGCAATTCGGCCGTGACATTGAAAATTGCATAGCCGGAGAGGCGCCGCGCATTCTCGGCGTCGTCGAAGCGATGCGATGACGCAATCATCTCGAAGCCCAGACGCAGCGCGCCGAGTGACTGCGTCACGATCACAGCACCGTGTCGCTTCGCGCGGCGCGGGAGCAAGCGTCCGGTTGCGTCGTCCTTGGGATCCTGCAGATCGAGCGATGCACGAAGCGTGGTGTCACGCCAGCTTCCCTCGGTGCTAAGCGTCACTCCCGTGAACGTTGCCTTCGCGATATTCTGCGGCAAGCAATTGAACGATGCGTCGCACTGGAACACGATCAGGTCGTCGACCTTGTTCCGCCAGGCGATGGCGTGCGCGGCGGCTTGCACTTCACCCCGACGCCCCACCCAATGCACACCACCTTCGACATTGCGCGATTTTTCCGGCGCGAGATCGGGATTCGAAAAGCCCGGAAAATACAGATCGTTGAAAGACGGCGCCTTGAATGCAGTACCGGCGCTTGCAGTCAGTCGCCACGCAGGATCGATGCGCCAGCCCCACGCGATCGCTCCCGTGGTTTCTCCTCCGAATTGGTTCGATCGATCGTGTCGCAAGTTGGCCTGCAGCGCATGGCCGTTACGCTGCATCTGCCACACCCCGACGATGGCGTTCGTATCGCGTGACGTGACGGCGAAGCCAACGTTCTCATCGAGACGTTCCTCGCGCCGCTCCGCTGCGATCGACAAATTGCCGATCGGAAAAGTGAAGTCGTTCTGCCACGCGTACAGACGCTGGCGAGTGCGAAACAGCGAATCGCCGAACGCGCCCTGCGAAAGCGAATCGTCAGTTGTCTCGCCGACATGCGCGCGCATGTTCCACACACTGGTCCAGCGATTGCGCGTCCCGAGCTGCCAGGCGGTGATCTTCGTGATCGTGCGATCGTCGAAATCGGGGCCGCCATCGAACTGGGCATCGAGGCGATTGCGCAGCACCTGCGCGAAGAATTCGTGGCCCGGCGCGACTGCAAGCACCGCGTTGGCGCCGATGTCCTCGCTCGAATATCCATCGCGATCGGGATTGAAAATGAACGCGGCATCGGGCGTTGTTGCATTGAAGCCTTTGCTGCGCCGCCCGCCCGCGTCGAGCGAAAGCCGCAACGCGCCAAGCGATCCTGATATGGCGCCCGACAAGGCGCGTGTGACGTGCGTGCCGTAACCCGCGTCGATACGACCGGTGAACTCAGACGATGGCTGTCGAGTGAAAACCTGAATCACGCCGCCTATGGCATCGGCACCGTACAGCGATGACGCCGGTCCGCGCAGAATTTCTATGCGCTCGATTTGGAAAAGGGGTATCGCTTCGAGCGACGGCGCGCCCACGCTCGACGATGCAACACGCAAGCCATCGATCAGCAACAACGTCTGACCGCGATTCGCGCCGCGCATGAAAACGCCCGAAACGCCGGCTGGTCCACCGTTGCGCACGACCTCGAGACCAGGGTGGCGTTGCAACAACTCCGACAGACTTTGCACGCCGCTTCGCGCGATCTCGTCCGCATCGATCACCGTAACATCCGCGACGAGCGCTTCGATGCGTTGGGGGCTTCGTGATGCCGTCACGACGACGTCGCGAAATCGCGTGATCTGCGCGGCCGCACTGAAAGGGAACAATAGAACGACGCTGCATACCAGCACGCGCTGGATCGAATTCAAGAGGCGTTGCATCGGGATACTCCGCAAAAGCCGTGCGACCCCGCACGGAGATGGGACACGCCGCGTCGCTCGTCGAACGAAGCAGCCACGAGTGCAAGGCCGGTCTCCGGGCTCGCCTTCTTGTGGACCCACCGCCTTCCCACCGCGTGTCGCGGCAGTGGCGTCGTGGCCGGTCCTCGGGGAAACTCCCCTGAAGGCTTACCGTTGCGGGGGCAGCCGCGGAATTGGAGCGCGAAGACTTGTCGCGCGCCGCACCGCATTCCCGTTTCATCCGTCGTCAGACAAGAGCGACGGACACCTCGCAAGCGAATTCTATATCGCCGCGAGACTCACCTGACGCGCTAGAATCGATTCCATGTCTCGCAAGCTCTACATCCGCACGTTCGGATGCCAGATGAACGAGTACGACTCGGACAAGATGGCGGACGTGCTTCGCGGCAGTGACGGACTCGACCTCACCGACCGACCCGAGGATGCCGACGTCATCCTGTTCAACACTTGCTCGGTGCGCGAAAAAGCGCAGGAGCGCGTTTTTCACGATCTCGGACGCGTGCGCGAGCTCAAAAAAGCGCGTCCCGAAATCATCATCGGCGTCGGCGGCTGCGTGGCTTCGCAGGAAGGCGCGAACATCGTACGGCGCGCGCCGTACGTCGATGTCGTGTTCGGGCCGCAGACCCTGCATCGCCTGCCGCAGCTGATTCGCGCGCGACGGGACAGCGGATCACCGCAGGTCGACATCAGCTTTCCCGAAGTCGAGAAGTTCGATCATCTGCCGCCGCCGCGCGTCGAAGGCGCGTCCGCCTTCGTGTCGATCATCGAGGGATGCAGCAAATACTGCACGTTCTGCGTGGTGCCCTACACACGCGGCGAGGAAGTGTCGCGGCCCTTCGACGACGTGCTGACCGAAATCGCCGACCTGGCCGATCAGGGCGTGCGCGAGGTCACGCTGCTCGGGCAGAACGTCAATGCCTATCGCGGACCGATCGACGCGGACGGCGCGATCGCGGACTTCGCCATGCTGATCGAGCATGTTGCCGAGATTCCCGGCATCGAGCGCGTCCGCTACACGACCTCGCATCCGCGCGAGATGTCGTCGCGACTGATCGGCGTCTATGCCACCGTCGACAAGCTCGTGTCGCAACTTCATCTGCCCGTGCAATCAGGTTCGGATCGCATCCTCGCGGCGATGAAGCGGGGCTACACCTCGCTCGAATACAAATCGATCGTGCGAAAACTGCGCGCCGCGCGGCCCGATTTGTCGCTGTCGTCGGATTTCATCGTCGGCTTTCCCGGCGAAACCGACGACGACTTCGAGCGCACGTTGAAGTTGATCGAGGATGTGCGCTTCGATGGAAGCTTCAGTTTCATCTACAGCCCGCGGCCCGGAACGCCTGCAGCCGACCTTGCCGATCAGGTGCCGCATGAAGTGAAGCAGGCGCGACTCGAACGCCTGCAAGCGCTCGTCGAATCGCAGTATCGCGCGCGCAGCGAAGCGATGATCGGAACACGCCAGCGTGTGCTCGTCACCGGCCGCTCGACCAAAAATCTCGCCGATCTCGCCGCGCGCGCCGACGACAACCGCGTCGTCAATTTCGCGGGCGACGCGTCGTTGATCCACACTTACGTATACGTGGAGATCGTTGCTGCGTATCCACATTCGCTGCGCGGCGAACAAATACCGCTCGACGGCTTTCCCGCAGCGCACGAACCGCGGCAGAATGCGAACTTATCTCCGTAGGACCTGTCTGGCCATAAGTAACGGTCGAGTCCTACGTGCATCAATTACGGGGCATTCATGAGCCGCTCGGCGCGCATTTCCACCGTGTGTTCGTTAGTCGTGACGATTGCGATTGCCGGTTGCGCGACGCGCCCTCCAGTCACCGCGGAGCCTGCGAAGAAGGCAGTCGACGCGACAGCGATCAGCGAAGCGGCGGCGAGCGCCGCCTCCACCGAGCTCTCGCAGACGCAGACGAACGGCGCCGCACGCCCCACGGCCCCCGGCGCTCGGCCGACCCCCGGCGCCGCCACCGTCGCCGTTGCTGCAGCCGCACAAGCCGCTGTTCAAGCCGCCGAGAGCCGGCGCACGTTCGCCGAGGTCACCAAGGAGGCGAAAGAACACGACGGATTGCTCACCCTGTGGACCAAGGACGATCGCGTCTGGATCGAAATCGCGCCCGATCAATTCGGCAAGCCCTTCTTCCTCACTTCCAGCCTCAATAAGGGCATCGGCGAGAACCGCCTGTTCGGCGGAATGATGACCTATCCCGCAGGGCTCACGCAGATCGTCGAATTTCGCAAGATCGGCTCGCTCGTGCAGATGATCGCAAAAAACACGAAGTACACGGCGACAGCTGGCACGCCCGAAGCACGCGCTGTTGCGGCGGGCTTCTCCGACAGCCTGCTGGCATCAGCGATCGTCGCGTCGCAGCCGCATCCCGATCGCAAATCGGTACTGATCGACGCGAACTCGTGGTTCCTGACCGACTTGCCAGGCGCCGCGATTTTCCTCGATCGAGCCTATCGTCAGGCGTATGCGTTCGACAGCCGCAACTCGTCGATCGAAAAGACGCGTGCGACGCCGGACATGGCGACATTCGAAGTGAATGCGCATTACGCGCTGTCGCGTCCAAGCTCGTCGTCGACGAGCGGCTTTCCCGGCGGTCCGTCGGTGCCTTCGACGCTGCCCGATATTCGCAGCATGTTCCTCGGCTTTCACTACACGCTCGCGAAACTACCCGACGCACCGATGCGCGCACGGCTGGCGGACGAGCGCATCGGCTACTTCACGACCGAGCGACTCGACTTCACGAGCGATCTCGCGCGCGTTCCGGTGCAACGCTATGTCACGCGCTGGCGTCTCGAAAAGAAGGATCCCGCTGCCGAAAGTTCCGAGCCTAAGAAAGCGATCGTGTTCTGGCTCGACCGCACGATCCCCGTCAAGTATCGCGATCCTATCCGCGAGGGAATTCTCGAGTGGAACAAAGCGTTCGCACGCATCGGCTACAAGGACGCAATCAAAGTCGAGTTGCAGCCCGACGATGCCGACTTCGACACGAGCGACACGTTCCACGCGTCGGTGCGCTGGCAGACGGTGGCACGTTCATCGTATGGCGCAATCGGCCCGTCGGTCGTCGATCCGCGCACCGGCGAAATTCTCGACGCGGACATCGGCATCGATGCGAACAACGTGCGCGTGGTGCGTAACTTGCGCGCCGAGTTCGTGCCGCGAAGCGAAGCGACACCCGCCCCATTCGAGCCGATGTCGCCTCAACAAAAGCGTATGTATTGCACATTCGACGAGGTTGCAACGGGAGAGGCGGTGTTTGGACTCTCGCTGCTGGAAGCGCGCGGCGAGATCGATGTCGACAGTCCCGACGTCGAGCGCTTCGTCGCCGCGTTCCTGAAAGAGATGGTCATGCACGAAGTGGGGCACACGCTGGGCTTGCGTCACAACTTCCGCGCATCGACGATCTACACCGAGAGCGAGCTCGCCGATCCCGACTTCACGAGCAAGCACGGGATCTCGGGCTCGGTGATGGAATACAACCCATGGAACATCGCGTTGCGCGGTGCGCGTCAGGGCGGGTATCACATGTCCACGCTGGGCCCTTACGATTACTGGGCAATCGAGTACGGCTATCGTGAAATCGCTGCTGCCGACGAAGCGGCCGAGCTGGCGCGCATTGCCTCGCGCAGCCACGAGCCCATACTCGCCTACGCGACCGACGAGGACGCATCGATCCTGTCGCTCGATCCACAGATCAATCAGCTCGATCTTGGACGCGAACCATTGGCGTTCGCGCAAAAACGCTTTGCGCTCGTGCGTGAATTGTGGGAGCGTACCGAAAGCAAAGAGTTGAAATCGGGCGAGAGCTATTCGATGCTCCGTCGCAATTTCACGCGCGGGCTTGCCGAAGCGACGCAGGGCGCGATTTACGCGGCGAAATACATCGGCGGGCTCACGACGCTGCGCGATCGGGCGGGGTCGGGTCGTGATCCGCTGACGCCGGTTCCCGTCGACAAGCAGCGCGAAGCGCTGAGCCTCATCACGACCGAAGTATTCTCGCCCGACAGCTTCCGCTTCGCTCCGACGTTTCTGCGTCGCATGTCGGTGTCGGCGTTCGATATGGACGACGCGGTCGAGCTTGGCCACGCGGTGCCCTCGATCGACATCGCGGTCGATCAGCGCGTTCTCTCGATGCAGCGCTCGGTGCTCGCGCAATTGCTCGGCGAGACGGTTGCGCAGCGCCTCGTCAACAACGAATCGAAGCTCGACGACGCAAAGCAGGCGCTACGTCTCTCGGAGCTCTATTCGACGTTGCACAGCGCGGTGTGGAGTGAGCTCCGCACAGGTCGCGACATTCCGCTGTTGCGTCGCAATCTGCAGCGCGAATACGTGATGCGCGTTGCGAATGTCTTGCTGCGACCGGCGGGATCGATGCCGGCCGATGCGCGCGCGTTGCTGCGCGCCGACGCGAATCAGCTGCGCGGCGAGATCGCGAAAGCGAAGGACCGCAAAGAATTGTCGGCGGAAGCGAAGGCGCATCTTGCCGAGTCCCTCGCGTTGATCGAAGAGGCGCTGAAAGCCCCGCTGGTGCGACAGACAGTATGATCGCGTAGCAAGACCGGCCTGATTCACGCGCCATTGACTGAGCTTTCGCTAAACCCCCTCGACAACCACGCGCTCGCCAATCTGTGCGGGCCGCTCGACGCGAATCTTCGCCAGATCGAGGCCGCGTTCGACGTCGCGATCGCGCATCGCGGCGGTGATTTCACGATAAGCGGTGAAGCCGCGCGGGCGTCGCAAGCTGCCGAAGCGCTGCGTAAGTTCTATTCCGAATCGGAGAAGCCACTGTCGGTCGATGACATCCAGCTCGGCCTGGTCGAAATCACTTCGCAGCGCGCTAAAGTCGATGGCGAACCGGGCGACGCCGCAACGCCGCTTCGCACGCGCCGGCCGGACTTGCACGCACGTACGCCAAACCAGGCGACGTACTTGAAGGACATCCAGGGATACGACATCACGTTCGGCATCGGTCCGGCGGGAACAGGCAAGACTTATCTGGCTGTTGCGTGCGCGGTGGATGCGCTGGAGCGTGACGCCGTCAAGCGCATCGTTCTCGTGCGCCCGGCCGTCGAAGCAGGCGAGCGGCTTGGCTTTCTACCGGGCGATTTCGCGCAAAAAGTCGACCCGTATCTGCGTCCGTTGTACGACGCGCTCTACGATCTGATGGGCTTCGATAAGGTGAGCAAGCTCTTCGAGCGGCAAACGATCGAGATCGCGCCGCTCGCCTACATGCGCGGCCGCACGCTGAATCACAGCTTCATCATTCTCGACGAAGCGCAGAACACGACGCCCGAACAGATGAAGATGTTCCTGACGCGCATCGGCTTCGGAACCAAGGCTGTCATTACCGGGGATATCACGCAGATCGATCTTGCGCGCGGTCAGAAGTCTGGACTGATCGAAGCCGCGCGAGTGCTGAACGGCGTGCGCGGACTCGCGTTCACGCGCTTCACCAGCGCGGACGTCGTGCGGCATCCGCTCGTGCAAAAAATAATCGATGCCTATGAACGCGACGGGATATCGCGCGGCGACGACGCCGACGCGCGACCCTCGCGATGACGCCGCGCAGGAGTCCGCGAACACGCCGTGAACCGCGGCTTGCGCTTTCCGTGCAATACGCGGTGACTTCGACCGGCCTGCCCGTGCCGGCCACGTTGCGCCGCTGGGCGCGCGCGGCGCTCGAGCGCGACGCCAGCGTGACTTTGCGCTTTGTAGGAGGCGCGGAGGGCCGGCGGCTCAACGCGACGTTTCGGCGAAAGGACTACGCGACCAACGTTCTGACGTTCGTGTACGATGATGTCGCCAATGATGGACGCGACCGCTTACTGACGGGCGACATCGTGCTCTGCGTACCGGTGATTCGACGCGAGGCACGCGAGCGCAACCGGACGCTTCGTGCGCATTGCTCGCACCTCGTCGTGCACGGGATGCTGCATCTCCAGGGTTACGATCACGAAGACGATGCACAGGCGGCAGCGATGGAAAGCCGCGAACAAGACGTGTTGAAGTGCCTTTCGTATCCCAACCCCTACGCCCTCGCCTGACGCTTTGGCAATAGAAAACGCCGATCTCAAGACCGACAAGCCGACGTTGCTCGAGCGGCTCTCCAGCCTTCTGACTCGTGAGCCCGAGGACCGCGAGGAGCTGAAGGATCTGTTGCGCGGAGCATTCGAGCGCCGGCTTCTGGACGCCGATGCGCTGTCGATGATCGAAGGCGTGTTGTCGGTGTCGGAAATGACGGTGCGCGACATCATGATTCCGCGCGCGCAAATGGATTGCGTGTCGATCGACGACGAGCCCGCGGAGTTCATTCCGTTCGTCATCGACACCAAGCACTCGCGCTTTCCGGTGATCGGCGAGAGCAAGGACGATGTCATCGGAATCCTGCTCGCGAAGGAGCTTTTGAACTTTTACAGAAGTCCCGAGGCTTTCATCCTGCGCGACACGCTGCGTCCGGCGGTGTTCGTTCCCGAAAGCAAGCGGCTCAACGTGCTGCTGCGCGAATTCCGCGCCAATCGCAATCACATCGCAATTGTCGTCGATGAGTATGGCGGCGTGTCGGGCCTGGTCACGATCGAGGACGTGTTGGAGCAGATCGTCGGCGATATCGACGACGAGTACGACTTCGACGAGAGCGAGGACAACGTGATCGCCGAGGGCAATGGTCGCTGGCGCGTGAAAGCGCAAACCGAGATCGACGACTTCAACGAGCATTTCGGCAGCGACTTTGCCGACGACGAGTTCGATACCGTCGGCGGCCTTGTGGTGCAGGCTTTCGGGCGATTGCCGAAGCGAGGAGAAGCGACCGCGCTCGATGGCCTCACGTTTCGCGTCGTCCGCGCCGACAGCCGGCGCGTTCACACGCTGCAAGTCGAGCGCGTCGAGCAAGCACCCAAAGAGCCGCCGGCCGCCTCATGACGTCGGCAGAGGCCGACGCAGCGACGCTGGATTCGATCGGCGCGCGAAGATTCGCTTGGATCCTCTCGCTCGTTGCGGGCGCGCTCACGGTGTTTGGATTCGCGCCTTTCGGATGGAAGGCGCTGCCGATCGTCACGCTCGCGACGCTGTTGGCACTTTGGCAACGCGCCTCGCGCGCACGCGATGGTGCCGGGCTCGGCTTCGCATTCGGCGTCGGATTGTTCGGTGCGGGCGTTTCCTGGGTCTATGTCGCGCTGGAAACGTTCGGCGGCATGCCGGCCGTGTTCGCGGCAATCGGAACGGCAGGCTTTGTCGCGTTCCTGTCGTTGTACCCGATGTTGGCTGGTGCGCTCGTCGTTCGTTTCACGCGCGCGGGCAGCGCAACGCGACTTCTCGCGGGGGCAAGTGCATTCGTCATCGCTGAATGGCTACGCGGCTGGGTTCTGTCGGGATTCGGCTGGCTTGCGATCGGTTATTCACAGTTGCCCGGTAGTCCGCTCGCCTGGTACGCGCCGATCGGCGGCGTGTGGCTCGTATCGCTCGCCATCGCGCTTATCGCCGCTTGTCTTGCGAGGACGTTCGATGCGTTGAACGAAGCGCGTTACGGCACGATCGCGATGTGCGCGTTTGCCGCGCTCGCAATCACACTGACCGGGGCCGCATTGCGCAGGATCGAATGGACGACACCGGCCGGAACGCCGCTCGCGGTGTCGCTGGTGCAGGGTAACGTTGCGCAGGATCTCAAGTTCGATCGCGCTTTTCGTGAGCGCACGTACGCGCTGTATACGAGTCTGGCGGAAGCAAGTCGCGGATCGCTGATCGTGCTTCCCGAGAGCACGTTTCCGATGTTCGCGCAGGAGCTTCCGCAAGAGGTCATCGCGACGCTCGCGCGCACGGCGAAGGCGCGCGGCGGTGAGCTTCTGTTCGGAGTATTCCTGTTGGAGCCAGCGGTGAAAGGAAGCGACGAGCCGCGCGTCTACAACAGCGTCGTGTCCGTGGGGACCAACGAGTCATCGCTTTATCGGAAGCGTCATCTGGTGCCATTCGGCGAAACGATTCCCGCGAAGCCGCTCGTCGGCTGGGTGATGCAGCATCTGCTATCGATCCCCGTCGGCGATCAAACGCCGGGCCCCGCCGAGCAAGCGCCGTTTCGCGTCGGTAGCGAGCGGGTGGCGGTGAATATCTGCTATGAAGACGCGTTCGGTAACGAGCTTCGCGGCGCGGCGCGAAATGCCACGCTACTGGTCAATGTCACCAACGATGCGTGGTACGGCTATTCGATCGCCGCGCGCCAACACAATCAGATTTCCGCCATGCGTGCGCTCGAGCTCGGGCGTCCGATGCTGCGTGCGACGAACACTGGAATCACATCGGCCATCGGACACGATGGTCGTGTGATCTCCGAGCTGCCGTGGTTCACGCGCGGCGTGCTCGAAGTCTCGATCGCCGGTCGGCGTGGCGACACGCCGTACTTGCGTTATGGCGATCTCGTCGCGATTGGGATTGCAGCCGTGTTGCTGGGTGCTGCAGTGTTGTTGTCGATGCGGCGCTAGCGCCGATCCGCAACCGCCTCGCCGAATCCCGCATTGCGCGCCAGGACGATCGCCCGCGCGCGATTGTCGACTTCGAGCTTTGCGAAGATTTTCGTGATGTGATTGCGCACTGTTTTCTCGCTCAAGCTCAACGCGGCAGCGATCTGCGCGTTGTCACGGCCCTGCGCGATCAGTTCGAGCAGCGTCCGCTCGCGTTGCGTTAGACCTGCGAATGCGGTGTCCGCAGGTGGGGCCGATGGCAAAAACGCCCTCACTTCATCGAGCCAGCGGCGCCACCCCGGTTCAGAGTCGAGCAGCAGATGATTGTTGCTCTCGATGGGAACGAAGCGCGCGCCCGGAACGAGACTTGCGATCATGCGCCCTTCGTCGAACGGCACGCGCACGTCGCGGCTCGTATGCAGCACAAGCGTCGGACACGAGACCCGCGGCAAGTAGTCGACGACGTCGATCTCGTTGAACTCGCGCATGAATCGCCCGGCATTCTTGGGCGACGTCGAGATGCGCTCGAGCTCGTTGAACCAGCGATGCTGCTGTGGCGTGCCGTCGGGAATGAACTGTGAAGTGAAGAACTGGCGAAACGCCGGATTCTCCTGGCCCCAGCCAAGCTCGGCGAGCTTGTTCATCATCTCCGCTTCCTCGTGCTGCGCAGGTGTCGGATTGCGCCGCAAACGTCCGCGCGCATAGCCGCCGTGGAGAATCAGATGCGAGACGCGCTCCGGATGGCGCACTGCGTAGACGACCGCAATCGAGGCCCCTTGCGAAAGTCCGAGCAGCGGAAATCGATCGACGCCCGCGGCGTCGACCACCGTCTCGAGATCGCGCACCCACGCCTCGAACGTCAAATCATCGACGTTCCAGTCGGATAGCCCGCAGCCGCGCTCGTCATAGCGAATCAGCGTGTGATGGCGCGACAACTCGGCAAGCAGCGGTTGCCATACCGGGCTTTCCCAGTCGTACTCGATATGCGAAAGCCAGTTCGCCACCTTGACGAGCGGCGGCCCGCGTCCCGACGTCGCGTACGCGATGCGAACGCCGTCGTGCCCGGTGCAAAACCGGATCTCCTGCTTGGGGTCCGCCACGCGCGCGGTCCGAAGTTGCGAACCGGCACATGGTAAACCAACGTTGCCGCTGTTGCTCGACGCAAGCCACGCCTCGTTGGCAACGACGATGGCGCTGCGCACGACTGGCTCACCACGCCTCGCACGGTGCATTCCTGGTGAAAACACAAGGCCCGCGCTCTTGCACATGGCGGTTGTAACGTGGAATCGGCGGTCGATCGACGAGCTCCGTGACAGCGTGCCCCGCGTACGACGGCTCGCCCTCGGCAGGCGCGAGCTCGACGGTGCGGGGGCCTTCGACGCCGCGAGGTGTCTCCAGCACGACGCGCGAGCGCTCTACGGCGGCGACTAGCGCGAGGCCATCGTGCACGAGCGTGACGTCGGTACCGGCACGCAGCACCCGATCGGCACGCACGTTTTCCTCGGTGATCCAGGCGCGTCCCGCGGCAATGGCAACGCGCGTCGATTTGGCGTCACGGATGCGCAGGACCGCACCGGGCGCCAACGTCATCGCATAGATCTGCTTCAGTGCAGGAATCAAGTTCATTGCATCAACGGCGCAAGCGCTGCGCCGATCCTTTCGTTCTGGGCGGGCGTGATCAGGCTTCCGAGGTCTTCGACAAACCGCGGCTCGACCGCGCCGGACACGATGTACTGCCAGCGATAGGCGGCCAGCAGCAGCGCGCCGACGGCAGCCTTCTCGTCTGCGCTCAGCTCACGGCCGCACACTTTCGCGAAGTAGTCACCGTCGGCCGCGGCCTGCATCTGCAGCAAGCCATCGATACCGGCGACCAGCGCGATCAAATCGTCGACCGCGGCGTCGCGTTCCGCTTCGCTCGTGCGCGCATCGATCCGTTGCCATTCGAGCTCGTCGATGATCGCGTGCTGCGACTCCTCTTTCCAGTGGAAGAAGAAGACATCCTTGAAGAGCGGCGACAGCTCCGGATCCGGCGCGATGCTCTCGCGGTAGTGCACCTGCGAGAAAATTTCGATGTGACATGTCAGAGCGAGCACCGCCCATGACGACTTCCCGAGAACGAATTGCGCGACCTCATCGGGCTGCGGCACGAACCTGTAGCCCGCGGGCATACCGTCGGCGACGAGCGCCTCGATGCGGCGGAACAGCTCCTGGTGCTTCAACTCCTCGTCGGTCACGCGAACGAGCGCTTCGAGCGCGTTCTGATCGCCTAGCGCGTGCTCGCGCGCGAGCTCGAGCATCTTGGCGCCGATGTAGCGCTCGACCAGCGCGAACATGTTGCCGTACGTGCGGCCCTGGATGCGTCCGAGCAAACGTCGCTCGCGCGGCGACAGCGATTGCAACCGATCGACACGCGACAATCCGTCGGGCAGAAACTTCTCGTCGCTGCCAAATGTGCGGCCGCGAATTACGTCGCGATCGATGTCCCAACGAACACGCTTGCTCACTTCGATGGTGCGCGCATAGCGAATGGCGGTCGACGGCTGATGCATGGCGGTCATGAGGGCCTCATTGATCGACTGCTCCCCGACCGATTCGAGGAGCTTCTGTTGGTGAGTCGATTCTCGACGGCGACTCTTCGGGTGTCGTGAGTCAAAAGTCCCGGATCGGACCGAGAACGGGTTCGGCAACGGCTCCCAGCGTGGGACAAGAGTCCCGAAGCCCCCAAGCGAGGAGTCGACAAAGCGGCACGGTAAGATTCGCGGCTCGCACTTTCCAAACGTTTCGATGCTGACCTTTCAGCAACTGATCCTGCGCCTGCAGGACTACTGGGACCGGCAGGGTTGCGCGCTATTGCAGCCGTACGACATGGAGGTCGGCGCGGGGACTTCGCACACCGCGACGTTTTTGCGCGCGCTCGGGCCCGAACCGTGGCGCGCGGCCTATGTGCAACCGTCGCGTCGACCCAAAGACGGGCGCTACGCCGAGAATCCGAACCGCATGCAGCACTACTACCAGTACCAGGTCGTGCTGAAGCCTTCGCCTTCGAACATTCTCGATCTGTATCTTGGTTCTCTCGCAGCCCTCGGACTCGATCTTGCGAATAACGACGTCCGCTTCGTCGAGGACGATTGGGAGAACCCGACCCTCGGCGCGTGGGGTCTCGGCTGGGAGGTGTGGCTGAACGGAATGGAAGTCACCCAGTTCACCTACTTTCAGCAGGTCGGCGGTCTCGATTGCGATCCGATCACAGGAGAGATCACGTACGGACTCGAGCGCCTTGCGATGTACCTGCAAGGTGTCGAGAACGTGTTCGATCTCGTCTGGACGACGTGGGAGGAAGGTGGCGCCGATCGCACGCTTAGTTACGGTGACGTGTATCGGCAAAACGAAGTGGAGCAGTCGACGTACAACTTCGAGGCGAGCGATCCGAACAAGCTGTTCGAGCTGTTCGCGTTGTTCGAAGGTGAGGCGAAGCGCCTGCTGCAAGCCGAGTTGCCGCTACCCGGTTATGAAATGATTCTGAAAGCTGCGCACACCTTCAATCTGCTCGACGCGCGCGGCGCGATTTCGGTGACCGAGCGCGCGGCGTATATCGGACGCATTCGCGCGTTGTCGCGTCTCGTTGCCCAGGCGTACGTGCTGTCGCGCGAGAAGCTGGGATTCCCGATGCTGCCCGAGACCTGTCGCGCGAAAGCCGCCTGACGTGGCGACCAATGCCACGCTCGTCGTCGAGCTACTGACCGAAGAGCTGCCGCCGAAAGCGCTGAAGTCGCTTGGCGAGCATTTCGCAACCTCGCTCGCCGAGGGACTTCGCGCGCAGGGGTTGCTGGGTGAATCCGCCGCGGTCACCCCCTACGCGACACCGCGCCGCCTCGCCGTTGCAATCGGCGACGTGCGCGCACAAGCGCCGAACGTTCCGACCGAGCAGAAGCTATTGCCAGCGACAGTCGCAGTCGATGCGAATGGAAATGTTTCGGACGCCTTCCGCAAGAAGATGTCCGCGCTCGGCCGGCCGCACCTGGCCACCAAATCCCTCGATGCGAGCGAGGGCACCGATACGGTTTATGTGAAAGAGGAAGGCAAGAGCGCGTACGTTTATCTGCGCTCGCTCACAGAAGGACAGTCGCTTTCGAATGGACTCGCGACTGCCCTTTCGCAAACCATCGAAAGGCTGCCGATTGCGAAGGTCATGCGCTATGCGGGACGCGAAGGCTATTACAACGACATCGCATTCGCGCGTCCCGCCCATCGCTTGCTTGCGTTGCACGGTCAGGATGTCGTGCCGATTGCAGTCCTTGGTCTTGACGCGGATCGCTTGACCGATGGCCACCGTTTTCTTTCCCGATCAGGGATCTCGATTCCGAATGCCGCGGCATACGCGCCCACGTTGGAAGCCGAGGGCAAGGTCATGCCATCGTTCGCGGCCCGTCGCGCCGCGATCGAAGCGGGGCTCGCCAAGGCCGCGCAAGGCGATCGCGTCATCGCGCCTGCCGCGCTCCTTGACGAAGTGACCTCGCTCGTCGAGTGGCCCGCCGTCTATGCGGGAACGTTCGACACGTCGTTTCTCGACGTACCGCAGGAATGCCTGATCCTCACGATGCAGCAGAATCAGAAGTATTTCGCGCTGACCGATAGCGAGGGTCGCATGCGCGCGCGCTTTCTCGTCGTCTCGAATGTCGCCACGACGGACCCGCATGCAATCGTGTCGGGCAACGAACGTGTGCTGCGCGCAAGGCTTGCCGACGCAAAGTTCTTCTACGATCAGGATCGGCGTCAGCGCCTCGAAGATCGCTTGCCCCGCTTAGCCGCGGTCGTCTATCACCAAAAGCTCGGAACACTCGCCGAGCGGGTCGACCGCCTGCGCTTTCTCGCCAGCGCAATCGCGCGCACGATCGGCGCCGACGAGGCGCAGGCCAATCGCGCAGCGATGCTCGCCAAAGCCGATCTCGTTAGCGAGATGGTCGGCGAGTTCCCGGAGCTGCAGGGAACGATGGGCCGCTATTACGCGGTGCAAGATGGCGAAGTGAGCGAAGTCGCCGACGCGATCGCGCAACACTATTGCCCGCGCTTCGCCGGCGATGGGCTTCCCGAGTCGCGCGTCGCGCAGTCGGTTGCTTTGGCCGACAAGCTGGAGTCGCTCGCCGGACTGTTCGGGATCGGTCAGGTGCCGACCGGCGACAAGGATCCATTCGGCCTTCGGCGTGCCGCGATCGGCGTCATTCGCATCCTCGTCGAAAAACAACTCGATGTATCGCTGAACGACCTGGCCAAGCTTGCGTTCGACGCCTTCGCCGACGTGGCCGCGGTCAAGCCTGAACACGACGCGCTGATCGCGTTCATGCTCGATCGCCTGCGCGGTTACTTGCGCGACCAGGGCGGCAGCGCCAATGAAATCGAAGCCTTGCTCGCCGGTGACGTCGATAGCCTGGTCTCCCTCCCCGCACGGCTTGCCGCTTTGCGCGAATTCGAAGCACTGCCCGAAGCGGACGCGCTCGCCGCCGCGAACAAGCGCATCGTGAACATCCTGCGCAAGTCCGGCAGCGAGGCCGCCAACACCGTCGACCGCACGCTTCTCGCCGAGGGCGCCGAGCACGATCTGTGGCGAACGTTCAAAACGCTGCACGCAACGATCGCGCAGTATCACGCCGACGCACGCTACGGTCCGGCGCTGAAGGCGTTGGCGACAACCAAGCCGGTCGTCGACCGCTATTTCGACGATGTCATGGTCATGGTCGACGACCCCGCGGTGCGGGCGAATCGCCTGGCCCTTTTGCGCGACGTCGCGACGACGATGAACCGCGTCGCCGATATCAGCAAGCTCGCGAAATAGCCGGGCAGTAGCGCCGCAAACCAATCCTTCGCTACAGTACGGTCATGGTCCAGCTCGCCTCCGAGGGCGTCGAAAAGACCCGCGCCGTCAAGCTGATCATTCTCGATCGCGACGGCACGATCAATCACGACAGCGATCAGTTCATCAAGTCGCCCGAGGAATGGCGCCCGATTCCCGGCAGCCTCGAGGCGATCGCGCGCTTGAATCATGCTGGTTATCGCGTGGTCGTCGCGACCAATCAATCGGGGATCGGCCGCGGCTTGTTCGACATGGGAACGCTGAACGCGATTCACGACAAGCTGCATCGCGCGCTCGCGCACGTCGGAGGACGCATCGATGCGATTTTTTTCTGCCCGCACACCGCCGATGCGACCTGTGATTGCAGAAAGCCCAAGGCGGGACTCTTGAAGGAGGCGGGCCGGCGCTTCAACGTCGATCTCGCCGGCGTGCCGGTGATCGGCGACGGCCTGCGCGATCTCGAAGCGGCCGAGGCGGTCGGCGGCCAGCCGATGCTCGTACTGACGGGCAAGGGTGAGAAGACGCTGCGCGACGGCGGCTTCCCGAAGCAAACGACGATTTACCCCGATCTCCCGTTCGCCGTTTCCGCACTGCTGGCGAACGAATGACGCTGCGCGCGGCCACCGCCGGGTCGACGTTTCGATCGCTTGCCTTCGCGCTTTTCCAGCTGGTCGTGACGCCGCCTTACGCGATCGGCGTGCTGCTCTTGTTCTGGCTATCGCCAGTCGCGCGCTACCGCGTCATCACCGGCTGGTGCGCGATGATCCTGTGGGGCGCGCGCACGATTTGCGGAATTCGCAGCACCGTCATCGGCGCGCCGCTCCCCGCGACGCCGCACATCGTCATGAGCAAGCACAGCTCGACATGGGAAACCTTGTTCTTGACGCAGACCTTTCCGCCCCTCGCCTATGTCGCGAAAAAAGAGCTGCTGTCGATTCCGTTTTTCGGCTGGGCGTTTCGCTTCGCATCGCCGATCACGATCGATCGCAAGGCGGGGGCGAGCGCAATGGAACAGATCGCCGCGCAAGGTCGCGAGCGTTTCGCGCAGGGCTTCTGGATCGTCGTCTATCCGGAAGGCACTCGCATTCGCGCCGGCACGCGCGGCAAGTACAAGACCGGCGGCGCGCGGCTTGCGATCGAAATGAACGTGCCGATCGTTCCGGTTGCGCACAACGCGGGTTGGCTGTGGCCGAAAGGAACGTTGGGCAAGCGCGCCGGCACGGTGACGTTGTCGATCGGTCCATCGATCGAACCGGGGGGCAAGGATCCACTGGAATTGACGCAGGAAGTCGAGCGCTGGATCGAAGGTGAGGTTGAGCGCCTCGGCGTGCCGGCACTCGAAGGCTCAGCCACGACCCGCCAGCACGCTGCATGACCACCAAGAATCTCGATCGCGTGCCTGTCGGTTCCGCGCGCAGCATTCGTCTCGAATCCGTCGACGTCAACTATCGACTGATTCGAGCGCGCCGACGCACGATCGGCATGGAGATCGATCTGCATGGACTCACCGTGCGGGTGCCGCGCTGGGTCACGATCACCGAAGTGGAGGCTGCGTTATTCGAGCGCGCGAAATGGATCAGGCGGACGCTCGATGCATGGCGCGGCCGTCGTCGCGAAGGTCTTCCGCGCGAATGGAAAACCGGTGCATCGATCGTCGTGGCGGGTCGGGACCTCTCACTCGCCGTGTACCCTTCCCGCAAAAGCGAGGTGCGCGCCGACCTGTTCGATCTCACCGTCCTGCATCCGCGCGCCGCTGAATCGACGCATGTCGCCGAAGCCGTCCGCGCATGGCTGAAGCATGAGGCGTTGCGCCTTCTGACGCCGCGCGTTGCACACTTTTCAGCGCGCCTTGCGCGACCCGCTCCGCCCATTGTCATCAGCAACGCCCGCAGCGAATGGGGAAGCTGCAATCACAAAGGGGAGATCCGCCTCAATTGGCGCCTCGCACAATTGCCGCCGCCGCTTGCCGATTACGTTGTCGCGCACGAGATCGCGCATCTCGCCGAGCTCAATCATTCGCGCCGTTTCTGGAATGTCGTCGAAGCGTTGCTGCCGGGCCACGCGGCGCGGCGACGTGCGCTGGACGAGTGGACGGCGCTCCTTGCGACTTAGGTACCAAGATCGAGCGGCCCGATCGTCACGCCCATCTGTTCGTCGAGCAGGCGCGTCACTTCCGCGCCGAGCTCACCGCCCCCGCGCGCATCGCGCCAGATCCCTCCATCGACGCGAAAATGAAAGCCGCCGGCCCTGGCCGCAACCCAGATCTCGCGATTGGGCACGTGTCGATTGACGATGATCTTGCCGCCGTCGTCGCCGACGATCTCGAGAATGCCGTCGTTCAGGCTCCAATCGACGTCGGCGTCGGATGCATCGAGCGCATCGTCGAGCGCGTCTCCGATGCGCCCGAGCGTGCGGTCGGCGAGTGCGATGAATTCGGTCTCGGTCACGGTGGTATTTCGTCAATCGACGCGTGATAGCATCGACCCGATGTTAAGCGATTTTGCACCGCTCGCACGCGTGCTGGTCACTGCGCTCGCCGCCGCGATCCTGTCGGGGTGCGGCATCAAGGGGCCTTTGAAGCCGCCGCCGAAGCCCGCACCTGAGACGCAGGAACGCGAGGCCGCGCCGCGCTCACCTTGAGCGGTTTCACCTACCGTCGTGGCGAGCTTTGTGCCGAGGATGTTCCGCTCTCGGCGGTCGCCGCGCGCTTCGGCACGCCTTGCTACGTTTACTCGCGCGCGATGCTCGAAGGTAACTGGCGCGAGTTCGATGAAGCGCTCACGCTCCCGCATCTAATCTGCTATGCACTGAAAGCGAACTCGAATCTCGCCGTTTTGAACCTCTTTGCGCGCCTTGGCAGCGGCTTCGACATCGTGTCCGGCGGTGAGCTCGCGCGCGTCATCGCGGCCGGTGGCGATCCTGCGAAAGTGGTGTTCTCCGGTGTGGGCAAGACCGACGAGGAAATGCACGCGGCATTGAGCGCGCGAATTCGTTGCTTCAACGTCGAATCGCAGGGCGAGCTCGAGCGTTTGAGTGCAATCGCGTCCTCGCTCTCGTTGCGCGCGCCAGTGAGCCTGCGCGTCAATCCGGATGTCGATGCGGGAACGCATCCCTATATCTCGACCGGTCTCAAGGAAGACAAGTTTGGAGTCGACGCCGCGAGCGCGCTTTCGCTCTATCGACGCGCCGCCGAGGACAAAGCGCTGCAGATTGTCGGCATCGACATGCACCTGGGCTCGCAGATCACCGACATTGGGCCGTACCGCGAAGCCGTGCGACGGCTACTCGCACTGGTCGACGCGCTGCACGATGCAGGAATTACCCTCGAGCACGTCGACGTCGGAGGCGGTCTCGGTATTCGTTATCGCGACGAAGCGCAGATTGCGCTCGATGCTTACGCGGCGCTACTAGCCGAGCTTTTTCGCGGACGCAACGAGACCGTTTTGCTCGAGCCCGGGCGCCGGCTCGTTGGCGACGCAGGCGTGCTGCTGACACGCGTGCAATACTTAAAGACCGGCGGCGCCCGCGATTTTGCGATCGTCGATGCGGCGATGAACGATCTCTTGCGCCCCGCGCTGTACGACGCGTGGCACCCGGTGCACGCGGTGCGCCAACGCCACGGCGGCGCTCGTCGCTGGCAGATCGTCGGGCCGGTGTGCGAGAGCGCCGACTTTCTCGCGCGCGATCGCGACCTGGCACTCGAGCCGGACGACTTGATCGCCATCGGCGCCGCCGGCGCCTATGCGATGTCGATGAGCTCGAACTACAACACGCGTCCGCGCGCCGCCGAGGTCATCGTCGACGGCTCCACCGCGCATCTCGTGCGTCGTCGCGAGAGCGTCGAAGAGCTGTTCGCCACCGAATCCACGCTGCCCGAATAGCGAATTTAGCCGCGTCGTAGTGTGCGCAGAGTGACGTTGTGCGTCACATGATCGCTGGTTGCGTTTGCGAATTTCGCGCATCAATCGGGGTGTGCGTATTCGCAACAGTGGTGAGCGCAACCTCCGGACGCACCGGCGAAATGTTGCAAATCGACAAAAGTTGTCTAGAATGCGAGGCAGGTCGCGGAGTGTTTGTCAAGAGCTTCTTTTTGTAACGGCGAACGATTCCGGCCTGATGTGGTAGTTCAGCAAAGTCGCGGTGATGCAGTGGCTGCATTTGCAACGAAGTCGAAACCGGAGTGCAGCCTCGTAGTGGTAGCTCCAGTAGAAACTGAGTCAAAAACAGTTACTGAAAACCCAGACAGGAGAAGCAAAATATGATGGCAGACATGATGTCGATGATTGCGCCGAGCTCCGCGCCGGCCGCGCCGAAGAAGAAATCGGCGCGTAGGAAGGGTGCGAAGAAGGCAGCGAAGAAGGGCGGCGCGCGCAAGGGCGCCAAGAAGTCGACGAAGAAGGGCACGAAGAAGCGCTCGGCCAAGAAGTCGACTAAGAAATCCGCCAAGAAGGCGACGAAGCGTGGCAAGAAGCGCGCTGCGAAGAAGGGCGCGAAGAAAGCAACGAAGAAGCGCTCGATGAAGCGCCGCACGCGCAAGTCGGCAAAGAAGGCCACGAAGAAGCGCTCCGCCAAGAAGGCGACCAAGAAGCGCTCCGCCAAGAAGTCGGCAAAAAAGCGGGCGAAGAAGAAGTAATTCGCCTTCGATCGATTCCGTCGCACGCGTTACGCGACGGACGACGAAAAAACGGGCGGCGAGCCTTAACGCCGCCCGTTTTGCATTTCAGAGGACTCAGCGGCGCGGGGCCGTGTGCTTCGCTTGATCGGGTGTGGCGACCGCTGGTCGCATCTTGTGCGCCGGCGCACTACTTCCACGCTTGGCCGCCTTGGCGCCACCGGTCGCAACAGCGCTGCGCGACGAGCGCCCGCGCACGACGTCGCTCGTCACCCGCAACTGTTGTCCGACGGCTATCGCATTCTGCGCAAGGCCGTTCCATTCGCGCAGCTCGGCGGCGGTGACTTTGTACTGATCGGCGATGCGAAACAGCGTCTCGCCGCGACGAACGGTGTGAAAGAAGGTGCGCCCCTGCGGAACAGCGGTGAAGACCGCCTTCTCGAGCGAGGCATCGGCGGCTTTGGAAGGACGTTCGGCGGGCACCAAGAGCAAATGCCCGGCCGGGACTCGCGAGCGCGAGCCGATACCGTTGATCGCCCGCAACGTTTCGAGCGACATGCCGAATTTCGCGGCAAGCGTCGGCAGCGACTCGTTCTCCTTCATTCGATACGCCTGCCACGAGACGAGCGGCTGATCGTGAAGATCGAGCTTCGCCGCGAAAAGCTCCGCCTTGTCGGTTGGCAACAGAATTGTGAATTCGTCGGCGCCTGCCATCACCGGTCGATTGTGTTGCGGATTGAGTGCCAGGAATTGTTCCTCGGGCATCTCGGCCAGTTCCGCCGCGCGCTTGACGTCCATCTTGCGCCTGACCTTCACGGCGCTGAAGTACGGCGCGTCGGGAACGTCGGCGAGCACGAGACCGTATTTCTCCGGCTCGCGCACGATGTTCTTCACCGCCTGCAGCTTCGGCAGGTAGTTGCGCGTTTCGTCGGGCATCGCGAGTGCGACGTATTCGAGCGGCAGCTTGCGCGTTTCGTTCTGCCTCAATGCGCGACGGACGTTGCCTTCGCCCCAGTTGTAAGCGGCGAGCGCCAACTGCCAGTCGCCGAAGTCACCGTGCAACTTCTGCAGGTAATCGAGCGCACGCTCGGTCGCCGCGATGACGTCGCGCCGCGAGTCGAACCAGAAATTCTGCTGCAGGCCGTAGTGGCGACCGGTCGAAGGGATGAACTGCCAGATGCCGGCGGCGCGCGCCGATGACAGCGCCGTTGGATTGAAAGCGCTCTCGATCATCGGCAGCAGCGCGACGTCGAGCGGCATGCCGCGCCGATCGACTTCGGTGACGATGTGATAGAGGTAGCGGCGGCTCCGCTCGACCATGCGCGCAACGTAATCGGGGCGATCGGCGTACCAGCGCTCCCATTTCTCGACGAGCGGACCATCGATGTCGGGTACCCGGTAACCGCGCCCGATGCGGTCCCATAAATCTTCGGCCGGCATCGGCAACGGCTCGAGATCCAGCAGGGCCGACTCGGACAGCGGTTGCGGAAGCGTCAGTCGCGCAATCGGCTTCGAGTCGTTCGCCAGTAGCGCAGGAAGTGGTTCGGGCTCCGGCACCGGAGCGATTGCAACCGGTGGTGGCTCGACAGGAGGCGGGACGGGTGCCGTCGCACAACCTGCGAGAAGCACGAACGTTGCAACGGCGGTGATGAGCGCTATCCGCAATTCGTCGATCGCTTTTGACGCCCGCGGGCGCCGCGTGGAAGTCGGGCGATGGTAGGCGCCGCACCGGATAGCGTCAACCCGTACGCGACAAGCGTCGACTCGAAGCCCGGTTCAGTCCGATTGGTTCGCTATCTTTCAGAAGCGGTTTTTCCACTCGCGAAGCGCTGCGAACACCGCAACATCCCCGACGAGCGGAAGCGCGGATTGCGCCTGCGCGGAGGCGCGCACTTCCGGCTCGCGCACGCGCAGGAACGGATTGGTTGCGCGCTCGTCGCCGATCGTCGAGGGCAATGTCGGCTCGCCCCGCTCGCGCTTGGCACGCTCCCGCCCGTTGCGCTCGCGTAATGCGCCGCTCGTCGGCTCGACCGCGGTCGCAAACGCAAGATTCGCAAGCGTGTACTCGTGCCCGCAGTACACGCGCGTGCCTGGCGCAAGTGCGGCGAGCTTCGACAGCGACGACCACATTTGCTCGGGCGTTCCTTCGAACAGCCGCCCGCAGCCGGCCGCAAACAACGTGTCGCCGCAGAACAGCGCAGGTGTACCGCCGACGTCCCCGGTGAGCGCAACGTGCCCCGCGGTGTGCCCCGGAATGTCGATGACGCGAAGCTCGATCGACAACGCGTCGATCGTCACGTGGTCGCCTTCGCGAAGCGGCGTCGTGATGTTGGGAATCGATTCGCGCGCCGGACCGTAAACCGGGCATTGCCAGCGGCCGACCAGCGCGGGGATGCCGCCCACATGGTCGTTGTGGTGATGGGTGGCGATGATCGCCGTCAGCGTAAGATTTTCGCGCTCGAGATAGGCGGCGACGGGAGCCGCATCGCCGGGGTCGACGGCGACCGCCTGCGCTCCGCGCCGCAGAATCCACACATAGTTGTCCGTGAATGCGCCTACCGGGATAATCGTGCTCATGCAGGCATCTTCGAGCCCCCCCGCACCCGTGTCAACGACGCTGACCGATTGGCTCGCAACGCCTCTCGGTCATTACCTGCTCGCGCGCGAGCAGGCGTATTTCGATCAGACGGTCGCGGACATCTTCGGGTTTTATGCGCTGCAGATCGGGCTTCCCGAAGCGCCGTTTCTTGCGCAAAGCCGCATACCGTCGCACTGGACGCTCGATTACGATCCGCCCGCCGACGTCATTGCCGATCCGCATTGGCTGCCGTTCCCGGAGAACTCGATCGACCTGATCGTCATGCCGCACGCGCTCGAGTTCACCGACGATCCGCATCTCATGTTGCGCGAGGCGTATCGCGTGATTCGTCCGGAAGGGCAGATCGTGATCGCTGGCTTCAATCCGTTTTCGCTATTCGGCGCCAAGCGCTATTTCGGTCGCCTGCAAACGCCGCCGTGGAACGGCAATTTCATCGCGCTCTACCGGATGAAGGACTGGCTCACGCTGCTCGGTTTCGACGTCGTCGGTGGACGCCTCGATTGCTACGCGCCTCCGTTCGTGCGCGAGCATCTGCTCGCGCGAAGCGGCCTTTTCGAGCGCGCCGGCGATCGCTGGTGGCCGATCGGCGGCGGCGTGTATTTCCTGCGGGCGACGAAGAACGTGAAGGGAATGCGCGTGATCACTCCGGCAAAGCAGCGTCGCGAGCGTCGCCACGCGTTCGTTCCCGATGCGCGCGCGAGAGAGACGCTCACGATGACCGAGCGGCGAGGCCGCTAAAGTTTGGCTGCGCCGGTCGTCATCTATACCGACGGAGCGTGCAAGGGCAATCCCGGCGTGGGCGGCTGGGGTGCGCTACTGATCGCGGGGAATCGCGAGAAGGAGATCTTCGGCGGCGAGCTTGCCACGACGAACAACCGCATGGAGTTGACCGCCGTGATTCGCGCGCTCGAATGCTTGACGCGCGCAAGCGACGTCGAGTTGTTCACCGATTCGCAATACGTGAAGCAGGGAATCGAAAGCTGGATTCACGGCTGGAAGCGCAACGGCTGGAAGACTTCCGACAGGAAGCCCGTGAAGAACGCGGAATTGTGGCGCGAACTGGAAGCAACCGCGGCGCGGCACCGCATCAATTGGCATTGGGTGCGCGGGCATAACGCGGATCCGGGCAACGAGCGCGCGGACGAGCTGGCGAATCGAGGCGTCGAGGCAATCGTCAGCCGCGCGGTTTAGGCTCGAGCATTGCTTTTGGGATGTTTTAAGGAAAATCGCGCTCGATGCGCTTTGCGAACACCGTCATTTCCCTTTCCGCCTGCCGGTCACCTTTGGCGCGGGCGACGTCGATGCCACGTCGATACGCATCGAGCGCATCGTTTTGTCGATTGGCAGCGACCAGCGCCTTGCCGTAAAGCTTCCACGCCGCGGTGTAATTGGGGTCGAGCGCCACTGCACGCTCCAGGTGTTCGCATGCGCTCGACGCGTCACCGACCTTCAAGTATTCGTTGCCCAGCGAAAAGCGCAGCAACGCACTATCTTTGCCCGCGGCGAGCATGCGCTCGAAATTCACGAGCGCTGCGGACTTTTCCATCGGCCCGTTACTTCTCGATCAGCTCGCCGCCTTCGCAATCGATGCGGCGAAACGGATAGATCACGCTGCGCGCCTCGCCGCCGATCTTGCCTTCGACGTGCACGTAGAGCCAGCCACCGCTGGCACGACGATAAATGATCGCCTGGGGAAAATCATGCGAAGGGTTCGTGAATGTGTAGATCGTGTCAGCGCCGTCGGTCTTGCGCTCGCCCAGCTTGAATGCGGTCTCCTTTTGCCCCGACGGCAGCGCGACGTAATAAACCCCGTCGGCACGCAGCTCGATGCGAAGGTACTCGAAGTCTTGCGTGACCGCACCATTGACCGTGTGTCCCGTACCGACCAGCAGATTGCCACGCAGCGGCTGCCACTGCTCGCGAAACTCGCGCTGGTTGACAGCACCCCGCCAGCATCCGGAGAGCCACGCAAGCTCGGCCAACGGCCCGTTGGTCGGCAATGGCTCGGGTGCTTTGGATTGGCCGGTCACGGCGGTTTGCGCAAGCGTAACCGTCGCGAACAAAAACATCGTGGCCGCGACAAGCGGCATCAGGATCGAACGTTGCATCGTCGTCATTGCTGCCGCGCGAGCGGCAGATTGAGGATCAGATTTTGCGGCTTGAGCTTCAGCCGCGCGTTGGCGTCCATTGCCATCGCGAGATAGACAGGCCGCCCCGCGATCGCCGGTCGCATGTCGGCAGGATCGGCGAATTCGAGCCGGAACAAGCACAACAACCGGCGCATGCGATCCTCGTCGACGTCGACACGATTGTACAGGTCGTTCAACACGCCGCTCGCTTCGGCGTCGAGTCCGACGTGCCAGACCCAGCGATCGTCGTCGATGCGTCGCTCGGGAACGATGCGCACTTCGACGGCGAGAAAGTGCGCGATCCACATTTCGAGCACGCGGCACAATGCATCGAGCGCAGGTTGCCCCCGATTGAGACTGACCGACAGGTCGCGGCGCTCGTCGCGTTCCCAGTAAATTGCCGCATTGCTCGAATCAAGCACATCGAGATCGAGTGAGCGCGTGGGCACCGACTGCTTGCGCAACAACTCGCCGAGGCTTCCGAATCCGCCGGTGCTTGCATGAAGCTCGATCACCTCGTCGTCGGCGGCCATCACGCTGCCGTCTTCGGTGACGGCGATCTTCTGGGTTCGAAAAAGCATCTCCGCCGCACGTGCCTCGAGCGGTTCGGCGTCGCTGCCGAGAATGTGGCGCAGCAGGATCTGTGTCAGTTGATGAACGAACAGCGGCGGCACGTCGACGCCATCGCCGCGAAACAGCGACGCATACGCCGCTTCGATCGATGCCGAAGCGACCAGTCGATCGCGAAAGCGAAGCCAGATGCGAAGGTTGTCGCGAGCATCCTCATCGTCGACCGCGGCAAGCTCGGGTTTGGTGACGACACGCCGTGGATGCGCCGACAAGGCATCGTGAATAGCAAGCTCACCGGCGCTCGATTCGGGCACTGGTGCTAGCTCCGGACGCGCGAGAAAGCCGCGCAAAAACTCGTCGGTGACCGTCAGGCGTCCGTCGCTCCCCAGAGCCAGTAGCCGATAGCCGCAGGATGGCCAGAAATCGGGCATCAACGCTCGGACGACACACTCATCATCCGCCTCCGAGCATCGCCTTCTTGAGATCCGGCTGCACCGGCTTGTCACCGAGCCAGATTCGCATCAACGCCTGATTGAAAGGCTCGCCTGCAATTGCGCCTTTGGCCTGCCCGCTTTGGGCAATGCGCGTCTCGCCGTCGATGAAATCGATGGTCACGACGCTGCCTTCTTTGGCGTCGCCGAACGACTTCATGATCGTGACGAGCTGATCGGATTGCGGCTTGATCGCCGCGAATTCCGCCTCACTCGTGTTCTCTTTCAATCCGTCGAGCAGGGCTTCGACGAGCTGGTCGGCCGACAGATTCCGCAAAAGATTGAGTTGTACGCGACGCGGGCTTTGTCCCGTCGCTGCAGCGAGTGTCGTGGCGCGCACGGGCACGTAGAGGCTGCCGACATAGACCTTGAAAATCGCCCGCGTGCGAATGCCGGCGCCATTGAGCACGAGCTCGCGCCCTCCGACGGATACTTTGTCGTCCAGCTTGACGCCACCCACTTCGGCAGCCACCGCAGCCTGTGCGAAGAACACGATGGCTATTGCGACGATCGTTCGCTTCTGCATCGATGACCTCTTATAGGAGCCCTACCGCCAATGACAACGCGGCCGGGAGGACCCGGCCGCGCGTTGATCACTTCCCTTCCGCGCGATCAAAAACGATACACCGCCTGCGCCGATACGATCACGACGTTCGATTCGTAATTGCCGCGCAAACGGCCAAACCGGGCCGCGTCGCCGTTGGTCGTGTCGATGCTCGCGTCCTTGACGAAAATGTAGGTGAAGCCCGCGTCCAGGACGAGGTGCGACGAGAACTTGTATTGCGCGCCGAACGAAAGCCAGGTCCGATCCGAATCGGGCAGTCGCGGCGTGCGGTCGACATCGTTGACCGGCGACTGGTCGAACGCGATACCGCCGCGCAGCATCCAGCGATCGTCGAGCCGGTAGTTCGCGCCCAGCGAGAAGCGCCACACGTCGTCGAAGTTCTCGGGCGTGGTCGCAAGCAAGGTGCCCTCGGCCCGTATGAACGTCAGGTCCTTGAATGACGACCATCCGGTGTATTGGATGTCTCCCATGATGTCCCAGCGGTTGTTCAGCCGATGGAAAAACGAGACGTTGACAATCTCCGGAAGCTCGACTTCGGCGCGCACGTCGCCGTCGAACAGCGCGCGATTGACACCGTTGGCGATCGTGTTGACCACCGGCGCGAGCGTTGCGGGCAGCGTCGGCAGCGCGGGATTGTCGAAGTCGACGTCGCCTCTGACCTTGTACTTGATGCGCGAGCGATAGTGAACGCCGAAGCGCGTATCCGGCGTCATCTCGTAGAGCGCGCCGATGTTCCATCCCCACGCATTGTCGTCGCCCTTGACCCTTACGAACGATTCGAGGCCACGCGTCGCGCCGAGAATCGTCGGTACGAGCGACGCCGGAATCTGACCCGCCGCGGCCGCCTGTTGCGCACCCTGCGCGATCGCCGCCGAATAATTCGCCTGGCTCGTCAGATCCGCGTCGACCCGCTGCCAGTTGATGCCGAGTCCCAACGAAAGCTGATTGTTGACGCGCCAGGACAACGACGGCTGCACGTTGATCGTCTTGACCTCGGAGCGAATCCCGTGAAAGCGACCGACGAAATCGTTGTTGTACTCGGTCGTCAGGCCAAACGGCACGTTGATGCCAAGCCCCAACGTAAGCTGCTGGTTGTAGGGAACGACAACGTACAGGTTCGGCACGAAGTTGAAGCCGCCTGCGTCACCTCCGTTCCCGCCGAGCACTGTCTGACCGAACGGCAAGGTCGATCCGTTATCGGTGAACTTGTTCGACGGAACGATGATGTGGGCTGCTTGCAGGACTTCGCGATTGGCGATCCGCGCCATGCCGGCGGGATTGAACCAGACCGCACTCGCATCTTCGGCGACCGCAGCGCCACCTGCATACGCGTTGCCAAGGCCGCTCGCCGAATTTTCCTGCAGCGCGAAGCCGGCGCCGGTTGCCAACGGTCCCGCGAGCGCCGCGGCGCTGCCGACGAGTGCTGCAGTCAGGCGGGTGCGGCGAAACTTAAATCTCATGACTCCTCCTTGATGGGTTGGCAGATCGGCTGCGAGCCTTGCCGATCAGGCGCCGGCTTGAAGATCGTTGCGATTTCACTATACATGCGCGACCCGCGCTCATTCGCTCGCGCATGGGATTGCTGCAGGGCAAGATCGGTCGGGTGTCGCATTGGCCGCACAGGTATCACTGCGCAGGAAGCTCGCGCGGCTTGCGATCGGCGCCGACGGCAACATAAGTCAGCGTCGCTTCCGTCACGCGGACGTTCGACAGCTCCCCGGGATTTCGCGTCGCATAGACCTCGACGTCGACGGTGATCGACGTGCGCCCGGTCGACACGATCTCGGCGAAGAACGTGACGACGTCGCCGACCAGCACCGGCTCCTTGAACTGGAACGAATTGACGGCGACCGTTGCAACCCGGCCGCGCGCTCGACGCGAAGCCGGAATCCCGCCGGCGATATCGACCTGCGCCATGATCCAACCGCCGAAAATGTCGCCGTGCTGGTTCACATCAGCCGGCATCGGCACGACGCGCAACACCGGCTCTCGTTGCGGAAGCAGGACGCTCAACGCGTAATCGTCGTGCGCAAGTTCACGCCGCCTTGCGCTTCGCTTCGTCGCGCAGCTCGCGCCGCAGGATCTTGCCGACGTTCGTCTTCGGTAGGTCTTTGCGAAACTCGACCTCGCGCGGGACCTTGTAGCCGGTCAGGTGCGTGCGGCAGTGCTTCAACAACTCCTCCGCAGTGAGCGACTCGTTCTTGCGTACGACAAAAAGCTTCACGGCCTCGCCCGAGTGCTGGTCGGGCACGCCGACCGCAGCGCATTCGAGCACGCCTTCGTGCATTGCGACCACGCCTTCGATCTCGTTCGGATACACGTTGAAGCCCGACACGAGAATCATGTCCTTCTTGCGATCGACAATGCGAACGAACCCGGTTGGGTCCATGACACCGATGTCACCCGTAGCGAACCAGCCGTCCTTGTCGATGACTTTCGCCGTCTCGTCGGGCCGGTTCCAGTAACCCGCCATCACCTGCGGACCGCGGATGCAGATCTCGCCCGGCTGCCCGAGCGGCACGGCCTTGCCGGAATCGTCGCGAAGCTCGATCTCCGTCGACGAGATCGGCAATCCGATCGCGCCGTTGAAATCGGGAAGGTCGAAAGGATTGATCGTCGCCGCGGGCGAGGTCTCGGTCAGCCCATACGCCTCGATCAAGGGCACCTTGGTCACTTGCTTCCAGCGTTTCGCGACCGCTTCCTGCACCGCCATGCCGCCGCCGAGCGCAATCCGCAACGAGCTGAAATCGAGCTTCGCGAAATCCGGATTGTTCAACAGCGCGTTGTAGAGGGTGTTGACGCCCGTGATCGTCGTGAACCTGTACTTCCCGAGCACCTTGACGAAGCCGGGGATGTCGCGCGGATTCGGTATCAGAATGTTCTCCGCACCCAGCGACATGAAGACGAGACAGTTCGCCGTCAGCGAGAAGATGTGATACAGCGGGAGCGGGGTGATGATGACTTCGCGCTGCGACGAATCGAGCGCCGGCTTCACCCATGCGCGGGCTTGCAGCATGTTCGCGACGATGTTGCGATGGAGCAGCATCGCACCTTTCGCAACCCCGGTCGTGCCGCCCGTGTATTGCAGGAACGCGATGTCGTCGTGTCCGATCGGCACGCGTGCAAGCGCGCGCTTGCGACCTTCGGCGAGCGCGTCGGAGAGCCGGATCGCGCCAGGGAGCGACCACTTCGGCACCATCTTTTTCACTTTTCGCAGCACGAGATCGACGGCGATGCCTTTGAGGCCCAGAAGCTCGCCGATCGACGTGACGATGACCTGCCGCACTTTCGTGCGCCCGATGACTTCCTGCAGCGTGTGAGCGAAGTTCTCGACGACGACGATGACTTCGGCGCCAGAATCGTTGAGCTGATGCTCGAGCTCGCGCGCCGTGTAGAGCGGATTGACGTTGACGACCGTGCAGCCTGCGCGAAGCGTGCCGAACAGACAGATCGGATACTGCAGGATGTTCGGCATCATCAGGGCGACGCGCGAGTCTTTCTTGCAGCCGTTGCCTTGCAGCCACGCGCCGAACGCGGACGATAGTGTGTCGAGCTCCGCGAAGGTGAGCGACTTGCCCATGCAGGTGAACGCGGGGCGCGCCGAATACTTCTGGCAGGACTCCTCGAACACCTCGCGCACCGACGCGTACTCGTTGATGTCGATTTCCGCGGGAACGCCGCGTGGATAGCTCTTCAACCAGATCTTTTCCACGACCCCTCCTGCGTCCTTAGGACAAAGGCCCGCGCGACGGCGAGAATGCTACACCACCGCCACGGCCTCTCGCTCGTATGAGGGAGGCGTCGCCGTGGCGCCACCGGAGTAATTGAGCGGACCGCCGCGAAATGGCGCAAAGCCGGTGCCGAAAATCGCGCCGGCGTCGACCAGGTCGGCGTCGCTGACGATACCCTCGTCCAGCGCCGCTTTCGCTTCGGCGACGAACGGTTGGACGAGACGATCGGCAAGTCCCATCGGCACGGCTTGCGGCGCCTGCTTCACCGCCTTGCCGTTTTGCCAGCTGTAGAACCCGCGACCGGTTTTCTTGCCGAGATGGCCCGCTTCGACAAGCTGCATCAGCTTCCTGGGCGACTCGCCGCGTCCTTGCAGCATCTTGCCGACCGCCACCGCGATGTCGAGCCCAACGGTATCGGCGAGCTCGATCGGCCCCATCGGCATGCCGAACGCGAGGGCGGCCTCGTCGATCGTCTCGGGCGCGATGCCTTCGTCGACCGCGCTCATCGCTTCCATCATGTACGGCGCCAGAATGCGATTGACGAGGAAGCCTGGCGCGCTTTTCACCGGCAACGGCAGCTTGTCGATGCGCCGCACGAATGCAGCGGCGGGTGCAATCCAGCGTTGATCGGTGTCGCGTCCGATCACGATCTCGACCAGCATCATTTTCGCGACGGGATTGAAGAAGTGAAGTCCAATCAATCGCGATGGTATGGCAAGCGCTGTCGCGATCTCCTCGAGCGGAATGCTCGACGTGTTGGTGGCGAGAATCGCATCTGGTTTGGCGCCCTTCTCCACACTTCCAAGCAACGCGCGCTTCGCCTCGACGTTCTCGAAAATCGCCTCGATGATCACATCGGCTCGCGCGACACCGTGACCTTCGACATCGGGAATCAGGCGATCGAGCGCATCGCGAACGCGTCGCGCATCCTTCAAGCGTTCGCCGAAAAGCTTCGCGGCGCGCGCCATGGCAGGAGCGATGCGTTGCGCATCCTGATCCTGCAGTGTCACCGTGAGCCCGCGCATCGCGCACCATGCAGCGATGTCGCCGCCCATCGTTCCTGCGCCGACGACATGCACGTGCTTCGCCGCGAAGCCGCCTTCCTTGCCGAGACTCTTCAAGCGTTCCTGGAGCTTGAAAACGCGCAGGAGGTTCGCCGTCGTCGACGAGCGCACGAGCGAAACAAGCGAGGATGGATCAGCAGAGGGCACCGCGAGTGCATTTCCGTCGTAGCGCGCAAACAGATCGAGGATGGCATAGGGCGCCGGATAGTGCTCGCGACGCGCACGACGCGCAACTTGCTTCGCGGCCTGCGACGCGATGAATTTGCGCCCGAGCGGCGTCAACGACATGGCCAATGGCAATGACAGCGTCCGTGGTGCAGGTTTGCTGAGCAGAAGACCGTGCGCTGTGTTCTCCATGATGCGTGCGGGGACCGCTTCATCGACGAGGCCGATTTTTTTCGCCTTGCGCGCATCGACGGTCTTCCCCGCCAGCATGAGATCGAGCGCCGCCGGGCCGCCGACGAGCTTGGGCAAACGCTTGACGCCGCCCCATGCAGGAACGATGCCGAGCAGCACTTCGGGGAGCCCGAGACGCGTGTCCGGTTCATCGACAGCCACGCGATACGTGCACGCGAGGGCGAGCTCGAGCCCGCCGCCGAGGCAATAGCCCTTGATCAACGCGAGCGTTGGATAGCCAACACCCGCCAATCGCTCGAACGTATCCCAACCACGCTTGACGAGTGCGATTGCAGCTTCTTCGCTGGCAATCTTCCCGAACTCGTCGATGTCCGCGCCGGCGATGAAGCCACTCGATTTACCCGAGCGGATGATGAGTCCGCGCGGTGGCTCGCGGTCGAGCGCATCGAGCGCTTCGTTGAACTCGGCCATCACGTCGGCGGATAGCGTATTCGTGCTGCTGTCTGCCTTGTCGAATGTCAGCGTTGCAAGGCCTTCGTGATCACGAGTCAATGTCCAGTGTCGCATAGCCACTCTCTAGGTTAGGGCAGGTTGGTGCGCGTCACTCGTGTTGTTTCCGCAGTTCTGCCGAAAATCGTGTGGCTTTGCCACCGATTCTCGGGTAACCCAGCCGGCCGAAAGTAGGGGTTTACTTTCGGCCGATCCTTCAGGTGCGTTCGACCAGCATCGCGCCGCCAAGCCCGCCGCCGATGCAGATACCCGCCATCCCGCGCTTGCCGCCGTTGCGTTCGAGCACCTCGACGAGATGCAGCACGATTCGCGTGCCCGACGCACCGACCGGATGACCGATTGCGATTGCACCGCCATCGACGTTGAGCTTCGACTGATCGAGCGTGCCCATCGCCGCGGGCAGGCCAAGCTCGTCGCGGCAGTAGTCGTCGCTTTCCCATGCGCGCAGGCACCCGAGCACCTGCGCGGCGAACGCCTCGTTGATCTCCCATGCATCGAGATCGTTCAATGCAAGGCCGTGGCGCTGCAGGATCGGCGTGGCCGCATGAACGGGACCCAATCCCATGTACGCCGGATCGATGCCCGCCCATTCGGCGTCGACGATTCGTGCGCGCGGTTGAAGTCGATGCTCCGCAAGCGCGCGCTCGGACGCGATCACCATCCACACGCCGCCATCGGTGATCTGGGAGCTGTTGCCCGCGGTGACGTTGCCATACTTGCGATCGAAAAAGGGCCTGAGCTTCGCGAGATTTTCGGGGGTCGAATCCTCGCGCACGCCGTCATCGGCTGCGTGGAGCGTGCCTTTGCGATCGTAGAGCGGAATCACTTCGCGCGCGAAGCGGCCGGCTGCCTGTGCAGCGAGCACGCGTTGATGACTACGCGCGGAGTAGGCATCCATTTCCGCCCGCGTGATGCCGAAGCGATACGCGACATTCTCCGCTGTCTGCCCCATCAAGAGCCCAACCATCGGATCGGTGAGCCCTTTCATCAAGCCAATGACCGGCGCTAGATAGCTGGGACGAAACTTCGCGGCGAGCGCAGCCTTTTTTCCGAAGCTCTTCGCCGCGTACCAGTTCGACAGCCACAAAACCATCGCGTCCGAATACAAGAGCGGCGCACGCGAAAGCGCATCCACGCCACCGGCGAGCACCAGGTTGCTGCGACCCGCGCGAATGCTCGAAATCGCGGCATCGATTGCCTGCATCCCCGACGCGCAGTTGCGCATCACGGTCCACGCTGGCACTTTGTGTCCGCAGCCCATCCGCAGCGACGCGACGCGTGCGATGTTCACTTCGTCGGGCGACGGCGCTGCGCAACCGAGAATTACCTCATCGACGACGGTCGGGTCGAAGCCTTGGCGCATCAGAAGCGCACGACCCGCGTCGCTCGCCAGATCGGATGCAGCAAACGGACCCGGCTTGTTGCGCGATTTCAAAAACGGCGTTCGCGCGCCGTCGACGATGTAGATCGGTTCCTGTTGCATGTCCGCCTTCAGGCGACCGCGCGATTGGTGGGTAGCTCGACCGCATTCGCAGCCGCGCTCGCCGGCGACTGCGCATCGTTGCCGGCCGGGCGCAAAAGCGACGTGCCGAGATCACGGTCGAAGTCGTCGACGCGAATCACGCGAGCAACGAGCTCACGATGTTCCTGCAACGCGCGCGCCTCCTTGGAATCGATGATCCCTGCCTTGATCGCTCGCTGCTCGAGCGTTTCGTCTCGCTGGCCAGGGGTCGTGCTCACTGCCTCGAGACGTCCGGCTTTCACAGCGTCCTTGAGCTTGCTTTCGATCGATTCGGCGACGACCGTTGCCGCAAGTGCGCGCTCGATCTCGCGAATCGGATCGTCGGCCTGCGCAGGCACGAACATTCCCGAAGTGAGTCGATCGCGCGTTTCCGACGGGTTGATCAAAAGTTTGGCAACTTCGTGACCGAGGTGGTCGGAGGGAACTTCGTACGGGCGTCCCAACGGGAACACGATGCGCTGCAAAAGCGCCGCGATGAGGCGATTCGGGAAGTTCGAGATCACGCCCTCGAAAGCATTCTGCGCCTTGAACATCGCGTCCCAGATCGCCCAATGCATCAGCGGTGCATCGGCTTCGGGGCGGCCATCGTCCTCGAAGCGCTTCAGCGTCGCCGAGCATAGATACAGCAACGACAGGATGTCACCAAGCCGCGCGGACAACTTTTCCTTGCGCTTGAGCGCGCCGCCGAGCGTTCCCATCGACACGTCGGACAGGAACGCCAGCGCCGCCGAGAAGCGCGTGAGTTGCTGGAAATAACGGCGTGTCGATGGCGCGACGCCATCCGGCACGCTCACGAAATGCGAGCCGGTGAGACCCATCACGAGCGTGCGGGCCAGGTTCGCGAGCGCGAAGCGCAAGTGGCCGAACACGGCGGCATCGAACGCGAAAAGCGCGCGGGCACCGTCGGCATGGCGCGTGGCCAGCATTTCCTTCAGCACGAACGGATGGCAGCGAATCGCGCCCTGACCAAAAACGATCAGGCTTCGCGTCAGGATGTTCGCGCCTTCGACAGTGATCGACACCGGCATCTGCATGTACGCCGCGCCGAGAAAGTTCGACGGTCCCATGCAAATTCCCTTGCCGCCTGCGATGTCCATCGCGTCGTTGATCACCTCGCGGGTGCGTTCGGTGATGTGAAGCTTGGCGATTCCGGACAGCACTGCGGGCTTCTCGCCGAGATCGACCGCCCGCGCGGTCAAGCGACGCGTTGCATCCATCATGTACAGGTTGCCGCCCATGCGCGTTAGCGGCTCCTCGACGCCTTCGAAGCGTCCGATCGCGGTCTTGAACTGGCGGCGAATGCGCGCGTAAGCGCCAGTCGCGCGCACCGCAAGCTTCGCCATTCCGGTGTTCGAGGAAGGCAGCGAGATGCCGCGTCCCGCCGCGAGCGATTCCATCAACATGCGCCAGCCGCGGCCCAGCATCTCCTGTCCGCCGATGACCCAGTCCATCGGAATGAACACATCGCGACCCGAGTTCGGTCCGTTCTGAAAAACGGCATTGAGCGGCATGTGACGACGACCGATGACCACGCCTGGATGTGCAGTGGGAATCAGCGCACAGCTGATGCCGATATCCTCGCGCGTGCCGATGAGATGATCGGGGTCGTACGCGTGAAACGCGAGGCCGAGCAGCGTTGCAACGGGGCCGAGCGTGATGTAGCGCTTGTCCCATGTCACGCGCAAACCGAGCACGCGTTTGCCTTCGTATTCTCCCCAGCATACGATGCCGAAGTCAGGAATCGACGCCGCATCCGAGCCCGCCGTCGGATTGGTGAGTGCGAAGCACGGAATCTCGAGCCCTTTCGCAAGTCGCGGCAGGTAATAGCGCTTCTGCGCTTCGGTTCCGTAATGCAGCAGCAATTCGCCGGGGCCGAGCGAATTCGGCACGAGCACCGTTACCGCCGTCGTGCCTGTCCGCGTCGAGAGCTTTTGCACGACTTCCGAATGCGCGGTTGCCGAGAAGCCGAGCCCGCCGTATTCCTTCGGGATGATCATCCCGAGAAAGCCATTGTCCTTGATGTATTGCCAGGCCTGCGGCGGCAGATCCTTGTGGATGTTGGTCGTCTCCCAGTCGGACGCCATGCCGCACAGCGTCTCGACTTCGTTGTCGAGAAACGCTTGCTCTTCAACAGAAAGTGTCGCGCGCGGAACGTCGAGAAGCTTCCGCCAGTTCGGTCGCCCGCTGAATAGCTCGCCGTCCCACCAAACGGTGCCCGCCTCCAGCGCCTCGCGCTCGGTTTGCGACATCGGTGGGAGCACGCGCCTGAATCCCCGCAGCACGTGAGCGGAAACGAGACGGCGACGAACCGGCCGGATCAACAGCACTGCGACGGCAGCCGCGAGTGAGATTGCGAGCGCGATGACCAGCCACGTCGGCAACACCTGACCAACGGCAGCGATCGCGATCAGCGCAGCGAATGAAATCAGCCATGCAAATCCGGGCGCGTTGACGTACGCGAGCACGATCGTCACGACCAGGACTGCAACGACAAACAAGAATGCGAAGATCATCGCTGTCTCCCGGAACGGCGCATCGGCGTTACCTCGCGCCTCGCGACGACCCTTTCAACATGGTCGCCGAGCTCGCCCAAAGGCGATGTGAGACCGGCGAGAAGGAACGGTGCGAGCCTGCGCAACAACAGCTCGTCGTCGTTGCCGCGCTCGCTGGCGGTGATCTCGGCGATGAGCTTCAGCGCATCGGTGCCGGCAAGCGTGTATGACAGCGCGCCCATGATGAAGTGCAGGCGCCACGAGAGCTCGCGCTTGGGAAGCTCGGGCAACGCTTTGCCGAACGCTGCTTTGAAGCGCTGAATCATCGGCGCGTATTGCTCGGACAGAAATTGACGAATGAAGGGTGCAGGATCGGCGTACGCGCGCCCAAGAAGCCGCAGGAAGTTCGTGCCGCCGCGCTCAGGGTCGCGCGCAAGCTCGAGCGCAGGCAGGAACAGCGCGGCCAATATCCGGTCGCACGAAATCGCGCCGCCCGCGGAATTCGCTTCGAGCTCGTCAAGCAACGCGAGCCTGCGCTGGTTCATCGGATCCAGCCTGCGTGTCAGTACCGCTTCGAAGAGCTCTTCCTTGCTGCCGAAGTGATAGTTGACCGCCGCGAGGTTCACTTTCGCCGCGGCCGTCAGCGCGCGCAGGCTGGTCGCCTCGAAGCCGTGTTCCATGAACAGCGCTTCGCCGACGTCCAGGATGCGTTGCTTGGTTGCGCGTGCGGCGCCTATATCGACGACGCCGCGGGCGGTTGCGGCTTTGCGAACCATGTCGCGCTGGGTTTTTCGGGTCACCGAACGCCTTTCAATATTCAAACGGTCGTTTGAAGCAAGCGTATGTTGGGGGCTGGCCCCGGTTTCGTCAAGCCCACCGTGGATTGATCGGCGAAGCGCTGACATTCGGGCCGCCCCGTAGGCGGAGCTTCTTCTCGTCGTGCCAAATTACGCAGAACCCCTTGCGCAGTCCGGGTAAACAGCGGACCATGACGGCGTCATGCACGGGCGGCATTTCGTTCGTGCGCGCCCCGGAGGACCCAGTGTTGAACTTCAACCGAAACGATCGCATGCCCGAACCCACCGCCAAAGACCAGAAGCCTGTCCCGCGTCCAAATCCCCTGGGCGCGAACCCGACGATGCCCTCGTCGACATTCGCCAACAACACACCGCCGCGCACCAGCAGCCCTACACCCGCGCCGGCCGCCGATGCAGCCCAATCGGCCGGCGAAGCCCCCAAAGGCAGCAAGCTGTCAATCGGGCCGAACATCAACCTCAAAGGCGTCGAGATCAGCAATTGCGACGTTATCGTCATCGAGGGCAACGTCGATGCGACGATCAACAGCAAGGTGATGGAGATCGGTGAGCCGGGCAAGCTGCACGGAACCGCGATCATCGACATCGCCGAAATCCACGGCGATTTCTCCGGCGAGTTGACGGCGCGCAGCAAGCTTGTCGTGCATGCGACGGGCCGCGTGACCGGCACGGTGCGCTACGGGAAGCTCGTTGTCGCCGAGGGCGGCACGGTGACCGGTGAGCTGAAGCAGCTCGACGGGTCCACAACGGATTCGACGCAATCGAGCGCGGGTGCGACGGGAACGACGAGCACGCCCAGCACGCGACCGCTGCTCAATCCCCAACCGCACTAAAGTTCCACGACGAGGCGCGCTTCGCACGTAGCGACGCGAGCGCGCCTCCGTTGTTTGCTTCAGTGCGACGTGTCGTCGCGCCGAGCGCGATCGCCGTTTTCGCTGATCGACTCGCGCTCGACGTCATTCGACGCTTGATCACGTAGCGGCTCTTCGCGATCGACGTCGTCGCCGATTGAATCGCCGTCGACCACTTCGTCGCTTTCGGTGTCATGCAGGATCTGGTCGTTTGGCAGCGTCGAATCGCGGCCCGCCGCGGCGCGCTCGCCGGTGCCATTGCGATCCGAATCGCTGTCGAGATTGGCATCGCCGATGTCGGCACCTGCGTTCGCGCCTTCGCCGTCCACGTCCGGGTCGGACGTGGTTCCTGAGGATTTGAAAAGGCCGCCGTCGCGATTGAGACCCTTGCCGCCTTGGATGTCGCTGCCGCTATCGGTCGAATCGCTCGGCCCTAGCGCCGCTGTGCCGTGGCCCTTGCCTTGTGTCGGTGGGGTTTCTCCAGTGTGTTCGAGCGAGCTGTTTGCCATGTGATTCCCTTCGTCGCGGCCCAATCCGCAGTCGAATAGTCTGTGCCGCCGCTTCCGAAGCATCCATCGCAGCGTCACGGTGCCGCGCGTCGGAGGCTCGACTACGCATCGCTATACTGGCCCGTTCGAACACGAAACCCCACCACCATGCCGACGATCTCGATCGCGAAAAAGCATGCGATGACGCACAGGAAGGCGAAGGATGTCGCCGAGCGCATCGCGACCGATTTACGCAAGCGATTCGAGCTCGATTACGCGTGGAGTGGTGATGACGTCGACTTCAAGCGGCCCGGTGTGTCGGGGCGCATGCACGTCGGCAAAGACGTGATCTCGCTGGACGTCCGGCTTGGCCTGCTGCTTACGCCTTTGAAGCCCGTCATCGAGAAGGAAATCCATGCACAACTCGACAAGCTCGTTACGACGAAAAAGGCATAAGGAGGCTCTGACCCAGTTACGTGGAGCGCGTTGGCACGAAATCTGGATGATGGTTAGACCAGGGGCGATGGACGTGGTCCTTCCCACGTTCGAGACACTGGGCGACACCAGCGCCAGATTATCGTGCCAACCC